>JAFAEC010000116.1 GCA_023424215.1 Pseudomonadota bacterium
CGCGCCGGCCCGGGTCCCAGTCCCGCCGATCCGACGGCTCGCGCGCCCGCGGCGGCGCGCCCGTCGGATCCGGGACGCCGGGTCGCGAGACGCCGCTCTACGGCGCGCTCGACCTGGGGACCAACAACTGCCGCCTGCTCATCGCCAGGCCGGCCCGCGACGGCTTCCGCGTCGTCGACTCCTTCAGCCGCATCGTCCGGCTGGGCGAAGGCCTGTCGCGCACCGGCCGCCTCGACGAGACCGCCATGGAACGCGCCTACGAGGCGCTGGCGCTGTGCGGGGAGCGCCTCGTCCGCCGCGGCGTGGACCCGGACCGGCTGATGGCGGTCGCTACCCAGGCCTGTCGTCAGGCCGACAACGGCGCGGCCTTCATCGAGCGCGTCCGGGCCGGCACCGGTCTTCGTCTGCGGGTCATCGACCCGGTCGAGGAGGCCCGGCTCTCGGTCGAGGGTTGCCTGAACCTGTTCGACCCGGCCGCCGAGGCGGTGCTGGTGGTCGACGTCGGCGGCGGATCCACCGAACTCAGCTGGCTGCGCCGCTCGGCCGCGGGCTTCGTCTCCGAGGCCTGGATGTCCGCCCCGATCGGCGTCGTCACCCTCGCCGAGCGCCATCCGGAGCCGGCCGAGGGCGGCGCGGCGGCGCATGCGGCCTGGTATGAGGCCATGGTGGCCGAGATGGCCGCCGCCCTCGCCGCCGCCCCGGCGGACCCCGCGCTCCGCCACGTCTTCGCCGCCGGCCGCGCCCACCTCGTCGGCACCTCCGGCGCGATCACCAGTCTGGCCGGCATCCACCTGGGTCTGGAGCGCTACCAGCGCAATCTCGTCGACGGCCTCTGGATGACCCGCGCCGAGTGCGAGGCCGCCGCCGACCGGCTGAAGGCGATGGGGCCGCACGGCCGCGCCGCCGAGTCCTGCATCGGCCCCGACCGCGCCGATCTGGTGCTGGCGGGAGCCGCCATCATGGCGGCGGTGCAGCGCGCCTGGCCCTCGGACCGGGTGCGCGTCGCCGACCGCGGCCTGCGCGAAGGCCTCCTGCTCCGCCGCATGCGCGAGGATCGAAAGCCCCGGCGCCGCAGGCGTCGCCGGAGCGGCGGGGGTCAGCCGTCGGTCACTTGAGTCGGCAGCGCCACGTCGCAGACCGAGAAGTCCGCCCCCTTCGCCGTCCGCGCCTCGTCGACCAGCGCCCGGAAGCGGGCCGAGGCCGTGGACAGCACCTGCACCGTCGGCCGCTCGGCCTCGGGCAGGTCGGCGGCGATCCGCACGCGGGTCATCCGGTCCGGCGTGGCCTGGGCCATCATGCCGTTGTCGCCGTCGCCGACCTGCAGCGCCCGCACCACGTCCAGCCCCCCGACCGTCATGCCCCACACCGTGTAGCGCTTGTCGAGAGCCGGGTAGGCCTGGCGCATGATGAAGAACTGGCTGTTGGCGGTGTCCGGATCCTCGTCCCGGGCCATGCCCGCGACCCCGGGACAGTACAGCCCCCACCCGTGCACCTTGCCGTCCCCCGTCTGGGCGAAGGCGGCGTCGGGCTGGGTCTGCACCGGCAGCGACTGGAGGAAGCCGACCCGGGCGCCCTGCGGCTCGGCGACGGCGGCGAAGGCCATCGACGGGTCGCGGCGGAAGGTGAACTCGGCCGCCAGATCGGGATGGAAGCTCTGCCCCTCGCCGGTGCCCAGGGGATCGCCCGTCTGGGCCATGAACCAGTCGATGACCCGGTGCCAGGCCAGTCCGTCGTAGAAGCCGGCCCGCGCCAGCAGCTGGATGCGCTCGACGTGCCGCGGCGCGACCTCGGGCAACAGCTCGACCAGTATCCGCCCCCGGGTGGTGTCGATCACCAGCAGGTTCGCCGGCGGCACCGCCCGCCAGTCGGTGTCCGCGATGGTGGTCGCGGGCGTGGGCGGCGGCGGCGCGGGAGGCGCCTCCTGGGCCGCGGCGGCGCCGGCGGCGAGCAGCGTGGCGATGGCGAGCAACGATCTCATGGTTCCCTCCCCGGAACGTCCCGTCAGTCCGCGACCTCGACCGCCGGCTGCACGTCGCAGATGTCGAACCGGGGGCCGGCCGCGGTCCGGACGCGCTCGACCTCGGCGAGGAAGGCGGCGTTCGCGGGCGTCTGCACCCGCACTGTCGGCCGGTCCGCCTCGGGCAGGGCGGCGGCGGTGCGCACCCGCGTCATGACGTCCGGATCGACGACCCGGCCGTCCTCGGCCTCGGAGCCGCTCTTCAGCGCCCGCACGGCGTCGAGCCCGGCCAGCACCCGGCCGAAGGGCGTATAGGCGCCGTCGAGGTTGTCGTTGCGCCCGGTCATGATGAAGAACTGGCTGTTGGCGCTGTCCGGATCGCCGTTGCGGGCCATCCCCAGCACGCCGGGACAGAACAGGGCCATCGCCGAGGCCTTGAAGTCGGCGGTCACCATCATCTGCGCGTCTGGCTGGGTCGTCACCGCCATCGAGCCGAGCAGCCCGCGCTGCAAGCCGCTCGCGGCCGGATCCCCGATCCGCACGAAGGGGTCCCCGCGGCCCCGACGGAACTCGAACTCGCCGGGGATGTCCGGCAGCTCGCTGCCGCCGGCTCCGGTGCCCTCGGGGTCTCCGGTCTGGGCCATGAAGTCGGGGATCACCCGGTGGAACTTCAGGCCGTCGTAAAAGCCCTGGTCGGCCAGGGTGCGGATCCGCTCCACGGCCCGCGGCGCCGCTCGCGGATCCAGTTCCGCGAGGATCCGGCCCTTGGCCGTGTCGATGACCAGCAGGTTCTCCGGCGCCACCGGCCGCCAGTCCTGCGCCGCCGCCGGCGCGCCAGCCATCATGGCCGTCGCAACGGCCGCCACCCACAGTGTTCGCATGTCTACGCCCTGACCCTGTCCACCACCGCCGCCGCGACGGCGGGGCTGACGAAACTCTCGATATCGCCGCCCAGTCGGGCGATCTCCTTGACCAGACGGGAGGCGATGGCCTGATGCCGCGGGTCGGCCATCAGGAAGACCGTCTCGATGTCGGCATTGAGGCGCTGGTTCATCGCCGTCATCTGGAATTCGTATTCGAAGTCGGCCACGGCCCTCAGGCCGCGCACGATGACGGTGGCGTCCAGTTCCTCGGCGAAATGCATCAGCAGGCTGGAGAAGGCCCGCACCTCCACCTGCGGCCCGAAGCGCCGGACCTCGGCCCGGACCATCTCGACCCGCTGGTCGGTCGTGAACAGCGGCCCCTTGTCGTCATTGCGCGCCACCCCGATCACCAGCCGGTCGACCAGCTTCACGGCCCGGCCGATGATGTCCATGTGCCCATTGGTGATGGGATCGAAGGTGCCGGGGTAGAGCCCGATGCGCATGCAGTTCTCCCCGCCGCTTCGCCGGGTTTAGCAGGCGACGGCCGGCGGGCCTAGATCGGCTGGGGCGGGTTGGAGGCCCAGGCGGCGCGCAGACGCTCGATCGACTCGCCCCGCACGGCGAAGCCATGGTCCCCGATCGCCACGACCGCGCAGACCGGCGTGGCGCTGTTGCAGATGAAGGCGCCGTCGAACCGACCCAGGTCAGGCAGGTCCACCCGCGCGACGGTGTCGTTCAGCCCCGCAGCGGCGAGCCCCCGGCGGACCAGCGCCTGCCCGACGCCGGCGAGCATCGGCGCGTCCGGCCAGACCACCAGGTCGCCCGAGAGAAAGCCGATGTTCCACAGACTGCCCTCGGAAACCCGACCCGCCTCGTCCACGAACAGCGCGTCGTCGAAGCCCGCGGCCCGCGCCAGCCGACGGGCGCGGATCAGGTCGAAGGCGCCCGAATGCTTCAGGTGCGGGGCGTGACGAGAGTGCCGCTGGACCTGCAGGCGCAGCGACTCCGCCAGGGGCGGCGGCGGCGGAAGCGCCGCGGTCATCACCTTGGGGACGCCCCGCCACTCGGGCGTGCGGGGGCCGATTTGCAGCGAGAACAGGCTGACGCGGAGCCAGCAGTCCGGCCGGTCGCTCACCGCCGCGCGCATCAGGCGGCGCAGCCGCTCCTCGCCGACCGCCTCTCCGAACAGCTCGATCGCCGAGGCTTCGAGCCGCGCGAGGTGCAGGTCCAGCCCCCGCACGGCCCCACCTTCCACCCTGAACGAGGTGTAGGCCCCGTAGTTGACGAGGGCGAGGCGGGCGAGATCGTTCGGCGACGCCGGCGCCCCGTCGATGCGGAGATCGCCGGCGGCCATGATCAGGTGTCGCCGCTCTCTTCGGCTGCTTCGGCGCCGGAGTCCTCGCCCTCGCCGCCGCCGCTGTCGGGCAGACGTTCGACGGAGACCACGCGCTCGCCTTCGGCGGTGCGGAAGATGGTCACCCCCTGGCTGGCGCGCCCGACGATACGGACCTGACCGACCGGGGTGCGGATCATCTGGCCGCCCGAGGTGACCAGCAACAGGTCGTCGCCCTCCTCGACCGGGAAGGACGCCGCCAGCCGGGTCCCGGCGCGACCGCCGAGACCGTGGGCCGTCAGCCCCTGCCCGCCCCGACCCGTGCGTCGGTACTCGTAAGCGGACGACCGCTTGCCGAAGCCGGTCTCGGTGACCGTCAGGATGAACTGTTCGGCCGCTCCCAGCTCGGCGATCCGCTCGACGGACAGGACGGCGTCGCCGGCGGCCTCCTCGTCGACTTCGGGCGAGGGAGCCTCGTCCTCGGCCTCGCCCGCCGCGCGCCGCATGGCGTTGGCGTGCTTGACGTAGGCGGCGCGCTCCTCCGGCGTCGCGTCGACGCGGGAGAGGACGGCCATGGAGATGACCTCGTCGCCCTCCTGCAGGCGGACGCCGCGCACCCCCGTCGAGTCGCGGCCCTTGAAGACCCGGACGTCGTCGGCCTTGAAGCGGATCGCCCGGCCCAGCGCCGTGGTCAGCATGACGTCGTCCTCGGCGGTGCACAGGGCCACACCCACCATGCGGTCGCCGTCCTCCAGCTTCATGGCGATCTTGCCGGCCCGGTTGACGGTGGCGAAGTCCGACAGCTTGTTGCGGCGCACGTCCCCGGAGCTGGTGGCGAACATGATGTCGTAGTTCGCCCATTCCGCCTCGTCCTCGGGCAGGGGCAGCACGTTCATGATGCTGTCGCCCGGCTCGATCGGCAGCAGGTTGACGAAGGCCTTGCCCCGCGACTGCGGATTGCCCAGCGGCAGGCGCCAGGTCTTCAGCTTGTAGGCCTTGCCGTTGGTGGCGAAGAACAGCACCGGCGTGTGGGTCGAGGCCGAGAACACGCCGACGACGGCGTCGTCCTCCTTCATCGCCACGCCGGAGCGGCCCTTGCCGCCGCGATGCTGGGTCCGGTAGGCGTTCAGCGCCACGCGCTTGACGTAGCCGCCATGGGTGACGGTGACGACCATGTCCTCGCGCGGGATCAGGTCCTCGTCCTCCATCTCGGCGTCGCCCTCGCCGATAACGGTCCGACGCGGCACGGCGAACTCGTCCTTCACCTTCAGCAGATCCTCGCGGATCACGGCCAGGATGTTGGCGCGGTCCGACAGCAGGGTCAGGTGCGACTGGATGGTCTCGGCCAGGCTGCGCGCTTCATTGAAGATGTCGTCGCGGCCGAGGCCGGTGAGGCGGCTCAGGGTCAGGGCCAGGATCGCCCGGGCCTGCTCGTCGGTCAGGTTCAGCTTGTCGCCGTCGACGAGGGCCGAGCGCGGATCGGCGATCAGCTCGATCAGGGCCATCATGTCGCCGACCGGCCACGACTTCGCCTGCAGCCGCTCGCGCGCCTCGGTCGGGTCGGCCGAGGAACGGATGATGTGGATCACCTCGTCGATGTTGGCCACGGCCACGGCC
The DNA here is from genome assembly GCA_023424215.1 of Pseudomonadota bacterium. Taxonomy (GTDB): domain Bacteria; phylum Pseudomonadota; class Alphaproteobacteria; order Caulobacterales; family Caulobacteraceae; genus Brevundimonas. The sequence continues at coordinate 5,771 of JAFAEC010000116.1, forward strand.
AGACCGACCAGCACGTGCCCGCGGTCGCGGGCTTTGGCCAGTTCGTACTTGGTGCGGCGGACCACCACCTCCTCGCGGAACTCGAGGAAGGCGTCCAGCAGCTGACGCAGGCCCATCTGCTCGGGCCGGCCATGGTTCAGCGCCAGCATGTTGACGCCGAACGAGCTCTGCATCGCCGTGAAGCGCCACAGCTGGTTCAGCACCACGTCGCCCGAGGCGTCGCGCTTCAGTTCGACGACCATGCGCATGCCGTCGCGGTCGGACTCGTCGCGGACGTCGGCGATGCCCTCGATCTTCTTCTCGCGGACCAGCTCGACGATACGCTCGATCAGGGTCTGCTTGTTCACCTGGTAGGGCAGCTCGGTGACGACGATCGCCTCGCGATCCTTGCGGATCGTCTCGATCGTCGCCTTGCCGCGCACGATCACCGATCCGCGGCCGTCGCGCAGGGCGTTGCGCGAACCGGTGCGGCCCATGATCTCGCCGCCGGTCGGGAAGTCGGGCCCCGGCACCAGCTCCAGCAGGGCGTCGTCGCCGATGCCGGGATCGTCCAGCAGAGCCAGGCAGCCGTCGATCACCTCGCCCAGATTGTGCGGCGGGATATTCGTCGCCATGCCGACGGCGATGCCGCCGGCGCCGTTGACCAGCAGGTTCGGAATCCGGCTCGGCAGGACGACCGGCTCCAGCTCCTTCTCGTCGTAGTTCGGCTGGAAATCGACCGTGTCCTTGTCGATGTCGGTGAGCAGCGCCGTCGCCGCCGGTGCCATGCGGCACTCGGTGTATCGCATCGAGGCCGGCATATCGCCGTCGACCGAGCCGAAATTGCCCTGGCCGTCGACCAGCATCAGCCCCATCGAGAACGGCTGGGCCATACGCACCAGCGCCATGTAGACCGAGGCGTCGCCGTGCGGATGGAAGCGGCCCAGCACGTCGCCGACCACGCGGGCGCACTTAGAATAGGCGCGGTCCGGCGTCATCTTCAGGTCGTGCATCGAATACAGGATGCGCCGGTGCACCGGCTTCAGACCGTCACGCGCGTCCGGCAGGGCGCGGCTCACGATGACGCTCATCGCGTAGTCGAGATACGACTTCCGGAGCTCGTCCTCGATGGTGATGGTGGAGATGTCGCCGCCGCCGGGAGGCGCGGCGTTCTGGTAGCTGTCGTCGGTCAAGGAAATCAGGCTTTAAATGGCCGGAATCGGAACGTGATCCGCTACGCCGTTTCTAGCATCCGGGGGCCGCAGTGGCAAAGCGAAGCCACCGCCTGCGCCCCCTCCGCAAAAGGAGTCCAGACCATGCCCGCAGCCCGACATTCCGCCCTCGCCGCCGGCGCCCTCGCGGTCGTCCTCGGCGGCTGCGCCAGCGCGCCGGGCGCGGCGGTGTCCGGACGCGCCCAGCCGGGCGACTTCGGCGAGGCGACGCTGGTGAACGCCGCCGGAGCGAGCATCGGCCGGGCCGTCCTGACCCAGGGTGCGACGGGCCTGCTGATCCGCATCGAGGCCGAGGGCCTGACCCCCGGTTGGCACGGGGTGCACATTCACGCCGCCGGCCAGTGCGCCGCTCCCTTCACCTCCGCCGGCGGGCACATCAACCACGCCGAGCCGAAGGCTCCGCATGGCCTGCTGAACGCGGAAGGGCCGGACGACGGCGACCTGCCCAACATTCACGCCGACGCCGAAGGGCGGGTGCGCGCGGAGATCTTCACCAGCCGGGCCCGCATCGCGTCCGACGGCCCGGGCCAGTGGCTGTGGGACGCCGACGGCTCCGCCCTGGTCATCCACGCCAACGCCGACGACCACCGCAGCCAGCCGATCGGCGGCGCCGGCGACCGCGTCGCCTGTGGTGTGATGGCGGCCGGCTGACCGCCTGGCGGTCAGTCGTCGCGGAACTGCAGCTTCGCCAGCCGGGCGTAGAGGCCCCCGGCCGCCAGCAGCGAGGCGTGGGTCCCCTCCTCCGCCACGCGGCCGTCCTCCATCACCACGATCCGGTCGGCGCGCAGGACGGTCGCCAGGCGGTGCGCGATGACCAGGGTCGTCCGCGCCTCCATCGCCTGGTCCAGCGCCGCCTGCACCAGCCGCTCGCTCTCGGCGTCCAGGGCCGAGGTGGCTTCGTCGAGCAGCAGGATGGGCGCGTCCCGCACCAGCGCCCGCGCGATGGCCAGCCGCTGACGCTGGCCGCCCGAGAGGCTCTTGCCGCGCTCGCCCAGGGGCGTGTCGAAGCCCTCCGGCAGCGCCTCGATGAAAGCCAGCGCCTGGGCTTCGGCGGCCGCGGCCCGGACGTCCCCGTCCGTGGCGGCCTCGCGGCCGAAGCGGATGTTCTCGGACGAGGAGCCCGAGAACAGCGGCGCCTCCTGGGACACCCAGGCGAAGCGGTTGCGCACCGCTGTCGGATCGGCCTCGCGCACATCCACGCCGTCGACAGCGACGACGCCGGACTGCGGGTCGTAGAAGCGCAGCAGCAGGCGGAACACCGTGCTCTTGCCGGCCCCCGAGGGCCCGACAAGAGCCACGGTCTCGCCGGGCCGAACGGTCAGTGAGAAGCCTTTCAGGGCCGGCAGGTCGGGGCGGCCCGGATAGCTGAAGTGCACCCCCGCCATGGACACTTCCCCAACAGGCGGCTGCGGCAGCGGCTTGGGGCGGGCGGGCGCGGCGATGGCCGACTGGCTGCGCATCAGTTCGTCGATGCGCTCCATCGCGCCGGCGGCCTTCTGCACGTCGCCCCAGCTCTCGCCGAGGGCTCCGACGGCGCCGGCGGCGAAGACCGACAGCAGCACGAACTGCAGCAGGGCTCCGGGACTCATCCGGCCGGCGATGACGTCCATGGCGCCCAGCCACAGCACCAGGGTCACGCCGCCGAACATCACCACGATGATCATCGCCGTCATCAGCGCCCGCGCGCGCATCCGCACCAGTGACGCGGCGAAGGCCGCCTCGACCGCCTCCCCGAAGCGGGCGACGGCGCTGCCGACCCGTCCGAAAGCCTGGACCGTCTCGATGGCGTCCACGCTCTCTCCCGCGAAGCCCACCGCCTGCGCGAACCGGTCCTGCGTCGCCACGGTCAGCTTGCGGACCCGGCGGCCGAACAGGAACAGCGGCCCCAGCAGCAGCGGCACGATCAGCAGCACCAGACCGGTCAGCTTCGGGCTGACCACGAACAGCAGGATCGTCCCGCCCACCAGCGTCAGGAAGTTCCGCACCGCATAGGAGATCGAGGTGGTCATCAGCGTCTCGACCAGCGCGATGTCTGTCGTCAGTCGCGACAGCACCTCTCCGGTCCGCATCCGGGCGTAGAAGGCCGGGTCGAGGCTCAGCACCCGATCGAACAGCCCCTTGCGCAGGTCGGCCACGACCCGTTCGCCGGTCTTGGTGACGTAGAAGTAGCGCACCGCCGTGGCGACGCCGAGGAACAGGGCCACCGCGCCAAGCAGCAGGAACCACAGGTTCAGCCGCGCGCCGCCGTCCGCGAAGCCATGGTCGATCGCGCCCCGCGCCGCCGCGGTGAGCCCCAGCGACGCTGTCGTGGACATCACCAGCCAGAAGCCGGCGAGGATCAGATAGCCCCGGTGCCTAAGGGCGTAGGGCAGCAGTCGCGCCAGGGGCCGGATGTCGCGCCGCTTCTCGCGGCGGGCGCCGGCGTCGGCCATCTGCTCCGCCAGCAGCGCGCCCGCGCCCGGTCGGCCGCGGAGGTCGGCGGGATCGGCGGCGGAGGCGGTCGTATCGGTCATCGGCGCGCCTCTTGCCCCGGAAAGCCCCCCGGTGTAAACGCCGCCGCTCATTCCCGCCGCCCCTCGGCGGGTTTCTCATTTTTCGCGCATGGACGGTCGGCATCGTCACCGCGCAGAGACGGAACGACGACAATGAAGGCGGACATCCACCCCGACTATCACTTCATCACGGTCACGATGACGGATGGCTCGACGTATCAGACGCGCTCGACCTACCAGAAGGAAGGCGCGACGCTGAACCTCGACATCGACCCGCTGACGCACCCGGCGTGGACCGGCGGCAACCAGCAGCTGATGGACCGCGGCGGCCGCGTGTCGCGCTTCAACAACAAGTTCGCCGGCTTCATCAAGAATTAGGACCGTCCAGGTCTGGCTTTCCCGCCACACCGCTGCGGCAACACGATCACGAAGGCGTCGGTCCCCGGACCGGCGCCTTTCTGTTTGGGCGGAACGCCGATAACATTTCCAGCGTTGGATTTTTCGGGGCGTGGGCGTGGTGTCCGTGCGGCGAAAGACGGACGAAGAGCGAGCGCGATGAACCGACGGCAACTGGGTCTGGGCGCGGCGACCGCGGCGCTCGCTTCCGCTGTGGGCCTGTCCGCACAGGCGCAGACGCGCGATCCCGGCGCCGTCGCCTTCTACGACAGCTTCAATGACCGGCTGGCCCGCCTGCCCGCCACCCTGCAGCCGGACGTGCGCGCCTTCTACGAGATGAATGGCTGGCGCCCGGTGTGGAACGAGCCGCGGCGACGGGCCCTGATGGCGGCGGGCGCCCAGGCCGAGCGGCATGGCCTGTCCCGCGACGACTTCTTCGGCTCGCTCGACCGCTACAGCGGCGACCCGGCCGGACTGGAGATTGCCACCACCGCCGCCGCCCTGACCTACGCCCGCGTCCTCGCGGAAGGCCGGGTGCGGCCGGAGACGGTCGAGGACCTCTGGGAGATGCAGAAGAACCGGGCCGACCTCCCGGTCGGCCTGAACGACGCCCTCGCCGGCGACCGGCTGGTCGAGTGGCTGGAGGCGCTCGCGCCCACCGACATCGGCTATTCTAACCTGTCCGCGGGCTATGTCCGGTATCGTCGCCTGATCCGCGAGAACGGCGGCTGGCCGGCGTTCCGCATCGGCGCGAACATCGAGCCGGGCGACAGCGATCCGAGGGTTCCGATTCTGATCCAGCGTCTGGTCGCCGAAGGCGATCTCGACGCCGCCGAAGGCGCCCGCCTTGCGGCCATGGGCGATGTCTACGGGCCGGAGCTCCAGGCGGGCGTGCGGAGCTTCCAGACGCGCCACGGCCTCGCCGCCGACGCCCGCATCGGCACGGGCACCCAGCGGTCCCTGTCCGCCTCGGCCGAGGACCGCGCCCGCCAGATCGCCCTCAACCTCGAGCGGCGTCGCTGGCTGAAGCGCGACGTGGCCCCCGAGCGCATCGAGGTGAACACCGCCGCGGCGATCATGGTCTACTGGAAGGACGCCCGTCCGGTGCACTCGACCCGTGTCGTCGTCGGCACGGCGCGGAACCAGACCCCCAGCCTCGAGAAGCAGTTCGCCTCCGTGGTCGCCAATCCGCCCTGGTACGTCCCGGCCTCGATCGCCCGGAACGAGATCCTGCCCCGCGGCCCCGGCTACCTGGCCAGCCAGAACATGTACATCTCGAACGGCCAGGTGATTCAGCGGGCCGGTCCGAACGCGGCGCTCGGCTATGTGAAGTTCGAGCTGCGCGACAGCTACGCCATCTTCCTGCACGACACCCCGACGAAGTCGGCCTTCAACCTCGCCATGCGCCAGCGCAGCCACGGCTGCGTGCGGGTGCAGGACGCGGTCGAGTTCGCCCGCCTGCTGCTGTCGCCGAGCCCCGACCTGCTGGGCCAGTTCGACGAGGCCCAGGCCACGCGCGAGACCAAGCGCATCCAGACGGGCCGCGAGATCACCGTCCGGCTGTTGTACTGGACCGCCTTCGTGGACGGTCAGGGCCGGGTCGCCTTCCGCGAGGACGTCTACAGCCGCGACGAAAAGCTGGCCGAGGCGCTGGGCATCGCCGTCAGCCTGCCCAGGCCCGTCGACGACGGCCACGGCCGCGACGCCGACGACGTCGGGCCGTAGGGTTCAGTTCCTGAACGCCGCCGCCAGCCGATCCAGCTGGCTCTGCACCGGATTGACCGCCTCTTCCTCGGGCGCATCCAGATACATGCGTCGATCGAGGTGCAGCGCCCGATCGTACAGCTTCTCGGAACGGACCAGATACTCGATCAGCGCGATCGGCAGTTCGGGATGGGTCGGCTCCGTCTCGATCTTGCGGTCAGCCAGCCGGTAGCGCGGCTCACAGGCCGCGGCGGCGGTCATGTCCCCTTCCCGCACGGCCCGCTGGACCAGCAGCCAGGAGGCGATCTGCATCAGCCGGGTGGTCAGCTTCATGCTCTCGCCGGCGTAGGCCAGCGCCGCCGCGCGGGACAGCAGCTTGGATTCCCGGCGGCCGTCGCCGTCGAGATAGGCGGCGGTCTCCTCGACCAGTTCCATCCCCTCGCGGAAGGTGCGGTCGAACAGCTCCGAGCGGGCGAAATCCTCCACCACGGCGGCGCGGCTCCGGCCCGAAGGCTCCAGGACGGGGTCTTGGTTCGACATCAACTCAGCCAGACTCATGGATTGCGCACATCCGTATCACGGGCGACCGGTTCGCGCGCCGTTCCCTTCCGCGTGCAACGGCCATGCCAGACACGCGGCGGGCGAATTCTTCAGCTGTTGCGGAAGTTGAACAGGGCGTCGGCGGCGTCCCGTTGCGAGGACTTGCCCTCGATGGCCGCGCGGGAGCGCGCGATCTCGCCCTCCAGCAGCGCGATGCGCTCCTTCAGATCCTCGACCGACCAGGCGTCGAGATCCTCGCGGACGAGGGCGGCAAGGCTCGCGTCGCGGGCGGGCCGCGGCTCCAGATCCTCGAACATCATCGCCTCCTTGCATGGCCAGCGGGGCCGGCGCCGCCTATCTGAACGCCGGGATACGGACGAATGCAAGGACGAGGCGACCGGATGCGGGCGATCGAAATCGAAGGCGGCAAGGGTCCCGCGGAGGCGCTGCGCCTCGTCGATCGTCCTGCGCCCGAACCGGCGCCGGGCCAGATTCGCATCCGCGTGCGGGCAGCCGGGGTGAATCGTCCCGACCTGCTCCAGCGGGAGGGCCGCTATCCGCCGCCGCCCGGAGCCTCCGATCTGCTCGGGCTCGAAGTCGCCGGCGAGGTCGATGCGATCGGAGCCGGCGTGGACCGCTGGCGGAGCGGCGACCGCGTCTGCGCCCTGCTCGGCGGCGGGGGCTATGCCGAATACGCCGTCGTCGACGCACGCCACGCCCTGCCCGTGCCCGTCGGTCTGGACTTCGTCCAGGCCGCGGCCCTGCCGGAGACCGTCTGCACGGTGTTCGCCAATGTCTTCGAGGCGGGAAGCCTTCAGGCGGGCGAGACCCTGCTGGTGCATGGCGCGACCAGCGGCATCGGCGTGTCCGCCATCCAGATGGCCAAGGCCGCGGGCGCCCGCGTCATCGCCACCTCCCGGGGCGCCGCCAAGGCCGCCGCGGCGACGCGGCTAGGCGCCGATCTCAGCCTCGACG
>JAFAEC010000141.1 GCA_023424215.1 Pseudomonadota bacterium
GGCCGGCATCGAGTGCCAGTCGACCAGCACCGCCTCGCCGCAGCGGTCGCGCGCCGCGGCCATCTCGCCCGCGAGGGCGGCGTGATAGGGCGCGTGGACCCGCGCCAGCCGGGCCTCGACCTCGGCCCGCGTCAGGCGGCGGCGATAGAGCGGCCGGCCGTCGCCGGTCAGCCGGGGCGCGACGCCGTAGCCGGCCGCGGCGCGGGGCGATCCCGGCCCCTCGACGCCCTCGACGAGGGCGGGGTCGAGGTCTCCCGGATCGCGGTTCAGGTCGACATAGGCCCGCGCGATCCGCCCCAGCACCAGCACCGCGCCCAGCGCCGCGCCGGGCGCGATCAGCCGGTCGACCCGGGCGTCCTCGGCGCTGCGCAGGCTGGCCTCGGGCAGGTCCGGATCGGTCCGGAGATCGATGGGGTAGACCACGCCGGAATGAGGGGAGGCGAAGACGAACCGGCCGGGGGCGGCGGGGCGCGTCACCTCGACCGCCGCCGCTCCGCCCGCACCCTCGCCCTGGTCCTCGTCCGCCCGCATCGATCCAGCCATAGACTGTTTCTCCGCTTCATCCACAGGCTCGGCGCCGGGCGTGTTTCGCCGGAGCGGTGTTTTTCATCGCGGGTTTACCGCGCCGGGCCTAGCCTCCGGACACTGAAGACACCGGGGCGGACGAACACTCCAATGGCGCGCATCCTTCTGGCCGAAGACGATCATTCGCTTCGCGGTTTCCTGACCCGCGCGCTGGAGCGCGCCGGCCATTCGGTGGTCGACTGCGAGAACGGCGACGACGCCATCGACGCGCTCGACCAAGGCCCGTGGGACCTGCTGCTGACCGACATCGTCATGCCCGGCGCCGACGGCATCGAGGTGGCGCGCATCGCCGCGGCTCGCCAGCCGGGCATCCGCATCATGTTCATCACCGGCTTCGCGGCGGTGGCGCTGTCGGCGGCCCAGGCCAGCCCGCAGGCCAAGGTGCTGTCCAAGCCGGTCCACCTGCGCGACCTGGTCGGCGAGGTCGAACGCATGGTGGCGGCCTGAACGTCAGGGCGCTGTCGGGCGCTCGTCGCCTGAGCGCGGGCCCCGCCAAGCGCCGGGCCGCCCCGGGTCGACAAGGCGGAGCCTCGGGGCCGCGGCCCGCCAATATGGCTCTTGCGGTCGGCGGCGAGGCCGGGTTATAGACCGCGCCTTCCCGCCCCCGGGCATCCCGAGGGCCGTCACGGCGGACGCGTAGCTCAGCGGGAGAGCACTACGTTGACATCGTAGGGGTCACAGGTTCAATCCCTGTCGCGTCCACCATTCTTTCCTTCGCCAACGCGCGTGACCGGGTCGGGCCGGGTCGGCTGCCGCGTCGCGGCGTGACGTCTCCCGGTCGGGTCAGCCCAGCGGCTTCTGGTAGATTTCCGCCGGGCGGATGCGCTCGCCCAGCACCCGGGCGATGTCGTCCAGCACGTCGTCGCTGTCGCGGAGGCGGGCCTCGGACAGCAGTTCGCGGATGCGACGCAGGCGGGCGTCGCTGACGTCCTCGCCGGATCGCGGGGTGTCTCGGATCACCTGATCGGTCATGCCCATGGGTTTGCTCCTTCACGGAGAGAACCTTGGCGGCGCGAGGCGGGTTCCCGCGGCGTCAGCCCCGCGAAGGAATCTCCAGCCCGCGCTGAACCGCCGGCCGGGCGAGGCCGCGCTCCAGCCAGGCGGGGACGTGCTCCAGCGTGTCGAACTCGACCAGGTCGCGGGCCTCGTAGAAGCCGATCAGGTTGCGCACCCAGCCGAGCGTGGCCACGTCGGCGATGGAGTAGTCGCCCATGATCCAGTCGCGGCCGGCGAGGCGGGCGTCGAGGACGCCGAGCAGCCGCCTCGACTCGCTGACGTAGCGCTGCAGCGGACGCCTGTCCTCGTACTCGCGGCCGGCGAAGCGGTGGAAGAAGCCGACCTGTCCGAACATCGGCCCGATGGCGGCCATCTGGAACATGACCCACTGCAGGGTCTGGTAGCGCAGGGCCGGGTCGGCCGGCAGGAGCTGGCCGGTCTTTTCGGCGAGGTAGACGAGGATGGCCCCCGACTCGAACAGGGCCAGCGGCTCACCGCCGGGACCGTCGGGATCGAGAATGGCCGGGATCTTGCCGTTGGGATTGAGGGACAGGAACTCGGGCGTCCAGCTCTCGTCCTGCATGATGTCGACGAGGTGGGCCTCGTAGGGCAGGCCGGTCTCCTCGAGCATGATCGAGACCTTCACCCCATTGGGCGTGTTCAGCGAATAGAGCTGCAGGACATCCGGCTTCCGGGCGGGCCAGCGGCGGGTGATCGGGAAGGCGGACAGGTCGGCCATCGGAAGCTCCATGGGCGGGGAGGGGCTGATGTGGGGGCGGCCGCCCGAACGGCAACGTCGCCGCCGGACGGGACGCCGGGCACTGGACCCCGGCGGCGGGAGGAGGCATGGGAGCAGCCATGTCGCAGACCTTTCCGACCCCCTCGCCCGCCGAGTGGCGCGCGCTCGCCGAGAAGGCGCTGAAGGACCGGCCGCTCGAGAGCCTGGTGCATCTGGATCCCGACGGGCTGGCGGTGCGGCCGCTGTACGCGGCGGCGACCGGCGTGGAGCCGCTGTTCGCCCCGCGGACCTCGGACGCCGACGGCCGCGCCTGGGACTTGCGGACGCTGGTGGAGGGCGACGACCCGGCGACGGTGAACGCGGCGGTACGGGCCGACCTCGAGGGCGGCGCGGCCTCGGTGGTGCTGGGCGGAGGCGCGGCGCGCGATGCGGCCGGGCTGGCGCGGGCGCTGGACGGGGTGGCGCTGGAGCTGGCCGCGGTCGGTCTGGACGCCGGTCTGGACGGGCCGGCGGCGGCCGACGCCCTGGCCGTGGCGGCCAAGGGGGCGCCGCGGGCGAAGCTGCGGTTCCACATGGATCCGGTGTCGGCCTTCGCGGAGACGGGCGCGGCGCCGCGGGCGATGGCGGATCATCTGGCCGAGTCGGCGCAGGCGACGGCCCGACACGCCGTCGCCTATCCCGAGGCGACCTTCTTCCTCGCCAGCGGCCGGGTCGCGCACGAGGCCGGCGGGTCGATCGCCCAGGAGCTGGCCTTCGCGGCGGCGAACGCCGTGGCGCTGGCCAAGGCGGCCGTCGCGGCGGGGATGAGCGCGGAGCAGGCGCTGAAGGGGACGGTGCTCGGCGTGTCCGTCGACCAGACCTATTTCGACAGCCTCGCCAAGCTGAGGGCGCTGCGGCTGATGTGGCGTTCGATCGGCAAGGCCTTCGGAATCGAGACGCCGGCGATCATCGAGGCGCGGTCCTCGCGGCGCATGCTGTCGGCGCGCGATCCCTGGCCCAACCTGCTCAGGCTGACGGCGGCGGGCTTCGCCGGCGCGGCGGGCGGCGCGGACGCGGTGTTGCTGGACGGCTTCACCCGGGCCGGCGGCCGACCCGACGCCTTCGCCCGGCGCCAGGCCCGCAACACCCAGCTGGTGCTGATGGAGGAGGCGAACCTCGGACGGGTCGACGACCCGGCGGCGGGCTCCTGGTATCTGGACCAGCGCACCCGCGAACTGGCCGAGGCCGGCTGGGAGGAGTTCCGCATCATCGAGGCCGAGGGCGGACTGGTAGAGGCGCTGCGCGGCGGGCTGATCCAGCCGCGGGTGGCGCGAGCCCGGCAGGCGCTGGAGCATGCGCTCGGGGCGGGGAGCGAGCACCTCGTGGGCGTGACGAAGTTTGTCGATCCGGAGCCGCGTCCGGCGCCGGCCGATCCGGCCGGCCGGGTCGCAGTCGAGGCGGGCGGCGACGCCTGCGCGCCGCTGACGCCGATCCGCCTCGCCGCCCCGTTCGAAGCCGAAGGAGCGGCCCGATGAGCTTCCCCGACTTCTCGAAGATCGCCCTCGACCTGTCGCCGACCGGAACCGGCCCGGCGCGCGAGCCGTGGCGGACGCCCGAGGGCCTGACGGTCGCGACATCCTACGGCGCGGACGCCGTCGAGGGGCTGGACTTCATCCACGGCCTGCCGGGGATCGCCCCCTATGTGCGCGGGCCCTATCCGACCATGTACGCGTCCAACCCGTGGACCATCCGGCAGTACGCCGGCTTCTCGACGGCGGAGGAATCCAACGCCTTCTACCGGCGCAACCTCGCCGCCGGGCAGAAGGGGCTGTCGATCGCCTTCGACCTGGCCACCCACCGCGGCTACGATTCCGACCACCCGCGGGTGAAGGGCGATGTCGGCATGGCCGGGGTGGCCATCGACTCCATCTACGACATGCGCACCCTGTTCGACGGCATCCCGCTGGACCGGATGTCGGTGTCGATGACCATGAACGGGGCGGTGCTGCCGGTGCTTGCCCTCTATGTCGTGGCGGCCGAGGAGCAGGGCGTCGCCCACAGCGCCCTGACCGGGACGATCCAGAACGACATCCTCAAGGAGTTCATGGTCCGCAACACCTACATCTATCCGCCGGCGCCCAGCATGCGGATCGTGTCGGACATCTTCGCCTGGACCGCCGAGCACGCGCCCAAGTTCAACTCCATCTCGATCTCCGGCTACCATATGCAGGAGGCCGGGGCCTCGGCCGACCTCGAGCTGGCCTACACCCTCGCCGACGGGGTCGAGTACCTGAAGGCGGGCGTCGACTCCGGCCTCGACATCGACCGCTTCGCGCCGCGGCTGTCGTTCTTCTGGGCCATCGGCATGAACTACTTCATGGAGGTGGCCAAGCTGCGCGCCGGCCGCCTGCTGTGGGCCGAGGCGGTGGCGAAGTTCGGGGCGAAGGACCCGCGCTCGCTCAGCTTGCGGGCGCACTGCCAGACCTCGGGCTGGTCGCTGGCGGCGCAGGACGTGTTCAACAACGTGTCGCGCACCATGGTCGAGGCCATGGCGGCGGCGGGCGGGCAGACGCAGAGCCTGCACACCAATTCGCTGGACGAGGCCCTGGCTCTGCCGACCGACTTCTCGGCCCGCATCGCCCGCAACACCCAGCTGTTGCTGCAGATGGAGACCGGCCTGACCCGGGTCATCGATCCCTGGGGCGGCAGCTACTACGTCGAGCGTCTGACCCACGAGCTGGCGGAGAAGGCCCGCGCCCACATGGCCGAGGTCGAGGCGCTGGGCGGCATGGCCAAGGCCATCGAGGCCGGCGTGCCCAAGCTGCGCATCGAGGAGTCGGCGGCGCGGACCCAGGCCCGCATCGACACCGGCCAGCAGACGGTGGTCGGGGTGAACCGGTACCTCGCCGACCACGTCGACGACATTCCGGTGCTGAAGGTCGACAACGCGGCCGTGCTGGCCTCGCAGCTGGACAAGCTGAAGCGGCTGCGGGCCGAGCGGGACCAGACGGCGACCGATGCGGCGCTCGAGGCCCTGACCAACGGCGCCCGCGGCGGGGCCAACCTGCTGCAGCTGTCGATCGAGGCGGCCCGCGCCAAGGCCACCGTCGGCGAGATCTCCGACGCGCTGGAGGCCGCCTTCGGCCGCCATGTCGCCACCGTGAAGACCGTCTCCGGTGTCTACGCGCGGGAAGCCGGCGCCGACCCGAAGGTCTCCCGGGCTCGCGGCATGGTCGCCGCCTTCGTCGAGAACGACGGCGGCCCGCCGCGCATCCTGATCGCCAAGCTGGGCCAGGACGGCCATGACCGCGGCCAGAAGGTGGTGGCTACCGCCTACGGCGATCTCGGCTTCGACGTCACGGCCGGCTCGCTGTTCCAGACCCCGGCCGAGGCGGCGCGCGAGGCGGTGGAGAAGAACGTCCACGCCGTCGGCGCCTCGTCGCTGGCCGCGGGCCACCTGACGCTCGCGCCGGAGCTGATCGCCGAACTGAAGAAGCTGGGGCGCGAGGACATCACCGTGGTCGTCGGCGGGGTGATCCCGCCGGCTGACGTCAAGCCCCTGCTCGACGCAGGGGTGGCGGCGGTCTACCCGCCGGGCTCGGTGATCGCCGACACGGCCATCGACCTGATCGAACGGCTCAACCAGCGCCTCGGCTACGCCCAGAAGGGCTGACCGTCAGGGACGGTGCGCCGCCGGCAGGGCGGCGATCTCCGCCTCGGTCAGCTTGCGGCTGATGCGGGCGCGGCAAACGGTATTCGGCGATGTCGAACCTGGGACGACGATGCGCGCCCAGTCGTCTGTGCACAGGCGGGTCCCGGCCAGCGCGGCGCCGTCCGGAACGAGGGCCATGCGATTGGCGAAATCGAGGTCCCTGCAGCCGACGGCGTTCAGCTCATAGACGTCGTTGCGGCCGACGCGGATGAAGACCTGGTCGGGCCGCCCTCGGCGGAAGTTGGTGACCTGCTGGATGCTGAAGCATTGGCGGGCGCGGGGCGGAACCTCGCCCTCCGCCCGCTCGACGGTGGGCGCGCAGGCCGCCGATCCGAGGAGGGCGAGAACGCCGAGACCGGCGACTGGAACAGAGCGCATGGGATGTCTCCGGATGAAGTTTCCGGAGCCAAGCGTCCTCCCGGTTCGCTCGTTTCACAAGCCCCCCGCGAAGCGGGCCGGATCGACGCGCCTCGCCAGCTCGCGGGGCAGGGGCGACGGGGCGGCGAGCGCGAGGGCGGCGACATGCTCGGCGAGCAGGGGCGCGGCGCAGAAGCCGCGCGACCCCAGGCCGCCGAGCATGAACAGGCCCGTGTCCAGACGCCCGGCGAGAGGCAGGCGGTCGGGGGTGGTGGCCCGAACCGCGGTGCGGGCGCGCCGGCCCCCGGCCTCGCGTACCCGGCCGGCGAGGCCCGGCAATCGTGTCGCCAGCGTCTCCAGATTGGCCTCGCTGGCCGCCATGGTGGGCTGCGGATCGGTCACGCCCCGCGCGTGGGTGGCGCCGAAGAGCAGCCCTGATCCGGTCGGAACGGCGTAGCCGCCCCAGGCGGTGGGCGCGGCGACGACGCCGTCGACCCAGTCGGCCTGTCCGGCCACGGGCGCCAGGGGCAGGTCAGGGGCGAGTTCCGCAAGCCCCCAGCCGGCGGCGAGGACGACGATGTCGGCCTCGACCAGCGATCGACCGGCCGCGTCGCGCAGGCGCCAGCCGTCGACTGTCCTCTCCACGCCAGCCACCGCGGCCCGGACCTCCCCCGCTTCCGCGAGCCAGGCGGCCAGGACCGGCTCCCCGCGCACCGCCAACGCCTGGCGCATCAGCAGACCGCCGCCCTGGACGGGTTCGCCGACGCGGGCGGCGCAAGCCTCCGCGTCGAGCACCGCCATGGCTTCCGCGGGCCAGACGCCCTGGGCGGCGACGCGGGCGTGCCGGGCGGCGTCGCGCGGGGCCTGCTCCAGCTGCAGCACGCCTGCCGCGACCACGGCGTCGGGAACCGAGCGGTAGAGATCGGCGGCCCGCTCAAGGGCCTGGGCGAAAAGCGCGGCGATCCCGCCGTCCCCCACATCCAGGCGGGGCGTAACCAGCGAGGCGGGGAAGCCGCTGGCTCCGGCCCCCGGTCGTTCGGCCTCGAGCACGACCGGCGCGACGCCGAGCGCGCCGAAAGCCCGCGCCACGGCGGCTCCGGCGATGCCCGCGCCGACGATGGCGACCGAAGGGCGCGCCGGAGCCGGAGCGGCGCCGGGGCGGCGCGCCTCCAGCCGCTCGCGCTTGCGTCCATGGCCGGGGCGCTTGTCGACGACGAAGCCCCGCCCGGCGAGGCCGCGCCGCACGGCGCCGGCGACGGTGAAGGTGGCGACCCGGGCGTCCGGGGCCGAGAGGGCGGCGATACGGTCCAACACCTCGTCCGACCACATGGCGGGGTTTGTGGAAGGCGCGAAGCCGTCGAGGAACCAGGCGTCGGCCGGACCGGTCCATTGCCCCAGGGCCCAGTCGACCTCGCCGACGGCGAGGTCGAGCGTGCAGTCGAACCGCGCAAGGTCGAGGCGGTGGAAGCCCCGGGTCGGGGCCGGCCAGGCGGCCAGCAGCTCGCCGGCGGCGTCCGCCAGCTCCGGCCAGGCGGCGAGGGCGCGCGCGGCCTCGTCCCGGGACAGGGGGAAGGCCTCGACGGAGAAGACGTGAAGCTTCCCGCCCGGCGGGCGCTCACGACGCCACAGGTCGAGCAAGGCCGCGATATTCAGCCCCGTCCCGAAGCCGAGCTCGGCCACGGTGAAGCGGTCCCGACCCGCCCAGGCCTGCGGCAGGCCGCAGCCGGCGAGGAAGACGGCCCGGGTTTCGGCCAGACCATCTTCGCGCGAGAAGTAGACGTCCCCGAACCGGCCCGAGCGCGGCGCGCCTTCGTCGGTCCAGAGCAGGCGGGGCGAGCGGTCGTCCGTCATCGCCCTCCCATAGGCCCTGACCGGGCCGCGGGGAACGTCGGCGGGGCCTACTGTTCCGGATTCTGCTGCGGGTTAAGCCGCCGCTCGGTGTCGGTCATGTTGGCCGGGTCGATGGGCGCGCCGTCTGCGGGGGCCTGGCCGGCGCGCGCGCTCGGAACGGTCGAGCCGCCGTTGACGGCCCGGCTCGAGGCGCCGGTCATGGTCTCGCCGCCGGAGCCGGCCGCGCCTCCGGTGCTCGAGCCGCTCGCGCCTCCCGAACCGCCCGAACCGCCGGCGTAGCCGCCCGATCCTCCGGCGGCGGAGGCCGCCATGGAGCCGTCGGGGGTGGTCGCCGAGGCGTCGGTTCCGGCGTCGGCGGCCGCGGCGGCGGCTTCCTCGTCGGTCATGGCGTCGGCATTCTCGGCGTTATTCTGGCAGGCGGCGAGGGCGAGGGCGGCGGCCGAGGCCGCGATCAGGACGGAAGGGCGCATGGATATCCTCTGCGAAGCTTGAACCTGCCCGGAGAAATACCCCTGCTCGCCCAATGTTCCGCCGTGGCCGGCGACGGGCGGGCAAGAAAAAAGGGCCGCCCGCGAGGGCGACCCTTTCATTCGACGATGGCCCGAAGGCCAACCGAACGTCGCTCTTAGTGAGCGGCTTCCGGGGTCGCGGCCGGAGCAGCGGCGTCGGCGGCCGGAGCCATCGAGGCGTCGGCGGCCGGGGCGGCAGCGGCGTCGCCAGCGGCGGCGGCGGCGTCAGCAGCGG
>JAFAEC010000206.1 GCA_023424215.1 Pseudomonadota bacterium
AAGCTCTGCAACATCGTTGAGAAATGGAAGCTCACGAAATACGACGTGTCGGCAAGCTCGGCATCGGCATCTTCCGCTTCCAAGAAAAGCGATGTGCCATTCCTCGTGAAGGTCAGCATCCCGGATCTCAACATCCGCAAAGGTGCCGGGACGAACTACTCACGCACCGGCAGCTTCACCGGCGTGGGCGTCTTCACCATCATGGAAGTAAAGTCCGGTCAGGGCTCTACCGCTGGATGGGGACGGCTCAAGTCCGGTGCCGGTTGGATCAGCCTCGACTACGCAAAACGCATCTGAACATGAAAAGACCTGCGGATTCCATCACGGTTTCCGCAGGTCTTTTTTTAGTAGACTCTTTTATCTCATTGGATTGACCGATTTTACTCCTCGCCAAAGAAGAGTTTAAGATCGTCCTCCACTGTTCCGATTCCGGCGATACCGAAGTTGTCAACGAGCACCTTGGCAACGTTCGTGGAGAGGAATCCCGGAAGTGTAGGTCCGAGATGTATGTTCTTAACGCCCAGATAGAGTAGCGCGAGTAGCACGATGACGGCCTTCTGCTCATACCACGCAATGTTGAAAGCGAGAGGCAAATCGTTGATGTCGTCGAGTCCGAATACCTCTTTGAGCTTCAGGGCGATCAGTGCCAGCGAATAGGAATCATTGCACTGCCCGGCATCGAGAACGCGAGGAATGCCACCGATGTCTCCAAGATCCAGCTTGTTGTATTTGTACTTCGCACATCCGGCTGTCAGGATGACTACGTCCTTCGGCAGCTTCTGCGCAAACTTTGTGTAGTAGTCTCTTGACTTCATTCTTCCGTCACAGCCGCCCATGACAACGAACTTGCGGATCGCACCTGATTTCACTGCGTCGACGACCTTGTCCGCCAGTGCGAATACCTGCTCGTGCGCAAAACCGCCGATGATGCTGCCAGTCTCGATCTCCTGCGGCGGCGCACAGGTCTTGGCCTGCTCGATGATGGCGGAGAAGTCCTTGACGGTTCCGTACTCGCCGTCAATGTGGCGACACCCCGGATACCCTGCGGCTCCGGTCGTCCATAACCTGTCCTTGTAGGATTCTGCAGGGGGCACGATGCAGTTTGTGGTCATGAGAATCGGGCCATGGAAGGTGGCAAACTCCTCCTTCTGCTTCCACCATGCGTTTCCGTAATTCCCTACGAAGTTGTCGTATTTCTTGAAGGCCGGATAGTAGTGCGCCGGAAGCATCTCGGAGTGAGTATATACATCCACGCCGGTACCTTTAGTCTGCTCCAGAAGCTGCTCCAGATCTTTCAGATCATGTCCTGAAACCAGAATGCCGGGGTTATTCCTTACTCCGATATTGACCTCTGTGATCTCAGGATTTCCCTAAGCGCCCGTATTTGCCCCGTCGAGAAGCGCCATGCCGTCCACACCGTATTTTCCCGTCTCCAGTGTGAGAGCAACGAGGTCATCCACTCCAAGGCTGTCATCCAGAAGCTTGGCAAGTGTGCTCTGGATAAATGCGTCCACCTCTTCATTATCCTGCATCAGAGCATTGGCGTGCTTGGAATAAGCAGCAAGCCCTTTTAGTCCATATGTGATCATTTCGCGCAGGGAACGAATATCCTCATTCTCCGTTGCAAGTACGCCTACCTCGTCGGAAGTTGCCTTTGCATCGAACTCACGCTCGTCACCGTTCCAAAGTGCCGCTTCAGGCAGCGCGTCCGGATCGGAAAGCTGCTTACGCAATTCTTCCTTGACAGCCAAGGTCTCTTTGATGCGTGCGATGATAGCATCACGATCGAAGTTGGCGTTTGTGATCGTCGCAAAAAGATTGACTGTCACAAGGTGATTGACATCTTTGCCGACCTCTTTTCCTTCCTCACGCAGCTTTGTAGTGACACAGGAGAGCCCTTTGGCTGCATAGACCAAAAGATCCAACATTCCGGATAGCTCCGGTCTCTTGCCACAAACGCCGACCTTCGTACAACCGGTGCCTCTTGCGGTTTCCTGACACTGATAACAAAACATTTCGCATTTTTCCATTTTCATAGTCTTCCTTTAGTCTTCTACTTTTACAAACATACTCTTGTCGACGGAACATATCGGACAAACCCAATCATCCGGAATGTCCTCAAATGCTGTTCCCGGTGCTATCCCACTTTCCGGATCTCTGATCTCAGGATCGTAAATGTACCCGCACGGCTCGCATTCATACTTGTTCATACACATCCTCCTCCCTTAGCTGTGCACTCGGATCAGTTCCGCTGATTTTTCGATGAGCACATCTTCGTCCATGCCGGACTTTTTGCTCATCTCTGCAATGGTTACTTTTTTTCCATTACTTTCCCGAGGGGGCTGTTCAGCATGGAGAACTTTTCGTTCACCTTCACGATTTCCTCCCTAAGCCAGGGGTATTCTCTCAGTAGTTCCGCCAGTTTCGTTTCTCTTGTGATGTTCATAGCTATGCCTCCTTTTGCTATGCGCTTGGATTCGGTTTCTTGTCCGCGAACTTCTCTTTCAGAACCGCGTTGATTTCTTCTCTGCTCTTTCCTTGCCTTTCCATCTGCTTGATCAGTTTGTATGCCTGAAAGAGTGGTGATGGAGCGATTTCCGAGCTGAAGAATCCTATACCCATGTTCCATGCGAACTGCTCGAACACATCGTCGAGAGCACGTGAATCGATCCCGTTCTTATATGCCTTCAGAAGTTCTCTCATCGCCTGACGCTTTCTACCTGCGCCAACCGCATTGGCAAGGGAGAGAAGAAGACGCGTATTGTAGTCAAGAAAGCGGTTCTCATCACTCCATGTCAGATCCCAGAACTCTACTGCCAGCTCACCGAGCTTTTCGTCGATCATTGGATAATTCGTGATGACTGCCGGTCTTTCCGGGATATCGGAGATATCGCCTTTCTCCTCTACGCGGTAGAAATATGCGTGGTATTCGTTGTCCGCTGTTTTTTCCGTATGATGCTCGTAGCCGAGTATTTCCATTACTTCATAGAGAGGGATCGGCTCGAAGGACTGGACGATCTCCATCCCTTCTCCTTCGGGAAGCGCGGCAGCCTGTTTTTTGATTCCATCAAGGAAGTTGCCGTAAGCGCCCCGTACATCAACTTTCTTAAATCCATCTGTTTTGTCTTTCCATTCCGAATAATCCATGTTGTACCTCCTGCTATTCGTTATCTGTTTCTTTCTGCTTAGACTCTATCGATTGTAATGCTATTTGTATGTGGTTATAACCACTAAAGTTCGATCAATCGAGTATCTTTCCGTCGCGTGATATGGTCACGACCTGCCAGGGGATGAACTTGCCGCTTGCCTGAAGGGCGTTCTTTGCCGCCTGCTCCAGCCCGCCGCAGCACGGTACTTCCATGCGCACGATGGTAACTTCCTTAATATCGTTGTTCGCGATAATCTCGGTAAGCTTCTCAGAGTAGTCGATCTCGTCCAGTTTCGGGCATCCGATGATGGTCGTCCTGCCCTTCATGAACTCCTCGTGCATATTGGCATAAGCGTATGCTGTGCAGTCTGCTGCAATCAGAAGCTTCGCTCCGTCGAAGAATGGCGCCTGCGTCGGAACCAGTTTGATCTGACAAGGCCACTGAGCAAGACGCGATACCGGCTTTGCCGATGTATGCGTCTCAGATTCACAAGACTCTTCTCTGCTAAACTGCATCGAATGCGATCCGGGACATCCTCCTTGTGCGTGGTGCATGCCGCCCTCCTCCTTCATCTTCGCCATCATCAGCTTTCTTCTCTCGTTCTCGTCTTCGATCTTCATGATTTCTTCCGTTGTCATATTCATCGCCGCCTTTCTGTTTTCTTCCTGCGTTCTCTTAACCGCTACATCGTCATATGCGGGAGCTTCTCTCTCCTCAAAAGTGATGGCTCCTGCCGGACAGCCCGGCAGGCAGTCGCCAAGACCATCGCAATAGTTCTCTCTTGCGAGCTTTGCCTTGCTGTCCACCATGTCGATGGCACCTTCATGGCATGCCGTAGCGCAAAGCCCGCATCCGTTGCATTTTTCTTCATCGATATGAATGATTTTCCTGATCACGTCATTCACCTCCTGTTTTCCTTGCGTTCCTGATAAGAGTTTAGTATGATGTGAGTAAAGAGTATGTGGTTATAGCCACGCAATAGAAATAAAGGTGGATTTTTTATGGACACTGACAGAATCAGGAACACGGTCATTTTTCATGGTATGTCCGAAAAAGAGATCTCTGATGCTCTGGAAGGGCTGAAAGCGGTAACAAGGAAATACAAAAAGGGTACAACGATCCTCCATGCAGGGTCTACAACAAGGCGCATGGGGCTGGTGATGGAAGGCGGCGTGACGATAGAAAACAACGATGTGTGGGGAAACAGGACGATCCTCTCCCATGTCGGGAAGAACCAGTTTTTCGCTGAGACCTACGGACTGCTTGCAGACGAGCCTATGCTCGTTGACGTGGTCGCTAACGAGGATTGCCTGATTCTCTTTTTGACGATAGGCGCTCTTAATCGCAACATCCTAAAGCTGGAAACCTGGACAGCGAAAATAATGAGCAATCTGCTCACGATCTCTACCCATAAGAATCTCACGCTTTCCGGCAGGAGCTTTCATACGGCACCAAAAACTATACGAGGGCGCGTCATGTCCTATCTGAACAGCGTCTCCATACAAAAGGGGTCGACAAAGTTCGACATTCCCTTTGACCGCCAGCAGATGGCGGATTACCTTAATTTAGAAAGAACAGCTCTTTCAAAAGAGCTCCGAAAAATGAAAGACGATGGATTGATTGAATTCCACAAGAATCATTTTCATCTCAAGGAATTGCTGGAGCTTTAGTATCTCCCGTTTGCCATCTTGAGGTCTGTGGGAAGCAGCTCAAGTCCGGTGCCGGTTGGATCAGCCTCGACTACGCGAAACGCATCTGATTTCACGCCTGTGGGTATTTTTCGGATACCTGCAGGCTCTTTTTTGTTCTTACCCCCTCAAAACAGCCTCTAAATGTCCGTATGGTGAAGGAGGTATCT
>JAFAEC010000002.1 GCA_023424215.1 Pseudomonadota bacterium
ACGCTGCGGCGCAGGGGCAGCGAGCGGGGGCCGCGGCTGGCCAGCCACGCACCGAGGCCGACCGCCGCGCCCAGCAGCGCGCCCTCGGTCGCGCCGGTGATGTCGCCCGGCGTCTGGCCGAACAGCAGGTTGAAGGCGTCGACACCCAGCAGCTTGACCACCGCGCCGACGATCATCCCGCCCAAGGCCCCGCCGACGATGCTCCACGGTCCGGGCCGCCCCGACGCGAAGCCTGAGGAGGCGACGCCGGCCGCCACGCCCACGCCTCCGATCAGGCCGACGAGGACGGTCAGGCAGACCAGCACGAGCAGCACCGACGCCGCCCCCATGCCGCCCTGCAGGGGCTGGGACGCACCCACGAAACCGTAGAACAGGCCGCCGAGCACGCCGGCGGCGCCGCCGCCCGCCATGCCCGCCACGGAAAGGAAGGCGATTACAGGGAGCGAGCCGGTGCGGGCGGACGCCGCCGGCGGAGCGGAGGCGGGAACCGGCGTCGCGGCGGGCTCCTCGTCGAGGCGCTCCACGGCGGCGATGAAGCGGTAGCCGTGCTTGGGCACGGTTTCGATGAAGCGAGGCCGGCCGGCCTCGTCGCCGAGCTGGCGGCGCAGCGTGCGTATGCACTGGGTCAGCGCCTCGTCGGTCACCGGGACGCCCCGCCAGACCTCCTCGAGGAAGCGGTCCTTCGAGACGAGGCGCCCCTGCTCGCTGACCAGCAGGGCAAGGGCGTCGAGGTAGCGGGCGTTCAGCTCCACCCGCGTGTCGTGCAGGCGCAGCTGGCGGTCGCGAGGGTCGAGGAGGAAGCCTTCGAAGCGGTAGCGGCCGGGCGCCATGTTTCAGCACAACCTCATGACTTGCTCATGCCGCTCACCCGGCGCGCAGGGCAGGGATGAACCTCCCCCAGCCGCGGAGGCAAGGCAATGGTCGGACAGACGGAAATCGGCGAGTCGCGCCGCGGGCGACGATGGATGATCGCCAGCGCGGTCGGGGTCGCCGGACTGATGGGTCTGTCGATCGTGGTCGACGAGCCGGTGAACGAGCGGGACGACCTGGTTCTGACCGTCAGTGAGGTCACCGGGCATGGCTCCGGCGCAGCCGTCTGGCGCGGTGTGCTGAGCAACGTTAGCCGCCAGTCCTGCCGCGATCTCGCCGTGGATATTCGCTTCCTCGACCGCGACGGCGCGCTGGTCGGCGAGCTCAGCGCCCGCGCCAGCCGGCTGGAGGCGGGCGGGCGGTTCGACCTCGAGGCGGCCCTGCCGAAGGGGGCGGTGAGTCTGCAGGTCTACGCCCTGCGCTGGCGCACCCACGACGCGAGCATCGAACTGGAACCGCTCCGGCCGCAGCCGCTGGCGCGACTCGCCGCCTGAGGACCCGGACAGCAGAAAGGCGCCGGAGCTCTCGCCCCGGCGCCTTCGGCAGGTGTCGCGCTGCGATCAGCCGCGGTTCTGGATCGGCACGTAGTCGCGCTCGGTCGGGCCGGTGTACAGCTGACGCGGACGGCCGATCTTCTGCGACGGGTCCTCCATCATCTCCTGCCACTGGGCGATCCAGCCGACGGTGCGCGCCAGGGCGAACAGCACGGTGAACATGGTGGTGGGGAAGCCCATCGCCGACAGGGTGATGCCCGAGTAGAAGTCGACGTTCGGGAACAGCTTGCGCTCGATGAAATACTCGTCGTTCAGCGCCACGCGCTCCAGCTCGCGGGCGACCTGCAGCAGCGGATCGTTGGGATCGCCGACCGCCTCCAGCACCTCGTGGGCGCTCTGCTGCATCACCTTGGCGCGCGGATCGTAGTTCTTGTAGACGCGGTGGCCGAAGCCCATCAGCTTGTACTTGCGGGCCTTCACCCCCTCGATGAACTCGGGGATGCGCTCCGGCGTGCCGATCTCCTTGAGCATGTTCAGCGCCTCCTCGTTGGCCCCGCCATGCGACGGGCCCCAGAGGCAGGCGATGCCGGCGGCGATGCAGGCGAACGGGTTGGCGCCCGACGAGCCGGCGAGACGGACGGTCGAGGTCGAGGCGTTCTGCTCGTGGTCGGCGTGGAGGATGAAAATCCGGTCCATGGCGCGGGCCAGCACCGGATTGACCACATAGTCCTCGGCCGGCACGGCGAAGCACATGCGCAGGAAGTTCTCGGCGTAGTTCAGGTCGTTGCGCGGCGACACGAACGGCTGGCCGATGTGGTACTTGTAGGCCCGCGCGGCGATGGTCGGCATCTTGGCGATCAGGCGGATGGCCGAGATGTTGCGCTGCACCGGATCGTTGATGTCCAGGCTGTCGTGATAGAAGGCCGACAGGGCGCCGACGGTGCCGACCATGATCGCCATCGGGTGGGCGTCGCGACGGAAGCCTTCGAAGAAGCGGTCGAATTGCGAGTGCAGCATCGTGTGCATGGTGATGCTGTTTTCGAACTTCTCGTACTCCGCCGCCGTCGGTAGCTCGCCGTGCAGGAGCAGATGGCAGACCTCGACGAAGTTCGATTGCGAGGCCAGCTGGTCGATCGGGTAGCCGCGGTGCAGCAGCACGCCCTTGTCGCCGTCGATGAAGGTCAGGGCGGACTCGCAGCTGGCGGTCGAGGTGAAGCCCGGGTCGTAGGTGAAGGCGCCGGTCGCCCCGTACAGCTTGCGGATGTCCATGACGTCCGGCCCGGTCGAGCCCGAGAGCACCGGCAGTTCGACGGACTTGTCGCCGTAGGTGAGCGTCGCCGTTCCGGCGGCCTTGGCTTGTTCGGTCATGTGGGCCCCTTCATGATCCTGCGACGCTGTTGCGCGGGGAGGCGCCGGCCGCGTTTCGATTGTGAACGTCACTTAGTCTGTTGCAGCGCGTCATCCAAGCGCCCGAGGGCTTCTTCCCGCCCCAAAGCCGCCAACGTTTTCGCGATGTCGGGCGAGGTCGCGCCGCCGGTCAGGGCCGCGCGCATGGCCGGACCGATCTTGCCGAAGCCCACGGCCTCCTCCTCGGCGAAGGCCTTCAGCTCCGCATCGAGGGCGAAGACGTCCCAGCTGGCGAAGAGCTGAAGCCGGTCGCGCAGGCGGCCGATGCGCTCGCCGGATTCTCCCGAGAGCAGGCCGCGGCCCTTGTCGTCGATCGCGAGCGGGCGGGCCTTCAGGACGAAGGCGGTCTGGTCGGCGAGCTCGAGCGTGGTTCTGGCCCGGTCCTTGACGAAGGGCATGGCCCGCAGGAGGCGGGCTTCGTCATGCTCGCCGAGGGCGTGGCCGCGCGACAGGTGGATGTCGAGGGTCAGCTTGGCGAGGCGGTCGTCCTCGGCCATGCGGATCCAGTGGGCGTTGACGTGCGCCAGCTTGTCGAAGTCCAGCCGGGCGGGGGCCTTGCCGACGCCGGCGAGGTCGAACCAGGCCTGGGCCTGTTCGTCGGAGAACAGCTCGTCGTCGCCGTGGCTCCACCCGAGGCGCGCGAGGTAGTTGCGCATGGCCTCGGGCAGATAGCCCATCTCGGCGTACTCATGCACCGCCTGGGCTCCGTGGCGCTTGGAGAGCTTGGCGCCGTCCGGGCCGTGGATGAGGGGGATGTGGGCGAAGGTGGGCCGCGGCCAGCCGAGGGCGTCGTAGATCAACGATTGACGAGCGGCGTTGTTCAGGTGGTCGTCGCCGCGGATGACATGGGTGACCCCCATGTCGTGGTCGTCGACCACCACGGCAAGATTGTAGGTGGGAGCGCCGTCGGAACGGAGGATGACGAGATCGTCGAGCGCGGCGGATTCCCAGCGTACGGTTCCCTGCACCGCGTCCTCGACCACCACGGCGGCGTCGAGGGGGCGGCGGAAGCGGACGGTGTGGGGCTTGTCCAGATCGTCGACGGTCGGCTCGCGGTCGCGCCACGGCGACTCGAAGGCGCGGCCCTCGGCCTTGGCGGCGTCGCGCAGGGCGCCGGTCTCCTCGGCGGTGAGGAAGTCGCGGTAGGCGTGGCCGCTCTCCAGCAGGGTGTCGACCACCTCGCGATGGCGATCGGCCCGCGAGGCCTGGAACACCGGCTCCTCGTCGGCGAACAGCTCCAGCCACGCCAGGCCGTCGAAGATGGCCTTGACCGCCGCGTCGGTCGAACGCTCGCGGTCGGTGTCCTCGACCCGCACGAGGAACTTTCCGTTGCGTCCCCGCGCGTACAGGTAATTGAATAACGCCGTTCTGGCTCCGCCGATGTGGAGGTAGCCGGTCGGCGAGGGGGCGAAGCGGGTGACCACTTCGGGCTTCGAGTCAGATGAGGTCATGGCGGGTCGGTCCGGTCGGGCCGCCCTTATAACGCCCGACGCGGCGAAGCCTACCCCGGCGGCGCGCGTCCGACGCTTCCTGGCGCGCCAGATCGAGGCCCAGGCGCTGCGCTGGCGGCTGTGGGCCCCGGTGGCGTTCGGCGGCGGCTGCGCGACCTATTTCGCCTTGAAGACCGAGCCGCCGATGTGGCCGCTGTTGCTGGCGGCCGTAGTCGCCTCCGGCGTCTGGCTGGCGGCGCGGCGGGCGGGACTGAGGCGCGGCTGGACCCTGCCGCTGATGCTGCTGGCCTGTTTCGCGCTGGGCGTCGCCACGGCGCGGCTCCGGACCGAGGCGACGGCCGCGCCGATCGCGCCCGCGATGTCGCGGCCGACCGTGATCGAGGGTTGGGTGGTCGATGTGGACAGTCCGGGCGCCGCCGGGCCGCGGGTGGTGCTGGCTCCGGTGCGGATCCGCGGCCTGGCGCCGGAGGCGACGCCGGTGCGCCTGCGCGCCACGGTGCGGGGCGAGGCGCCGGAGCCGGGGCAGGCCATTCGCCTCTACGCCATACTCAACCCGCCGCCGGCACCGGCGAGTCCGGGAGCCTACGACTTCGGCCGCAACGCCTTCTTCCAGCGCATGGGCGGCGTGGCCTTCGCCGTGGGCGAGACGCGGCCGGCCCTGCTGCCGGAGCCGCCGACGGGCCTGTGGCGGACCATGGCGGTCAACGGGATGCGCTACGACCTGGCCCGGCGCATCGTCGAGCGGCTGGGGCCGCGGACGGGCGGGGTGGCGGCGGCGATGACCACGGGCCACGAGGCCTGGCTGGATCCGGCCGAGGTGGACCGGATGCGCGACTCCGGCCTCGCCCACATCCTGTCCATCTCGGGCCTGCACATGGCGGTGGTCGGCGGCTTCGCCTTCGTCCTCGTGCGCCTGCTGGTCGCCGCCTGGCCGTGGCTGGCGCTGCGCGTGCCGGGCAAAAAGATCGCCGCCTGGGGCGGGCTGATCGCGGTCGGGGCCTATCTGGCCGTCTCGGGCGCGCCGCCGCCGGCGGAACGGGCGGCCATCACCGCCGCCATCGCCTTTCTCGCCGTGCTGCTGGACCGGCAGACGATCAGCATGCACGCCCTCGCCGTCGCCGCCTTGGTCGTGCTGGCGTTGCAGCCCGAGGCCATCGTCACGCCGGGCTTCCAGATGTCGTTCGCCGCCACCGCCGCCCTGGTCGCGCTGGTCGAGGCATGGCCGCGCCGGCCGACGGAGATATCCGCGCCGTGGCCGATCCTGATCGTTCAGCGCTCCGGCGCGTGGCTTGGCGCGGCCGTGCTGGCCAGCCTCGTCGCCGGCGCCGCGACGGGGCCCTTCGCCATGCAGCACTTCAACCGCACGGCCATGGACGGCCTGCTGGCCAATCTGACCGTCGCGCCGATCTCCGACTTCGTGGTGATGCCTATGCTGGCGTTGGGCGCTGTGCTGGAGCCGTTCGAGCTGGGCGCGCCATTCCTGTGGCTGGCGGGGCAGGGTATCGGCGCGACCCTCGCCGTGGGCGGCTGGGTGGCCGGCCTGCCGGGCGCGGTGCGGACCGTGGCCAGCGCGCCGGACGTCGCCCTGCCGATCGCCTTCCTCGGCGTGCTGTTCTGCTGCCTGTGGCGAGGGCCGCTGCGGTGGCTCGGCTTGCCGTTCGCCTGCGCGGTGTTGATCTGGCCGCGTCCGGCCGTCCCGGATATCTGGATCGGCGAAGGCGGGACCCAGGCGGCTTACGTCCATGGCGGGAAGGCGGTCGTCGTGCGGCCGGGCGTGCGGCAGTTCGCGCTCGACGTCTGGTCGCGGCGGCGGGGGCTCCAGGCGGTCGAGCGTCCCGGCGAGGGCTGGGCCTGCTCGCGCTTCGCCTGCGCGCCGACGGGAGGTGAAGGCGGATCCGTCGCCCTGTGGTGGGGCCGGCGGGCGCCGTCAGTCGATCAGCTCGGAGCCCTGTGCCGCGCCGCGCCGGTGGTGGCGATCCGGGCCGAGGTCGAGGAGATGCCGCCCGCCTGCGACCAGCGGTTGGTGCTGGACGCCGTGGACTGGGCCCGTGGCGGGGCGGTGGAGCTGTGGCGGGAAGGGCGGCAGGGCGCCAACCGCTGGCGGGCGAGATGGGTGGCGGATGCGCGCGGAGATCGCCCGTGGTCCCGGATGGCGGCTGCGCCGCCTCCGGGATGACAAGGGGTCAGCGCACGCCCTTGTCATCCCGGGCCCGCGCAGCGGGACCCCGGGTCAATGGTAGCGGCGGATGAGCCCGACCAGCTTGCCCTGAACCGCCACCTGGTCGGCGCCGAAGATCTTGGTCTCGTAGTTGCGGTTGGCGGGCTCCAGCGCGATCGAGGCGCCCTTCTTGCGCAGCCGCTTGAGCGTCGCCTGCTCGCCCTCCACGAGGGCGACGACGATCTCGCCCGAGTTGGCGTGATCGGTGGATTTGATGATGACCATGTCGCCGTCGAGGATGCCGGCCTCGATCATCGAGTCGCCCTCGATCTCCAGCAGATAGTGCTCGCCCGAGCCGAGCATGGCCTCCGGCACCGGGTAGCGCGCCCGCTCGTGCTCGATGGCGTCGATCGGCGTGCCCGCCGCGATCTTGCCCATCAGC
The DNA here is from genome assembly GCA_023424215.1 of Pseudomonadota bacterium. Taxonomy (GTDB): domain Bacteria; phylum Pseudomonadota; class Alphaproteobacteria; order Caulobacterales; family Caulobacteraceae; genus Brevundimonas. The sequence continues at coordinate 6,823 of JAFAEC010000002.1, forward strand.
GACAGTTCGCGGGTGTCGTTGGCGGGCTCGGCCGGGGCGCGACGGCCGCCGCCCTCGATGACGCCGGGGGTGAAGCCCGCGTGGCCGCGCGGCGCGCCGGTCGTCGCCTGCTCCGGGAGCTTGACCACCTCGAGCGCCCGCGCGCGGTGCGCCAGTCGGCGGATGAAGCCGCGCTCCTCCAGCGCCGTGATCAGCCGGTGGATGCCCGACTTGGACGCCAGATCCAGCGCCTCCTTCATCTCGTCGAACGATGGGGAGACGCCGGTCTCCTTGATCCGTTCGTGGATGAACATCAGCAGTTCGTGCTGTTTGCGCGTGAGCATGGAGACCTCGAGGCGAATCCCGTTGACGGGAACGCTAACGGAACAAACCGCAAACGTCCACAAGGTGTTCCTGTGCTGTTCCGGTTAAGGTCCGGTTACCGTGACGCCAGGGCAGCTACGTCAGCAGCCTCCGCGTCGCGGCCTCCACGTCCGCCTGGCGCATCAGGCTTTCGCCGACGAGGATGGCCTGGGCATGGGCGGCCGACACCCGCGCCACGTCGTCGGGCGTGAAGATGCCGCTTTCGGCGACCAGCAGGGCGCGGACCGGGCTGAGCATGGCCAGCCGTTCGGTGGTCTCCAGATCGACCTCGAAGGTGCGCAGGGAGCGGTTGTTGATCCCGACCAGGTCGCCGCCCAGCCGGCAGGCCCGTTCCATCTCGGCCTCGTCGTGGGTCTCGATCAGGGCGTCCATGCCGAACCGCTCCGCCTCGGAGAGCAGTTCGCCAGCGACGACATCATCGATCATGGCGAGGATGATCAGGATGCAGTCGGCGCCCAGGGCCCGGCTCTCGGCGACCTGCCACGGGTCGACGAGGAAGTCCTTGCGCAGGCAGGGCAGGGCGGTGGCCTCGCGCACCTGTCCGAGGAAGGCGTCGTCGCCCTGAAAGCTGGGGCCGTCGGTCAGCACCGACAGGCAGGTCGCCCCGCCGCGCTCGTAGGCCTTGGCCAGCGCTGGCGGGTCGAAGTCGGCGCGGATCAGCCCCTTGGACGGACTGGCCTTCTTGATCTCGGCGATCAGGGCGGGGCGGCCGGTCTCTTCGACATGGCGCGCCAGCGCGGCGCGGAAGCCGCGCGGGGCCGAGGCCGCGCGGGCGCGGGCCTCGATCTCGTCCTGCGAAAGCGTCGCCTTGCGGGCCGCAACCTCCTCGCGCTTGTAGGCGGCGATGCGAGCGAGGACGTCGGTCACTGCGAGGTCTCCTCGACCGGCACGTGGCTGACCTCGACCAGCCGGGCGAGGGCGGAGCGGGCCGCGCCGGAGTCGATGGTCTCGGCCGCCCGTGCCGCGCCCTCGCGCAGGTCGCCGGCCTTGTCGGCGACCAGCAGCGCGGCGGCGGCGTTGAGCAGCACCACGTCGCGATAGGCGCCCGTCGCCCCGTCCAGCAGGTCGCGCAGGGCGGCCGCGTTCTCTTCCGGGTCGCCGCCGCGCAGGTCGGCGAGGTCTGCGCGGGGAAGGCCCGCGTCCTCCGGCGTAACGAGGAAGCGGCGCACGGTCCCGTCCTTCCACTCGGCGGCCTCGGTCGCGCCCGTGGTGGTCAGTTCGTCCAGCCCCTGGCCGTGCACCGTCCAGGCGCGCTTCGCGCCCAGCCGGCCCAGCACCTCGGCCAGCGGCTCCAGCAGGGCGGGGTCGTAGACGCCCATCACCTGCCGCCGCGCCCCGGCCGGATTGCACAGCGGCCCGAGCAGGTTGAATACGGTGCGGAAGCCGATCTCGGCCCGCACCGGGCCGACGTGGCGCATGGCCCCGTGATAGGTGGGGGCGAACAGGAAGGCGATGCCGGCCTCGTCGAGGCAGCGGCGCTGCTGGGCCGGGCTGGCGGCGAGATTGACGCCCAGCGCCGCCAGCACGTCGGACGAACCGGATTTGGAGCTCATGGCCCGGTTGCCGTGCTTGGCGACCTTCAGGCCCGCTCCGGCGAGCACGAGGGCGGTGGCGGTGGAGATGTTCCAGGTGTGCTGGCCGTCCCCGCCGGTGCCGCAGGTGTCCACCACCTCGTACGGGTGGTCGAGGCTCAGCGCCGCCTCGCGCATGGCGGTGGCGAAGGCGACGATCTCGTCCACCGTCTCGCCGCGGATGCGCAGGGCGGTGACGGCGGCGGCGACCTGGGCCGGGGTCGGCTCGCCGCGCAGGCAGGCGGCGAAGAAGGCGTGCGCCTCCTCGCCCGACAGCACGCGGCCGTCGACCAGCTTGGCCAGCAGGGGCTTGAAGCCGTCCGCCATCAGACCATCGCCAGGCGCTTGACCGCCGCGAAGTCGAGGAAGTTGGCCAGCAGGTCATGGCCGTGCTCGGTGGCGATCGACTCGGGGTGGAACTGCACGCCGTGGATCGGCCGGGTGCGGTGCGACAGGCCCATGATCTCGCCGTCGGCGGTCCAGGCGGTGACTTCCAGCGCGTCAGGAAGGGTTTCCCGCTTCACCGCCAGGGAATGGTAGCGGGTGGCCGTGAAGGGTGAGGGCAGGCCACGGAACACGCCCTTGCCCTCGTGCTCGATCGGCGAGGTCTTGCCGTGCATCAGGGCCTTGGCGCGGATCACCTCGCCGCCGAAGGCCTGGCCCAAGGCCTGATGGCCGAGGCAGACCCCGAAGATCGGCATGGCCTCCGGCGCCGTCGTCAGCAGCTCGAGGCAGATCCCGGCCTCGTTGGGCGAGCAGGGGCCCGGCGACAGCAGCACCGCCTCGGGCTTCAGCGCCCAGGCCTCGGCCGCCGTGAGGTCGTCGTTGCGGACCACGCGCGTCTCGGCGCCCAGTTCCGCGAGGTAGTGGACCAGGTTCCAGGTGAAGCTGTCGTAGTTGTCGACGACGAGGATCATGAGCCGCTTCTACGGGCGAAGGCAGGACGCGCCAAGCGGCCTTGCAGCAAGGAATGGTTAACCATGTTCGGCCGAACCTCGGGGGCACACGGAGGGGGTGATGGGTGAAGACGCGATCACACGGGCGCGACGATTGCTGGAGACGCCGCCGACACGCAACGGGGCGGCGGCGGTGCTGGGCGCGGCGGCCCTGGCGGCCTCGGCGGCGGTGCTGATGGCGGGGGTGATGGTGCTGGGGCCGGGTGTGCGTTTCGACGAACCGGCCGCAGCTCAGCCCCTGTTCCCGAACGGATAGCGCCACGCCTCGTCGGCGGCGCGTATCGGCGCCCGCGCCTTGGCTTTCGTCTCGGCATACTCGGCCGCGGGGTCGCTGTCGGCCACCACGCCGGCGCCCGCCTGGACGTGGACCTGGCCGTCCGCGAACAGGGCGGTGCGCAATACGATGCAGATGTCCGCCTCGCCGCCCGCCGAGATGTAGCCCACGCCGCCGCCGTAGCCGACGCCGCGCTTGACGCCCTCCAGCTCGTCGATGATCTCCATCGCCCGCACCTTGGGCGCGCCCGACAGAGTGCCGGCGGGGAGGGCGGCCAGCAGGGCGTCAACGGCGTCGAGGTCGGCGCGGGCCGCGCCCTGCACGTCCGAAACGATGTGCATCACCGAGCTGTAGCGCTCGACCACGAAGCTTTCGGTCACCCCGACGGTGCCCGGCGCGGACACACGACCGACGTCGTTGCGGCCGAGGTCGAGCAGCATCAGGTGTTCGGCGCGCTCCTTGGGGTCCGCCAGAAGCTCGGCTTCCAGGGCCTGGTCGGCCTCGGGCGTGTCGCCGCGGGGTCGCGTGCCGGCCAGAGGCCGGATGGTCACCCGGCCCCCCTTCAGGCGGACGAGAATCTCGGGGCTGGAGCCGGCCAGCTGGAAGTCGCCGAAATCGAGGAAGAACAGGTAGGGCGACGGATTCTGCCGGCGCAGGGCGCGGTAGAAGGCGAAGGGATCGGCGTCCCAGGCGGCGGAGAAGCGGTGGCTCAGCACCACCTGGAAGATATCGCCGGCGGCGATGTACTCCTTGGCCCGCGCGACCATCTCGCCGAAGGCCGCCTCGTCCACCGGGGAGCGGAAGTCGGGGCCGGGCCCCTCGACCGGCGTGGGGATGGCCGGCAGCGGGGCGCGAAGCTCGCGTTCGAAGCAGTCCAGCCGCGCTTCCGCTTCAGCCCGCATGGAGGCGGGGTCGCCGCCGCCGTCGGTCCAGCAGGGGGCGACGAGCACGATCTCGTGCTTCACCGAATCGAAGATCGCCACCACCCCCGGACGGGTCAGCACCGCGTCCGGCAGGTCCAGCGGGTCGGGGTTGGGCGCGCCAAGCGGCTCCAGCAGCCGCACCATGTCGTAGCCGAACACCCCGAACAGGCCGGCGGCCATGGGTGGCAGGTCATCGGGCAGCTCGAGCCGCGAGGCCGCCATCAGACGGCGGAGCGAGCCGAGCGCGTCGTCGCCGTCGGGGGTGTAGCGTTCGGCGGCGATGTCCCCGGAGCCGCGGGCCAGTTCGGGGCGACCGTCGCGGCAGCGCCAGACCACATCCGGCTCGCGGGCGATGATCGAATAGCGGCCGTTGACGGCGCCGCCCTCCACCGACTCCAGCAGGATGGCGTGACGACGGCCCCAGCCGACCTTCAGAAAGGCCGAGACCGGGGTCTCCAGATCGTCGACGAGCCGGCGGACGACGACGTCGGCGCCGCCGCGGATCGCTGGGGTCATCGCGCGGGGCGCGGACGCGATCGCCTCGGCCCGGTTCGAGGCCGAGCCCGCGCCGACCCTGGACTCGCTGCGGGCCCTGATCGCCGCCTCACGCTTCGACCTTCCTCAGGATCTGCCTCCGATGGCGGCCGGCCTGTTCGGCGTGTTCGGATACGACATGGTCCGGTTGCTGGAGCCGTTGGGCGACGCCAATCCCGATCCCCTGGCGTTGCCCGACGCCGTGCTGACGCGCCCGTCGCTGGTGGCGATCTTCGATTCGGTGAAGCACGAGATCGTGCTGGTGGCCGCCGCCTATCCAGACTCCGGCGCCGATCCGGCCCGGGCGTTGACGCAGGCGCAGGGCCGTCTCGACGCCTTCGAGGCGGCGCTGCGCCAGCCCCTGCCCCCGCGCGCACCGGCGGCGGAGACGCCCGCGCCGGTCTTCGCCTCCCCGGTGGACGAGGCCGCGTTCGGTCGGATGGTCGCCAGCGCCAAGGACTACATCGGCGCCGGCGACATCTTCCAAGTCGTGCTCAGCCATCGATTCTCCTCGCCGTGGACGGAGGATCCCTTCGCCTTCTACCGCTCTTTGCGGCGACAGAATCCGTCGCCCTATCTGTTTTACCTGAACTTCGACGGCTTCCAGTTGGCCGGGTCCAGCCCGGAGATACTGGTTCGCCTGAAGGACGGCGAGGTGACCATCCGTCCCCTGGCCGGCACGCGCGCGCGGGGCGCGACGCCCGAACTCGACAAAGCGCTCGAAGCCGAGCTCCTGGCCGATCCGAAGGAGCGCGCCGATCACCTGATGCTGCTGGATCTGGGCCGCAACGACGTCGGCCGGGTCGCCGCGCCCGGCACGGTCGAGGTGACGGAAAGCTTCGTCGTGGAGCGCTACAGCCAGGTCATGCACATCGTCTCCAACGTGCGCGGCAAGGCGGATCCGAAACTGGACGCCGTCGACACCCTGCTGGCCGCCCTGCCCGCAGGCACCCTGTCGGGCGCGCCCAAGGTGCGGGCGATGGAGATCATCGACGAGCTGGAAGACGAGAAGCGCGGCGTCGGCTACGGCGGCGGCGTCGGTTACATCTCGGCTGGCGGCGAGGCGGACATCTGCATCACCCTGCGCACCGCCCTGTTCGCCGACCAGCGCATCTTCGTCCAGGCGGGCGCCGGCGTGGTGGCCGACAGCGATCCGGCGGCCGAATACGCCGAGACCCGGCACAAGGCGCGTGCGCCGATGCGCGCCGCCGAGGACGCCTGGCGCTTTCGGACTGAAGCCTTCTAGCGAGAAAGAGCGACCGAAGGGTCGTCGATGGTCACGCCCGGCCCCAGGACCACGACCCCGGCCATCACGACCGCAGCCGCGGCGGCGAGGGTCGCCGCGCCAAGGGCCGTCAGGCCGCTGGGCGGAGCGACCTTGGGATGGACCAAAAGCGCCTTCGCCATGGCGATCTGTGCGGTCGAATCGATCATGCGGTCGGCGCCTCCCTTTCACGCCATTGGGCGATGGTGATGGTTAACGTGCGCTTTACCGCCGCGCCGGCTTGGCGGCGACGGCGCGCGGGCCTAGAAGCCGAGGCATGATCCTCGTCGTCGATAACTACGACAGCTTCACCTACAACCTCGTCCACTACCTCGCGGAGTTGGGCGCGCCGACCCATGTGGTGCGCAACGACGACCTGAGCGTGGCCGAGGCTTGGTCGCTGAATCCCCAGGCGGTGCTGCTTTCGCCCGGCCCCTGCGCGCCGGATCAGGCGGGAATTTGCCTTCCCCTGATCGACAGCGCGCGCGCCGACATGCCCATCCTGGGCGTCTGCCTGGGCCATCAATCGATCGGCCAGGCCTTCGGCGGCGAAGTGGTGCGCGCCAAGACCCTGATGCACGGCAAGACCTCGCCGATCCTGCATGAGGGCCGCAGTCTCTTCGCGGGTCTGCCCTCGCCGTTCACGGCCACGCGCTATCACTCCCTGGCCGTTAAGCGCGAAACCCTGCCTGACTGCCTCGAGATCACCGCCTGGACCGAGGATGGCGAGATCATGGGCCTGCAGCACCGCAGCCGGCCCATCCACGGCGTCCAGTTCCACCCCGAATCCATCGCCACCGAGCATGGCCACGCCATGCTGGCCAACTTTCTGGACATCGCCGGCGTCAAGCGCCTCGCGGCCGCCTGAGATGGCCGAGGGGTTCAAGCCGATCCTCGCCCGCCTGGTCGAGGGCCAGCCGCTGACGTCCGAACAGGCGCACGCCTTCTTCGCCGCCTGCCTGCGCGGCGAACCAACGCCGGCCCAGGTCGCCGCCGCCGTCCCCGCCCTGCGCATCCGGGGCGAGACGGTCGACGAGATCGCCGCCTTCGCCGGGGCCATGCGCGACGCCGCCCTGACGCTGGATCATCCCTATGAGGTGATCGACACCTGCGGCACCGGCGGGGACGGCCAGCACACCTACAACATCTCCACCGCTGCGGCCCTGGTTCTGGCCGGGGCCGGGCTGAAGGTGGCCAAGCACGGCAATCGCGCGATTTCTTCGAAATCAGGGTCTTCCGACGTCTTGTCCATCCTGGGCGTGAACCTGATGGCGTCGCCCGCGCAGCAGCGAAGGGCGCTGGACGAGGCCGGCATCTGCTTCCTGTTCGCTCCGGCCTACCACGGGGCCATGCGCCATGTCGGGCCGGTCAGGGCCGAGGTTGGTTTCCGCACCGTTTTCAATCTTTTGGGACCGCTTTCGAACCCGGCGTCCGCGAAACGCCAGGTCATGGGCGTCTATGATCCGCGCCTGCTGGAGCCGCTGGCCGAGGTGCTGGGTCGGCTCGGCGCGACGCGGGCCTGGACCGTCCACGGCCAGGGCCTGGACGAACTGGCCACGTGCGGCTCCACCGAGGTCGCCGAATGGAAGGACGGCGCGGTTCGCCGCTTCCAGGTCGCGCCTGAGGACGCCGGCCTGCCGCGCGCGCCGCTGGACGCCATTCGCGGTGGCGATGGCGAGACGAACGCCGCCGCCCTGCGCGCCCTGCTGGAGGGCCAGTCCGGTCCCTACCGCGACATCGTGTTGCTGAACGCCGCCGCCGCCCTTGTGGTATCCGATCGCGCGGCCGACCTGGCCGAGGGCGCCGTGCTCGCCGCCGCCGCCATCGACGACGGCCGGGCCGCGCAGGCGCTGGAGCGCCTGGCCCACATCACCTC
>JAFAEC010000010.1 GCA_023424215.1 Pseudomonadota bacterium
CGGCCGGACTGCGCCCGCGCATGCGGGGCCTGCGCGTGGACGGGTTCACCCTCACCGGAACGGCCGAGGGCGCGCTGGCCAACGCGGGTCTCCGCACCGGCGACGTGGTCGTCGCGGTCGACGGCCAGCGCCTCGACAATCCCGCCCGCATCGCCGGCCTGCGCGACCGCCTGTCCGGCCAGTCGGCCGTCGAGCTGCGCATCGAGCGCGACGGCCAGGAACAGACTCTTACCCTCGGGGCACAGCGTTGAAGCGATCGAACCGCACTCTGGCCGGCGGCGCGCTGGCCCTCCTCATCGCCGTGCAGGGTCCTCTGGCGGCCGCCCCGGCGCTGGCCCAGGCCGGCGGCCAGACCCTGAACGTGCAGGGCGCCGACATCCGCGCCTTTATCCAGGACGTGGCCCGCTCGACCGGCCGCACCTTCATCGTCGATCCGGCCGTGACCGGAACGGTGACGGTGAGCAGCGAACGGCCACTGAGCCGGAGCGAACTGTTCGAGGTCTTCCTCTCGACCCTGCGCGCCAACGGCCTGGTGGTGACGCCGACCTCCTCGGGCGCCTACCGCATCAGTCCCGCCGCGACAGCGGCGCAGGGGCCGGCCACGGTCGGGGCCGAACGCTTCGCAACCGAGGTCTTCCAGCTCCGCCACATCGACGCGGCCTCGGCCGCCGAGACCATCCGGCCGCTCGTCGGGGCCCAGGGCCAGGTGCTGGCCAATCCGGGGGCCAACAGCGTGGTGGTGGCCGACTTCGCCGACAACCTGTCGCGCATCCGGGCCCTGATCGGCCGCATCGACGTCGACCGCGCCAGCTTCGAGGTGGTGACGCTGGAGAACTCCTCGGCGCGCGAAATCGCCGCCGTGATGCAGGCCGTGCTTGCGCCGCCGGGCGGCCAGCCGGGCCAGGGGCTGGTCTCGGTGACGCCGGTGGAGAGTTCGAACTCGGTGGTGCTGCGCGGCGATCCCAGCGCCGTCGCGCGGGTGCGGCCGCTGATCGAGGATCTCGACCGTCGCGCCGAGTCCGCCGACGACGTGAAGGTGGTGTTCCTTGAACACGCGGACGCCGAGCAGTTGCTGCCGGTGCTGCAGCAGATCGTCGGCCAGCAGCCGACCCCGGCCTCCGTCAACGCCCCCGCCGCAGGCCCGGGCGAGAGCCCGACGCCCCCCGTGGTTCCTGTCGCCGCGACGTCCGCGCCGTCGGCGCCGCTGCCCGGCCAGCGCGCCACCATCGCCCGCTTCCCCGGCGCCAACGCCCTCGTCATCTCGGCCTCGGGCGACACCCAGCGGATGCTGGCCGAGGTGATCGGTCAACTGGACCAGCGCCGACAGCAGGTGCTGATCGAGGCCATCGTGGTCGAGCTGTCCGACAACGCCGTGCGCGAGCTGGGCGTGCAGTGGCTGCTGGCCGGCGAGGACGGCAATCCGGTCGGGCTGACCAACTACTCCGATCGCGCCGCGCCGCTGCTGCCGATCGCCGGCGGGGTCGCGGCGGGCCAGCTGGAGGAGGACGATCCGCTCCGCACCCAGCTGCAGAACCTCGCCGTCAACAGCCTGCTGGGCGCCAACGGCTTCATAGGCGGCGGCGGCGGGCGGATCGGCGACGGCCTGTTCGGCTTCATCATCAACGCCGCCAAGACCGACGACGGCTCCAACCTGCTGCAGACCCCGTCGCTGATGACCCTGGACAACGAGGAGGCGACCATCCTCGTCGGCCAGGAGGTGCCGATCACCACGGGCGAGACCCTGCTGGACGGCAACTCCAACCCCTTCCGCACCACCCAGCGCCAGGACATCGGCGTGAAGCTGGTCGTCCGGCCGCAGATCAACGCCGGCGGATCCATTACCCTGTTCCTGCGCCAGGAGGTGTCGAGCATCAACGGCGTGCTGACCGACGCGGCGACCGACCTGGTGCTGAACAAGCGCGAGCTGGAGACCACCCTGGTGGTCGACGACGGCGACATCGCCGTGGCCGGCGGCCTGCTGGACCAGAACGACCGGCTGGCGATCGACAAGGTGCCGGGGCTGGGCGACATCCCCGGACTGGGGGCGCTGTTCCGGTCGACCAGCCGCCAGCGGGGCCGCACCAACCTGATGGTGTTCATCCGCCCGACGATCATCCGCAGCCCGGCCGACGCCCGGCAACTCAGCGCCGACCGCTGGGGCTACATGCGCCAGCAGCAGCTGAATAACGCGCCCGACCGCGAGCCGGGCCTCGACGAGATGCTGCGCGAGTACATGCGCGCCCAGCCGCCCGCGGCTCCGGGCCCTGTCGCCGCGCCGGGCGACATCGTCATCTCGCCGCTGCCGCCCGCCGAAGGGGCGACCGGGCGATGATCACCGTCGTCAATCCGACCCTGCCCTACGGTTTTGCGAAACGTCACGGCGTCGTCCTCCTCGACGCGGGCGACATCGCCGTGGTCGGCCTGCGCGACGGCGCCGATCCGCTGGCGCTGGTGGAGGCGCGACGGGCGCTGGGCCGTCCGCTGCGGGTCGAACGGCTGCCGCAGGCCGCGTTCGACCGCGAGCTGTCGCGCGCCTACGCTGACGACAGCGTCGGCACCGCGGCCGACGACGGTCTGGACATGCCGTCCGGGCTCGACAGCCTGATCGACGCCATGCCGGCCGCCGAGGATCTGCTCGACAGCGCCGACGACGCGCCCGTGGTCCGCCTGATCAACGGCGTCATCGCCGAGGCCGTCCGGATCGGCGCCTCCGACATCCACCTCGAGCCGTTCGAGAGCGCCCTGACGGTGCGCATGCGCGTCGACGGCGTGCTGCGCGAGGCGCACGCGCTCAATCCCCGCATCGCGCCGCTGCTGGTCTCGCGCATCAAGGTCATGGCGCGGCTCGACATCGCCGAGCGCCGGCTGCCGCAGGACGGCCGCATCCCGCTGACCCTCGGCGGCAAGTCGCTGGACGTGCGCGTCTCCACCCTGCCCTCGCGGGGCGGCGAGCGGGTCGTGCTGCGCATCCTCGACAAGGACCAGGCCGACCTGCGTCTGGACCAGCTGGGCATGGCCCCCGACGCCCTGGAAGCGTTCGAGTCGGCCCTGCGCGAGCCGAACGGGATCATCCTCGTCACCGGCCCCACGGGATCGGGCAAGACCACCTCGCTCTACGCCGGTCTGGCGCTGCTCAACGACACCACCCGCAACATCCTGACCGTCGAGGATCCCGTCGAATACGCCATCGACGGCGTCGGCCAGACCCAGGTCAACGCCCGGGTCGGCATGACCTTCGCGGCCGGGCTGCGCGCCATCCTGCGCCAGGACCCCGATGTGGTCATGGTCGGGGAGATCCGCGACGTGGAGACGGCGGCGATCGCGGTGCAGGCTTCACTGACCGGCCATCTGGTGCTGTCGACGGTGCACACCAACGACGCGGCCGGCGCCGTGACCCGACTGCGCGACATGGGGGTGGAGCCGTTTCTGCTCGCCTCGACCCTGCGGCTGGTCGTGGCGCAGCGGCTGGTGCGACGGCTGTGCGGCGAATGCCGGCGTCCGGAGACCGCCGACCCCGCGACGGCGCGGCTGGCCGGTCTGCAGGTCGGTCAGACGGTGTGGCGGCCGCACGGTTGCGCCCACTGCAACCAGACCGGCTACGTCGGCCGCGCCGGCCTTTACGAGACGATCCGCATCGACGACCGCATCCGCCGGCTGATCGCCGCCGAGGCTGGCGAGGACGAGATCGCCGCCGCCGCCTTCGCGCGCGGGGGAACCCTCGGCGACCGGGCCCGGGCGCTGGTGGCGGCCGGGGTCACCTCGGTCGAGGAGGCAGTGCGGGTGACGCGGCAGGACGTCGGCGAGGACCGCGCCGACCGCCACGTCGAAGCCGGGGCCGCGGCCTGATGGCCGTGTTCGACTATGTGGCGGCCGACGCCGGGGGCCGGACGGTGGCGGGCTCGCTGACCGCGCCGGACGAAGCCGCCGCCCGCGCCGTGCTGGGCCGGCGCCGTCTTCTGCCCCTGCAG
>JAFAEC010000025.1 GCA_023424215.1 Pseudomonadota bacterium
GCGCCGCGCCGCGGCGGCCGGTCGCCGCCAGGCCGTGGACGAGGGCTCCGGCGGGCAGGACGATCCAGAAGGGTACGCCGGCCAGGGTGGCCGGCAGGGCCACGGCCGCGACCAGCCACAGGCTGCGGGCCACGAGGATGTGTCGGCCGATGCGCTCGACGGCGCGGGCGATCAGGCCGATCACCGCCGCCTGCGCCCCCAGCAGGGCGGCGGCGAAGGCCCCCTGCCCCACGTCGAAACGGAACCAGGCCCAGGCGGCGACGAGCATCAACAGGAAGCCGGGCAGCATGAAGCCGAGGCCGGCGAGGAGGCCGCCGATCCGACCCCGCGCCCGCACCCCCATGTGCACGCACAGCTCGTGCGCCTCCGGCCCCGGCAGGGCCTGCATCACCGCCAGCAGCCGGTTGAAGCGCGCCGACGACATCCAGCGGTCGCGCTCGACCAGCTCGTGACGGACCATGGCGATCTGCGCCACCGGCCCGCCGAAGGCCAGCGCCCCGAAGCGCAGGAAGCGCAGGAACAGCGGCAGGAGGCCAATCGGCGGCGGCTGCGGCTCGTCGTCGGTCGCGGTCGCCATCGGCTCAGCCGCCCCGCGGCTTGGCGCGGCTGGTCGCCTCGGCGCTGGCCGGATCCTCCGGCCAGGGGTGCTTCGGATAGCGGCCGCGCATCTCGGCGCGAACGTCCTTCCATGAGCCGCGCCAGAAGCCCGGCAGGTCCTTCGTCATCTGGATCGGACGGCGGGCCGGGGACAGCAGGGCCAGGGTCAGGGGTATGCGGCCGCCGCCGACTGTCGGGTGAGAGGTGACGCCGAACAGTTCCTGCACCCGGATGTCGACGCGCGGGCCGCCCTCGGCGGCGTAGTCGATGGCCGCCGAGCCCAGCGGGGTCTGCAGGCGGGCGGGAGCCAGGTCGTCGAGCGCCCGCTGGCGGTCCCAGGGGATGAGGGCGCGCAGGCCCTGCTCGAGGGCCGCGTCCGGGATGGCGTCGAGCGACTGCACCTCGCCGAGGAGCGGCCGGAGCCAGGCGTCGCGGGCGGCGTGCAGGCCGTCGTCCGAAACGTCGGGCCAGCCGTCGTCGAGCGTGCGCAGGAAGGCCAGCCGGGCGCGCAGGGCCGAGGCCCGTTCGCCCCAGCGCAGGGCCTTCAGGCCGTGGCGTTCGACCTCGGCCTCGAGCGCGGCGGTGATCGTGGCGCGGTCCGGGCGGCCCATCTCCTTCTCGTCGACCACGATGGCCCCGATCCGCCGCAGCCGCTTCAGCGTCAGGCGTCCGGAGGGCTCGCGCGATAGCCGGTCCTCGACCTCGATCCGACGGTCCAGATCGGCAGGGTCCAGCGGCGCCGCGAGGCGGATGCGGTCGCGCGCATCCCCGCCGCCCAGTTCGGCGACGGCGAGCCACGGCTCGCGCGCCAGCGGCTCGTGCGGGTCGAGGAAGGCCCCGCGGCCCGAGGCCAGCAGCACCTCGCCCGGCTTGCCGCGCGCTTTGGCCACCCGCTCGGGGAAGGCCTCGACCAGCAGGGCGCCGGGGTCGACCTCGCCGCCCTGCCCGCCTCCGGCGCTGCGCGCCCAGCGCTCGGCCAGCTTCAGGGCGTCGCGGGCGCGAGGCGAACGGTCGCGCTCCAGCCCGCGCAGCCGTTCGCGGAGGTCGGGATCGGCGCCGCCGAGGCCGGGTTCCGACAGGACGGCGGCGATGCGCGCGCCGAGGGCGGCGTCCCCGGCGTCGGCGGCGACGGCGACCATGTGCGCCAGCCGGGGCGGCAGGGCGATGCGGGTCAGGCGGCGGCCGTGGTCGGTCAACGCCCCCTCCCCGTCCAGCGCGCCCAGGCGCGCCAGCACCTTCCTGGCCTCCGCGAAGGCGCCGGCCGGCGGCGGGTCGAGCAGGGCCAGCCCTTCCGGCGAGCGCGCGCCCCAGCGGGCGAGATCGAGGGCGAAGGCGGTCAGGTCGGCCTCGAGAATCTCGGGCCGCTGGTGCGGGACGAGACCGCGGGTCTGTTCCTCGTCCCAAAGCCGGTAGCAGACGCCGGGCCCGGTCCGGCCGGCGCGGCCGCGGCGCTGCGCGGCCGAGGAGCGGCTGACGCGGACGGTGGCCAGACGGGTCAGGCCGCTGGCCGGCTCGAAGCGCGGCACGCGCGACAGGCCGCCGTCGATGACCACCCGCACCCCCTCGATGGTCAGGCTGGTCTCCGCCACCGAGGTGGCCAGCACCACCTTGCGGCGGCCGGGCGGCGCCGGTTCGACGGCGCGGTCCTGTTCCGCCTTGTCGAGCGCGCCATAGAGCGGGGCGAGGTCGACGTCGGCCGGCAGGCGATCGGCGAGCAGGCGGGCCGTGCGGTGAATCTCCCCCTGTCCCGGGAAGAAGGCGAGGATGGAGCCGCTCTCCTCCGCCAGCGCCTGCCGGACGGCCCGGGCCATCGCCTCCTCGAAACGCTCCGCGGGGTTGCGACCGAGATAATGCGTCTCGACCGGGAACATCCGGCCCTCCGCCTCGATCACCGGCGCGCCGTCGAGGAGACGTGCCACGCCCGCGATGTCGAGCGTGGCCGACATCACCAGCAGGCGCAGGTCGTCCCGCAAGAGCTGCTGCGTCTCACGCGCCAGGGCGAGGCCGAGGTCGGCGTCGAGGCTGCGTTCGTGAAACTCGTCGAACAGCACCGCGCCGACGCCTTCCAGCGCCGGGTCGTCGAGAATCATGCGGGAGAACACGCCCTCGGTGATCACCTCGATCCGGGTGTTCGGGCCGATGCGGGTCTGCAGGCGGGTGCGGTAGCCGACGGTCTCGCCGGTGCGTTCGCCAAGGGTCATGGCCATGCGCTCGGCGGCGGCGCGGGCGGCCAGTCGACGCGGCTCCAGCACCAGCACCTTTGCGCCGCCCAGCCACGGCTGGTCGAGCAGCGCCAGCGGCACGACCGTCGTCTTGCCCGCGCCCGGCGGGGCGGCGAGGACCACGGCCGAGGCCGTCGCGAGGGCGGCCTTCAGCGGGTCGAGGACGGCGTGAATGGGCAGCATGACGGGCTCAAGTAGCGCGAAGCGCGATAGCCGCGCCCGGAATTTTCCTGCGCTCTAGCCGCAACGGCGGCTTTCACGAAAGCGTCGTCCGCGGTTCACCGTTCGGAAACCGCGTTGCCAGCGCAGACCTGCGCCGCTAGCGTCCGCGCCGAAAACAGCATCAGGCTGTTAATCGGAGGGGACATTCATGTGGCGCGTTAAGTCGCTCGACGCCATCCTGGCCACGGCCGAGAAGAAATCACTGCATCGCTCGCTGGGCCCGGTCCAGCTGACCCTGCTGGGCGTCGGCGCCATCATCGGCACCGGCATCTTCGTGCTGACCGCCGCGGCGGCGCAGAAGGCCGGTCCGGGGATGATGTGGTCGTTCGTGATCGCCGGCGCGGTCTGCGCCGTCGCCGCGCTCTGCTACTCGGAGCTGGCCTCGATGGCCCCGGTGTCGGGCTCGGCCTACACTTATACCTACGCCGTCATGGGCGAGCTGCTGGCCTGGATGGTCGGCTGGGCGCTGATTCTCGAATACGCCGTGGCGGCCTCGGCCGTGTCGGTGGGCTGGTCCGGCTATGTGCTGGGCCTGATCGAGAACGCGCTCGGGTTCGACTGGCCAGACCTGCTGCAGGCCGGGCCGGCGTGGAGCATGAACGGCTTCATCCCGACGCCGGACTTCTCGGTCGGCATCGTCAACGTGCCCGCCATCGTGGTGGCCCTGGCCGTGACCCTGCTGCTGATGATCGGCACCACGGAATCGGCCCGCGTCAACGCCGCCCTCGTGGCCATCAAGGTCGCCGCCCTGACCGCCTTCATCGTCCTGACCCTGCCGATCCTGAAGACCGGCAATTTCACCCCCTTCGCCCCGAACGGCCTGTTCGGCGAATCCTCGGGCATGGGCATCATCGGCGCCGCGGCCTCGATCTT
This sequence comes from Pseudomonadota bacterium, assembly GCA_023424215.1. Taxonomy (GTDB): domain Bacteria; phylum Pseudomonadota; class Alphaproteobacteria; order Caulobacterales; family Caulobacteraceae; genus Brevundimonas. The sequence continues at coordinate 3,915 of JAFAEC010000025.1, forward strand.
CTTCGCCTACGTCGGCTTCGACGCGGTCTCGACCGCGGCGGAAGAGACCAAGAACCCGCAGCGCAACGTGCCCATCGGCCTGATCGGCTCGCTGGCCATCTGCACCGTCTTCTACCTGCTGGTCGCCGCCGGCGCGGTCGGGGCCATCGGCGCCCAGCCGGTGCTCGGCTCGGCCGGCGAAGCGGTCCAGCCCGGCTCGCCCGGCTTCATCGCCGCCTGCCAGCTGGCCGAGAACGCCAACCGTCTGGTCTGCTCGAACGAGGCGCTGGCTCACGTGCTGCGCGAGATCGACTATCCGGCCGTCGGCAACGCCCTCGGCACCGCCGCCATGCTGGCCCTGCCCTCGGTCATCCTGATGATGATCTATGGCCAGACCCGCATCTTCTTCGTGATGGCGCGCGACGGCCTGCTGCCGGAAGGCCTGGCCAAGGTTCACCCGAAGTGGAAGACGCCCTACGTCGTGACCCTGTTCACCGGCATCGCCGTGGCCATCGCCGGGGCCCTGTTCCCGGTCGGCCAGCTGGCCGACATCTCGAACTCGGGCACCCTGTTCGCCTTCTTCATGGTGTCGATCGCCGTGCTGATGCTGCGGGTCAAGGATCCGAACCGCCACCGGCCGTTCCGGACGCCGCTCGTCTGGTTCTTCGCGCCGCTGTCGGCCTTCGGCTGCGCCTTCCTGTTCTGGAACCTGCCGCACGACGCCAAGATGGTGCTGCCGATCTGGGGCGGCGTCGGCCTGGTGATCTACCTGCTCTACGGCATCCGCAAGAGCCACGTCGGCCGCGGCATCGTCGAGGTGCCGGAGCTGGCGGCCGATGCGCCTCCCGGACCGGTGCCGCCGATGCCGGGGGCCCCGTCGCCGACCGACGACCACAGGGACTGATCCGCGGATCGGTCCGGCCTCGCCCCGCTCGAAGAGCGGAAGGCCGCTGGAAGAGGCAAGGGCCCGGGAGCGATCCCGGGCCCTTCGCTTTTCTCCGGCCCGCTCAGGGGCGACCCAACTCCCGCGCCATGGCGGCGAGCGCCGCGCGCTTGGCCGGCGGCAGGCGGCCCGCGATACGGGCGATCTGGAGCACCGCGGTCGCCTCGTCGTCTCCCCGGCCGGATCCCTCGAAGGAATCGCCCAGCAGCGTGGCCAGAGGCACGTCCAGCGCCTCGGCGAGCCGGACCAGCCGGCCGAACGGCACAGCCATCTCGCCGGACTCGTAGCGCTGGATCAGCTGCAGGCCGACGCCCACGACCTCGGCGACCTCGGCCAGACGCAGGCCGCGCGCCGAGCGGAGCAGCGCCAGCCGGTGGCCGAGCAGTCGGTTGTGACGCGCCTCGGCGGCGGCGGCGGGTTTCGGCAACCTCGTCATATGGCCCTCCGGAGACAGGACCTAGCGCGGCCGTTCCGCAGATTTGCGTCGGGCCGCTGACGGTTCGTTGTCGCTTTCGCCAAGCGTTTGCGACGTCACCCGGAGAGCGGGCCGAGGCTCCACGTCAGCCAGCCGCCGATCGCCAGCAAGACCCCGAACGGCAGACGGTCGGCGGCCGACAAGGGGCGACCGCCCGCCGCGCGCCCGGCCACCACGCTGAGCCCCGCCAGACCGGCCCACAGCAGCACGGCGGGCAGGCCCTCCCAGCCGACCCATGCCCCGATCGCGCCGAGCAGGAAGGGGTCGCCGCCGCCCAGACCCTCCCGGCCGCGCAGCCGTCGATAGGCGACGGCGAGCGCCCACAGGGCAGCGAAACCCGCGGTCGCGCCGATGACGGCGTCCACCAGCCGGTGCTCTTCCAGCAGCGCGGCGGCGATCAGGCCAGTGGCGGCGAGCGGAAAGGTCAGACGATCCGGCAGCCAGAAATGCTCGGCGTCGACCAAGGCGATAAGCAGGAGCTGCCAGCCGAACAGGGCCGTCAGGATGGCCGCGGCGGTCGACGGCTGGCCGAGCCCCGACCAGACCCCGAGCACCGCTCCGCCAAGGGCCAGCATCGGCAGTCGGGCGGCCCGCGGGGGCACGTCGACCGAATCCCCCGGCGCCAGTCTGACCCGGGCGATCAGTGCGCCGGCGACCAGCCCGGCGAGGCCCAGCCCCGCCGCGGCGGCCGTCGGAACCGTGTCCAGAGTCATGCGGACATCCCCGCTCCCGTCGTCCCCGGCGGACCCCTGCCCGCGGCGCCGGCAGCCTCGCTATCGCCGGTTTGTGACGATCGCACCGTGTCGGGAGCGAGTTTCACCGAACCGCGAAGACAACTTCACACAAGCGCGCCGCAACCGTCACCGTTCGGCGTCCCCGGTGTCACATCGTCCGTCTAGCCAAGCCGCGGGCAGGGGTGGTCCCGGTCGTCACGACGTGACCGGGCGTCGGGTCGCACCTGCCGAGCCATCTTTTCTGGATCAGACACGGTGAACACGATGACCGGCCTCCGAAAGACGACCCTGCTGGCGATTTCCGCCAGCGCCCTCGCTCTCGCCGCCTGCGGCGGCGGAGCCGAGGTGGCCTCCCCCGGCGAAGGCGACTTCGGCGACGGCGGCAACGGCGGGGGCTCCACGCCGCCTCCGGGCCCGGGACCGGGCCAGCCGGCGGCGGACTGCCCGACGGGCTTCGCCAATATCGGCACCATCGCGGCGGGCGCGGCCGGCACCCTGCGGGTCTGCCAGCTGCCGCAGCAGATCGACGGCGCCCTGACGGTGCCGCTGCGCGCCGGCACCATCTACGCCATCAGCGGCCGCACCTCGGTCGGCACCGACCGCGGCGTCGACCCGGCGGCCCCGATCGCCGGCAGCACCCAGGGCATCCTGACCATCGAGGCCGGCGTGCGCATCTTCGCCTCGAGCGGCGCGGACTACCTGCTGGTCAACCGCGGCTCGCAGATCTTCGCCGAAGGCACGGCGACCACCCCGATCGTCTTCACCAGCCGCCAGAACGTCGAAGGCACGGCGACCGAGAACTCGCAGGGCCAGTGGGGCGGCATCGTCATCGCCGGCCGCGCGCCGCAGGCCAACTGCCAGCTGACCGCTCCGGTCACCTGCACCGGCCAGGTCGAGGGCACCAGCGCCTTCTACGGCGGCGCCACGCCGGCCGATAACTCGGGCCGCCTGCGCTATGTGCAGATCAAGTACTCGGGCTTCGAGATCTCGACCGGCAACGAGCTTCAGGCCCTGACCCTGGCCGGCGTCGGCTCGGGCACCACGATCGAGTACGTGCAGTCGTACAACAGCTCCGACGACGGCATCGAGATCTTCGGCGGCAACGTCAACCTGCGCCACATCGTGATCAACGGCGCCGACGACGACGGCCTCGACACCGACACCGGCTGGCGCGGCGGCGCCCAGTTCGGCATCGTGACCCAGCGCGCCCCGAACTCCACCAGCCGCTCGGCCGGGTTCGAGTTCTCGTCGGCCCCGACCTCGGTGCCGATCGCCTCGCGCTACAACTCGCAGCCGAAGATCGCCAACTGGACCCTGGTCGGCCGCAACGCCCCGACCGACGCCCACACGGTGGCCCACTTCGACACCGGCACCGATCCGACGATCATCAACTCGGTGTTCACCAACGTGGCCGGCTCGGCCGCGGGCTGTCTCGCCATCGCCGACGCCGACACCCAGTCGGTGGCGCCGACCTTCACCTCGGTGTTCATGTCCTGCGCCATTCCCTATCGTCCGTCGAACGCGGCGGCCTCGCAGGCCGTGTTCACGGCCGGCACGGGCAACACGGCGAACGGCACGTCGACCCTGACCGCCCCGGCCTCGGGCACGTCGCTGTCGAACCAGACGCTGACCTTCATCAACGGCGCCAACGAGACGGCGGTGACGCCGACCAACGCGCCGGCGATCTACAGCTGGTTCCAGTCGACCAGCTACGTGGGCGCCGTCCAGAACGCCTCCGACACCTGGTGGCGTGGTTGGACCTGCGGCCTGACCGACGGTCAGACCTGCTGATCACGGACATACGGCGGCGGCGGCGGCCCCGCCGGGGTCAGTGTCTTATACACATATGACGCAGCCGA
>JAFAEC010000029.1 GCA_023424215.1 Pseudomonadota bacterium
GGGTCGGCGCAGCCCGCCGCGAACAGCAGCAGGGCCGCGCCCGCGAAAGACGCGCGACGCACAGCCGGCCTCAGCGGAGCGAGGCCCCGTCGCCGAACGGTTCTTCGGCCTGCGCGCTCTCGACATCGCCGCCGGGGAAAGTGCGGGGCATCGACCCCTTGCCCGCCTGGTACTCCTCCATGGCCGTGCGCTTGCGGGCCCGCATCTGGTCCGCCAGCAGATCCATGTCGAGCCCGGCGGCGCGGGCCTGGCTGAACATGCCCTCGACCCGCTTCTCCTCCTCCTCGACATGGTGCTCGATCATCTCGGACAACACCTTGACCTGGGCGTCGTAGAAGGCCTCGTCCGGGCCGCCGGCCTCGATCACCGCGATCAGCACCTTGGCGGCGTCGTGCTCCACATAGGCCTCGTCGACCAGGTCTTCCTCGATCTTGCCGCGGCAGGCCGGGTAGAAGATCTCCTCCTCGATCGCCGTGTGCACCTTCAGTTCGAGGCAGATCTCCTCGGCCAGCTTCTGCTTGGTCGCCTTGCCGTTGGTGTTCTCGAACTTCTCGAACAGCTCCTCGACCTTGCGGTGGTCCGCCTTCAGCATGGCGATGGCGTCCATCTCTTCGTAGCTCTGGGCCATCTCGGCTCCTCCATGTGACTTCGGCCAGAAAAGCCGTGAAGCGCGCGGCCGTTCCGCTGACCGGCAAAGCTGAGAGTCGTTCGCGCGGCCCCGCGCCGCCCGTTGTTACTTGACGTTGACGTAAACGTAGGGTTTCTGACCAGCGCGTTTCGAAACCGCACCCTCCCTTCGAAGCCCAAGGAGCTCTCCATGGCCGACGCCTACATCTACGATGCGGTCCGCACCCCGCGCGGCAAGGGCAAGAAGGACGGGAGCCTCCACGAGATCACCGCGCTCAGCCTCGCCACCCAGGTGCTGGAGGCCCTGCGCGACCGCAACGGCCTCGACACCTCGAAGGTCGACGACGTCATCCTCGGCTGCGTCTCGCCGGTCGGCGAGCAGGGCGCCGACATCGCCCGCACCGCCGTGCTCAACGCCGGCTGGGCCCAAACCACCGCCGGCGTCCAGGTCAACCGCTTCTGCGCCTCGGGCCTCGAGGCGGTGAACATGGCCGCGGCCAAGGTCAAGGCCGGCGAGGCCGACTTCGCCGTCGGCGGCGGCGTCGAGGCCATGAGCCGCGTGCCGATGGGCTCGGACGGCGGGGCCTGGCCCGTCGACCCCTCCTCGGCCTTCCCGACCTATTTCGTGCCGCAGGGCGTCTCGGCCGACATGATCGCCTCCAAGTGGGGCTTCAGCCGCGACGACGTCGACGCGTATTCCGTAGAGAGCCACAAGCGCGCCGCCCGTTCGTGGGAGGAAGGCCGCTTCGCGAAGTCCGTGCTGCCGGTGAAGAACCAGCTCGGCCTCGTCCAGCTGGACCGCGACGAGACCATTCGCCCCGCCACCGACATGCAGACCCTCGGCGCCCTGAACCCCTCCTTCGCCATGATGGGCGAGATGGCCTTCGACGCCGTCATCAACCAGCGCTACCCCGAGGTCGAGCGGATCAACCACGTCCACACCCCGGGCAACTCCTCGGGCATCGTCGACGGCTCGGCCGGGGTGCTGATCGGCTCGCTGGAGGCTGGCCAGGCCCTGGGCCTGAAGCCGCGCGCCCGCATCCGCGGCGCCGCCTCGATCGGCTCGGAGCCCTCGATCATGCTGACCGGCCCCGAGTTCGTGACGCAGAAGCTGCTCGGCAAGCTGGGCATGAAGCCGACCGACATCGACCTGTACGAGCTCAACGAGGCCTTCGCCGCCGTGGTGCTGCGCTACATGCAGGCGCTCGACATCCCGCACGACAAAATCAACGTCTGCGGCGGCGCCATCGCCATGGGCCACCCGCTGGGCGCCACCGGAGCCATGATCACCGGCACCGTGCTGGACGAGCTGGAGCGGACCGGCAAGGAAACCGCCCTGATCACCCTGTGCATCGGCGGCGGCATGGGCACCGCCACCGTCATCGAACGCGTCTGATCCGGGAGCTTATGACCATGGAAAACTTCAAGATCGACGTCGACGCCGACGGCATCGCCCTGATCACCTTCGACGTCCCGGGACGGTCGATGAACACCCTGACCTCGCAGGTCATGGCCGAGATCCCCGAGTGGGTCGAGCGGGTGAAGACCGACGAGGCCATCAAGGGCGCGGTGCTGACCTCGGGCAAAACCTCGGGCTTCTGCGCCGGGGCCGACCTCGGCGACATGGCCTCCGGCATGCTCGGCGGGGCCGACCTGCAGGCGGCCTATGACGCCGGCTGGCGGCTGAACGGGGCGCTCCGCGCGCTCGAGACTTGCGGCAAGCCGGTGGCCGCCGCGATCAACGGCCTGGCGCTGGGCGGCGGCCTCGAGCTGACCCTGGCCTGCCACTATCGCGTCGCCGGCGACGATCCCAAGATCCAGCTCGGCCTGCCCGAGATCAAGGTCGGCCTGTTCCCCGGCGGCGGCGGCACCCAGCGCCTGACCCGCCTGATCGGCGTGCAGGCCGCCATGATGGCGATGAGCGAGGGCAAGTCCTTCCGTCCCAACGACGCCAGGGGCGCCGGCATCATCCACGAGGTGGTGGCCAGGGGCGGCGAGGTCGAGGCCGCGAAGGCGTGGATCAAGGGCGGCGGCAAGGCCGTACAACCGTGGGACGAGAAGTCCTTCAAACTGCCCGGCGGCGGCCCCTACCACCCGGCCGGCATCCAGAATTTCCTCGTCGGCAACGCCATGCTGCGCAAGCAGTCGTACGGCAACTATCCGGCCGTGCTGAACCTGATGAAGGCGGTCTACGAGGGCGTGCAGGTGCCGATGGACGCCGCCTTGCGCATCGAGACCCGCTACTTCATCAAGACCCTGATGACGCCGCAGGCGCAGGGCATGATCCGCTCCCTGTTCCTGTCCAAGCAGGAGCTGGACAAGGGCGCCGTCCGCCCCGCCGGCGTGGCGAAATCCGATCCGAAGAAGGTCGCGGTGCTGGGCGCCGGCATGATGGGCGCGGGCATCGCCTATGTGCAGGCCATGGCCGGCATCAAGACCATCCTCATCGACCGCGACCAGGCCGCCGCCGACAAGGGCAAGGCCCACGTCGAGGAGCTGCTGAAGAAGCGCCTGTCGCGCGGCCAGCTGACCCAGGAGAAGTTCGACGCCCTGCTGGCCTCGGTCACGGCCACCACCGACTACGACCTGATCAAGGGTTCCGATCTGGTCATCGAGGCGGTGTTCGAGAACCGCGAGATCAAGGCCGAAGTCACGAAGCGGGCCGAGGCCCAGCTGGCGGCCGACGCCGTGTTCGGCTCCAACACCTCGACCCTGCCGATCAGCGGGCTGGCCGAAGCGAGCGCGCGGCCCGAGAACTTCATCGGCATCCACTTCTTCTCGCCCGTCGACAAGATGATGCTGGTCGAGATCATCATGGGCGAGAAGACCGGCCAGGAGGCGCTCGCCAAGTCGCTCGACTACGTCATGAAGATCCGCAAGACGCCGATCGTCGTGAACGACAGCCGCGGCTTCTACACCTCGCGCTGCTTCGGCACCTATGTCGCCGAGGGCATGGCCATGCTCGAGGAAGGCTACGCCCCGGCCCTGATCGACAACATCGGGCGCATGACCGGCATGCCGCGCGGCCCGCTGGAAATGCACGACGACGTGGCGCTGGACCTGTCGGTCAAGATCGCCAGGCAGACGGCCGAGGACCTCGGCGACAAGTACCAGCCGCTGCCGGGCGCGCAGATCGTCCAGACGATGGTCGAGGAGCTGGGCCGCTACGGCCGCAAGAACGGCAAGGGCTTCTACGACTACGACGTGAAGCCCAAGAAGCTGTGGTCGGGTCTCGCGGAGCTGGCTCCGGTGAAGATCGCCGAGTCGACGCCGGAGCTGGTCGAGGACCAGAAGCGCCGCTTGCTCTACCGCCAGGCGGTCGAGGTGGCCCGCTGTTGGGAAGAGGGCGTCATCGACGACCCGCGCGAGGCCGACGTCGGCGCCATCCTCGCCTGGGGCTTCGCGCCCTGGACCGGCGGCCCGATCACGATGATCGACCAGATCGGCCTCAAGGCCTTCGTCGAACAGGCCGACGCTTACGCCGCCAAATACGGCGACCGCTTCTCCCCGCCCCGGCTGCTGCGCGACATGGCCGCGAAGGGCGAGACCTTCTACGGCAAGTTCGCCGGCCAGAAGGCCGCGGCGTAAACCTGCAGGGGACGGGTCAGAGGTTCACCACCTCGAACCCGTCCTCGCTGGCCAGCCGCTCGGCCAGCACGGCGCGGTGGCAGCCGGCGTGGTCGGCCTCGAAGCACAGCAGCGCCGTCGGGCGATCCCTGGCGATCTCCCGCAGCCGCTCTAAGGCCAGCTGCGACGGCGGCTCCTGCATGTGCTCGGCGAAGATCTCGCGCATCTCGCCGATGCGACCGGCCCGCGCCGCGTCGCGCCCGGCCTTGGGCGTGCCGAGATCGCGCAGGTGAACATATTCGATGCCGGCCTCGGCGAGGCTCGAACCCAGCACCGTCTTCGAGAAACCCGCCCGCCGCGACGCCGCCACCGCCCGCACGTCGGCCAGCACCCTGACCCCCGCCGCCTTCAGCCGGTCGATCACCGCCGCCTGCGGCTCGCCCTCATAGCCGATGGTGAACAGCTTCATGTCCGCTCCTCAGGGCAGGGCGCCGCCCTCGATGGCCTCGTCCACGCACGACTGCAGTTCGGCCCGGTAGGCGTCCGGATCGGCGGTCTTGCGCGCCGACATTGAAGCCGCGAACGCCTGCCGTTGTTCCTCGGACCAGGCCCCCTGCGCCTCGTCCTCCGGCAGCCGCGCCGTCCACCAGCTGCGGATGAACCAGCTCGGCCCGGCCACCATGCCGGTCTCGCGCTGGGCCTCGGCGATCATCGCCTCGACATGGGCCAGGCACAGCTCGGCCCGCGGCGGCTCCGGATCGGGGCTCGCGGCGAGCGTCGACAACATCAGGGCGGCGACGATCATGACCTTCCTCCAGATCCGGAGCTTGACGGACCGGCCGTGCTAAGGCGAGTCCGAAGTCCGCCAGTCTCAGGAACCGTCAGATGCGCCGCACCCTGCTCCTCGCCCTTCTCGTCGCCGGGGCGGCCACGTCCGCCGAGGCCCAGAACCTGCTGATCCGGGGCGGGCCGATCTACACCGGCGTCGACGCCGCCCCGACCGCCGAGGTGGTGCAGGTGCGCGACGGACGGATCGTCTACGTCGGCCCCGCCGCCGGCGCGCCCGCCGCCGACGGACTGGAGATCGTGGATCTCAAGGGCGCCGCCCTGTTCCCCGGCTTCACCGACGGCCACGCCCACCTCGACGGCGTCGGCTGGCGCGAACTGACCCTCAACCTCGAAGGCTCCGCCTCGGTGGCCGAGGCCATGGCGCGGCTGACCGCCTGGGCCGAGGCGCACCCGGAGGGGCCGATCGTCGGCCGCGGCTGGATCGAGACGCACTGGCCGGAGGCGCGCTTCCTGACCGCCGCCGACCTCGACGCCGCCGCGCCCGGCCGCATCGTCCTGCTGGGCCGCGCCGACGGCCACGCCGTGGTCGCCTCCTCCGCGGCCCTCGCCGCCGCCGGGATCGACGCCGCCACGGCCGCGCCCTCGGGCGGCGAAATCCTCAAGGACGAGGCCGGCCGCCCCACCGGCCTGCTGGTCGACGCCGCCGAGCAGCTGGTCGCCGGCCTGATGCCCCAGGCCGACCCCGAGGCCCTGCGCGAAGCCTACCGCGCCGGCTTCCGCGTCGAGGCCGAATACGGCTGGACCGGCATCCACTTCATGAGCACCCCGTGGCGCGACATTCCCCTGCTGGAGCAGATGGCCGAGGCGGGCGAGGCGCCCCTGCGCGTCTACAACAGCGTCACCCCCGACGGGGCCCAGGCCCTGTTCGCCTCCGGCCCGCGCAGCGTGGCCGACGGGCGGGTGATCACCCGGGCGGTCAAATACTACGCCGACGGGGCGCTGGGCTCGCGCGGCGCGGCCCTGTTCCAGCCCTATGCCGACCGGCCCGACACCACCGGCCTGATGCAGATCGGCGAACAGGAGATCGTGCCGCTGTACCAGCAGGCCCTGCGCGCCGGCATCCAGATCGCCACCCACGCCATCGGCGACCGCGGCAACGCCTCGGTGGCGGAGTGGTACCAGCAGGCGCTGGCCGGCGTGGCCCCGGCCGACCGCCCCAACGGCGCCGACGTGCGCTGGCGCATCGAGCACGCCCAGATCCTGCGCCCGGGCGACTATCACTGGTTCGTCGACCTGCCGATCATCGCCTCGATGCAGCCCAGCCACGCCATCGGCGACCTGCACTTCGCCCCCGCGCGCCTCGGCGACGCCCGGCTGGACGGGGCCTACGCCTGGCACAGCCTGGTCGACCGCGGCGTCATCGTCGTCGGCGGCTCGGACGCCCCGGTCGAGCGCGGCTCTCCCCTGATCGAGTTCTACGCCGCCGTCGCCCGCGCCGACCTGCAGGGCTTCCAGGGCCCCGACTGGCGGCCGCAGGAGGCCGTCGACCGCGCCACCGCGCTGAAGATGTTCACCCTCTGGCCGGCGTACGCCAGCTTCCGCGAGGCCGAGCTGGGCACGATCGAGATCGGCAAGCGCGCCGACCTGACCGCCTTCGACGTCGACCTGATGACGGCTCCGCCCGCCGACATCCTCGAGGGCGAGGCCACCCTGACCGTGGTCGACGGGGTGATCGTTCACCGCGCCGACTGACGACGCGAAAAGGGGCGGCCCTTCCGGAGCCGCCCCGCTTGATGCTTTCCGCCGTTCGCCCTAAATCTGCGTCCGGCTCCGCGGGCATGATGTAGTGGTAGCCTGAAAGCTTCCCAAGCTTTTCGTGCGGGTTCGATTCCCGCTGCCCGCTCCAGCCTTTCCCCTACTGCACCGTCTCGACGTTCACGCCGCGCTGCTCCAGCAGGCTCTGCACGCTGTCGTCGCCGGCGAGGTGGGCGGCGCCGACGGCGACGAAGGCTGTGCCCTCGCCGGCCAGCAGCTGCTGGATCTGGCCGGCCCAGTCGGCGTTCCGGCGCACCAGCAGGGCCTGGTAGATCTCCTCGCTCTCCTCGCGCATGTCGCCGACGCCCAGCTCCTCGATCACGGCGACGTCGCCGCGGGCCCAGGCCTCGACCAGCCGGTCCAGCTCGACCGGGGCGTCCTCGAAGGCGTCGAGGGTGCTGGTCAGGAAGGCCATCTGGTCGGCCTCGGGGAAGCCGGCGAGGATGCGCACCTGTTTGTCGATGGTCTCGAAGCCCTTGACCGGCTTGCCGGCCGCCTCGGCGCGGGCCTTGAGGATCAGCTCCACCCCCGACTGCGGGTCGTAGCCGGCGCGCTGCAGCGGCGCGATCGACAGGGTCAGGGCGGCCAGCCAGGGCCGCAGGTTGTCCATGGCGACGGCGTTGGCGCCGATCATCCGGGCCGCATTGTCGAACAGGGTCAGTTCGCCCGACGACAGCTTCAGCGACAGGCGCTGGCTCGGGTCGACGCCGTGCTGCTGGATCAGCGGCACGAGGGCGGCCTGGTCGTCGGGGTTGGAGATCTCCAGCCACAGCTCGTCGGCCTCGGCGAAGGCGCGCTCGACGCGCTCCGATCCCCAGGCCGTGGTCGGGCGCAGCATGTGGACGGTGCCGAACAGGTAGATGGTCGAGTCGGCGTCGCGGACCACCCACAGGGCGGGTCCGGTCCCGTCGGCGCGCGGGATGGCCGGCAGCTCGACGGCGGCCGGCGCGGGGGCCGCCGCCGTCGCCTGGGCGAAGGCCTCCGCCGGCTGGAAGGCGATGGCGGCGGCGAGGCCCAGGCCCAGGGCGGTCCCAAGGGCGGCGCGGGCGACGCCGGCGGCGAGGCGGAGCGGGCGGAAGGTCATGCGGCGGTTTCCTCGTCGGAGAAGATGGATTCGATGGGCTGGCCGAACACCCGGGCGATCCGGAAGGCCAGCGGCAGTGAGGGGTCGTAGCGCCCGGTCTCGAGCGCGTTGACGGTCTGGCGCGACACCCCCAGCGCCTCGGCCAGATGGGCCTGGCTCCAGTTGCGCTCGGCGCGCAGCACCTTGAGACGGTTGTTCATCGGGCCGCCCTCACCGGCGCCGCCACCACCACCACGCCCAGGCGAGGGTGTAGCCGGCGACCATGAGCAGGGCGAGGATGGCGGCGCCGGTGGCCATGTAGGCGGCCGGGTCGGTGCGTTCGCCGAACCAGGACGGCAGCTGCAAGGCGGCCGCGTGTGGTGTCGAGGCGAGAATGACGAGGACGCCGCCCACCGCCATGCCGCCGCAGCCGCCCCAGAACCAGGCCGACTTGTGGGCTTCGCGCGCCGCCTCGTCGATGGCGCGCATCCAGCCGATGGTGATGGCCATGGCCCCGCTCATGCTCACCACGGCGACGCCGGTCGAGATCCAGAAGGCGATCCGCTCGACGTCGACCTCGGCGCCCTGCGCCGATAGCCGGGCGACGAAAAATCCGACGACGACCATCGCGACAACGACCAGCGCCACAAGGGCGAGGAAGCCAAGCAGGGTGTAGAGGGCGACGCGCTTGAGACCTTGGGCCATGGCAGGCAAACATCCTTGTCGAAATGACAAGGACGCTTTACCCGGCCGATCTCGATGATGTCAAGCGTGCTTGTCTATCATTCGGCCGCGACGTCCTCGTCGAGGCTGATCAGCCGCTCGGCGGCGGGCTCGCCGCCCGGGAGGGGTACGGATTCGACATTGCGCAGGCTGCGGATCACCGCCGTGTGCTTGCGGCTGACGTCGGAAACCTTGTTCTTGGCCTCGTCCAGCTTCTTGTCGACGGCGTGCAGGGCGTCGCCGTAGCGCTCGAACGCGGTCTTCACCTTGCCCAGCTCGGTCCACACCTCGCTCGACTTCTTCTGGATCTGCAGCGAGCGGAAGCCGACCCGCAGGCTGTTGAGCAGGGCGGTCAGGTTGCTGGGCCCCGCCACCTCGACCCGATACTTCGCCCGCAGTTCGGCGACGAAGCCGTCGCGGCGCACTATTTCGGCGAACAGCCCCTCGGTCGGCAGGTAGAGGTAGGCGAAGTCTGTCGAGTGCGGCGGGTGGATGTATTTGTCCGCCACCAACTTCGCCTGGGCCGTCACCGCCTTCTCCAGCGCCTTGCCGGCGAGCTCGACGGCGGCCGGGTCCGCGGACTCCTGCGCGGCCAGCAGACGGTGGTAGTCCTCGTGCGGGAATTTGCAGTCGATGGGCAGCCAGACCTGGCCCTGGTCGTCGTGGCCCGGGAGGCGCACGGCGAAGTCGACGCGCTCGGGGCTGCGCGGGCGGATGGCTACTTGGGCGGCGTATTGCTCGCCGCTGAGGGTGTCCTCGAGCAGGGCGCCGAGCTGGACCTCGCCCCAGGTGCCGCGAGACTTCACATTGGTCAGCACCCGCTTCAGGTCGCCGACGCCGGTGGCCAGCGTCTGCATCTCGCCAAGCCCCTTCTGCACCGACTCCAGCCGGTCCGAGACCTGCTTGAAGCTGGCGTCGAGCCGCTGGTCGAGGGTCGACTGCAGCTTCTCGTCGACGGTCGCCCGCATCTGCTCCAGCTTGGCTTCGTTCTCCTTGCGCAGCTGCTCCATGTTGGCGGTCAGCACGGCGCGGACCTTCTCCAGCTCCTCGCCCATGGCCTTGCGGCCCTCGGCCTGCTGCTGCTGCAGGGTCTCGACCAGCTTCAACACCGTCTGGTTGGTCTCCGACAGCCGCTTGTGCTGGCCGTCGGCGAGGTCCGTGCCGATCTTCTGCTGCAGTTCGGCGAAGCCGGTGAAATGGGTGGTCAGGTTGGCGGCCAGCCCGCCGACCCGCTGATCGAGGCTGTCGCTCAGGGCCTTGAGCGCGCCCTGCAGCTCCTGTCGCTGGGTGGCCGCGTTCTGCCCCGCCTCGGCGCGCAGGCCGGCCATCTCCCGGCTGAGCGCGGCCAGCAGCCGGTCGTCCTCGCCGGAGCGGGCAGCGCGGCGCGCGGCCTGCAGGGCGAGGCTGGAGACGACCACGGCCGCCGCGGCGGCGACGAGGGTCAGGACGGAGATCACGGGCAGAAGGGCGTTCATGCTCCGTTCCTTACCGGGAGTCGCGTCGCGTCGCCACGCGGCAGAGAAACCGCAGGCCGTCCGGGGTCCGCCAATGCTGGCGGCCGCGTTCGAACGCCTCCCAAGCCTTCGTCACAGGGCGCTCCACATCGTTCACCACCGGAGGGCAGGCTATTCGCCCCCTACGTCAGTTCCGGACGCAGGCGCCGCGTCGCGGCGGCGTCCTGAACGGAGCCGTATCCCCATTGTCGCGCATATCGACGCTGTCGACCCGGGATGTCGCGCTTGTAGCCGCCGGGATATAGCGCTTGTCCTCAGGCCGGCCGCCGGGCCCGCAGCGCCTGCACGATGGTGCCGTCGTCCAGCCAGTCCAGCTCGCCGCCGACAGGCACCCCGCGGGCCAGCGAGGTGATCTCGACGCCGGCCCCGGCGAGGCGCTCGGCCAGGTAGTGGGCCGTGGTCTGGCCGTCGACGGTGGCGGGCAGGGCCAGAACGACCTCCTTCGCCTCGCCGCCCCTCACCCGGCCGACCAGCTCGGCCACCCGCAGGGCGTCGGGGCCGACGCCGTCGAGGGCCGAGAGCAGGCCGCCCAGCACATGGTACTTGCCGCGGAAGGCGCCCGACCGCTCCATGGCCCACAGCGCCCCCGCCTCCTCGACCACGCAGATCAGGCCGTTGTCGCGCGATCCGTCCGAGCAGATCGAGCAGGGATCGCGGGTGTCGGGCGCGCCGCAGACGCTGCACGACACGACCTTGTCGGCGGTCTCCTGCAGGGAGGCGGCCAGCGGGACCAGCAACTGCTCGCGCTTCTTCAGCAGGGCCAGAGCCGCCCGGCGGGCCGAGCGCGGCCCCATGCCGGGCAGTTTGGCGAGCAGCGAGATCAGCCGCTCGATCTCGGGTCCGGCGGAGGCGGCCACGCGCGCGTCGTCAGAACAGCTTGGGCATGCCGGGGATGTTCATCCCCGCCATCGGGCCGGCCGCCTCGCGCATCAGGGCGGCGTTGACCTCGTCCAGCTTGCGCTTGGCGTCGGCATGGGCGGCGACGATCAGGTCGGCGAGGATCTCGCCCTCGCCGGGGACCATCAGGCTGTCGTCGATGGTCACCGAGACGACCTCGCCCGGCCCCTTGAGGGCGATCGAGACGAGGCCGCCGCCGGAGGTGCCGGTGGCGGCGCTTTCGGCCATTTTCGCCTGGGCGTCCTGCAGTCGCTGCTGCATCGCCTGGGCCTGCTGCATCAGGGAGTTGAGGTCTTTCATGGCCTCTAGATAGGCGGTTCCGCGCGCGTGCGACAGGGGGCCCGGCGCGGCCGTGGCGGCGATCTGCAACAGAATTTGTTCCAGACCCTCTGGCGCGCGGGCCGCGACCTCCTAATTGATACAGCACTTGTTGCTGTTTCAATCCGGACGATGCTCCCATGGCTTTCGACGCCCTTTCCTCCCGCGACACCCCACTGGCCGAGCCGGCGCTGGCCCAGCTGTTCACCGAGGCGCGCACCCGCAACGCCTGGTCCGACCGGCCGGTCTCCGGCGACCTGCTGCGCAGGCTGTACGACCTGACGAAGTTCGGGCCCACGGCGGTGAACAACACGCCGGCGCGCTTCGTCTTCGTCACCTCACCGGAGGCCAAGGCGCGGCTGATCCCGCTGATGAGCGAAGGCAACCAGGCCAAGACCCTGCAGGCGCCGGTGAACGTCATCGTCGGCATGGACCTCGATTTCCCCGACACCCTGCCCCGGCTGTTCCCGCACGCCCCGGGCGCGAAGGACTGGTTCGCAGACGAGGCCGCGCGCCGCGAGAGCGCCTTCCGCAACAGCTCGCTGCAGGGCGGCTACTTCCTCATGGCCGCCCGCGCGCTGGGCCTCGACGTCGGTCCGATGTCGGGCTTCGATCCGGACGGCGTGAAGGCGGAGTTCTTCCCGAACTCGGCGGTGGAGCCGAACTTCATCGTCAACCTCGGCTACGGCACCGACGAGAACCTGTGGCCGCGCTCGCCCCGGCTGACGTTCGAGGAGGCGGCGGAGATCCTCTAGTCCGCGTCCAGATCCGTCTGGATCCACGTCGGCGAGTGATGGATGTCGATGGTCTGAAGCCGGCCCGGGCCGAGATTCTCGAACCGGTGCGGCACGCCCGCCGGCCCGAACACCACCTCGCCGGCGCTCGCGTCCAGCGTCGAATCCCCGACGAAGAAGCGGGCCCGGCCCTCGATGATGATGAAGGTCTCGTCGTAGGGGTGGACGTGCAGCCTCGGCCCCGCGCCGACGGTGTCGGTGCCGTAGGCCAGCACGGTGTTCTGTCCGCCGAGAACCACGCCGTTCAGGGACCCGCGCCACGGACCTTCCGCGGCCGGATCGAACAGCACGGCCTTGGCCGCGGGACGTCCATCGGGTGTGACGGTCGCCGGGTCGAAGTCTCTGCGCGCCATCTGCATCTCCTGTGGGACTTCCGTCCGCCTGCATCCGCCGAGGGAGCGGATCAGTCCTCGTCCGCCTCGTCCGGGATCACGGGCAGCTCCACCGGCGCGGCCAGCGTCCTGATCTCGCCGATCTTCGCCCCCGGGAAGGCCTCCAGTACGGCCGACACGAAGGGGTCCGCCTCGACGGCGGCACGCTCCTCGGCGCGCTTGCGGCGGTCGACCTCGATCATGGTCTCGCCGCCGCCCTGGCCGTTGGCGGCGATCAGCCAGGTGCGGCCGGTCCAGTCCTTGAGGCGCGAGGCCAGCTTGCGGGCGAGATCGACCGGGGCGCCCTCGACGCTTTCGTAGGTGATGGCCCCGGGCTTGAAGGCGACCGGGCGGACGTAGCGCTGCACGTCCATCTGCAGGCCGACCTCGCGCTTCTCGCCGATCAGGGCGACCACCGCCTCGAACGACTGCGGGTCGGGCAGGGCGGCCGGCGCGGCGACGGGATGCGCCGCCAGCTGGGCCGAGGCTCCCCCCCCTCCCCCGCCCGATGGGCCGCGCGGCGCGGCGC
>JAFAEC010000202.1 GCA_023424215.1 Pseudomonadota bacterium
CGCCCCTGCCGCGCGGGCTGAGCGACAAGGGCGGCCTGGGCGAGGCGGCCGAGGCGGTGGCCCGGCGCCGGGCCGGCCGCGGCGCCGAGATCATCGAGTTCGGGGACTATGCCTCCGCGAAGGGCGAGCGCAGCGGCTCGGGTCGCAACGCCATCGCCATCGTCGGCGGCGAGGGCGCCATCATGACCGGCACGGGCGGCGGCGCCGATCCGTTCGGCGGCGGGTCGAACATCCGCTCCGACGACCTCGCCGAGGCGCTCTACGACGCCGTCGAGGACCGGGCCGTGAAGGCCATCGTGTTCCGCGTCTCCTCGCCGGGCGGCTCGCCGGAGGCCTCGGAGCAGATACTCGCCGCCGTGCGGGCGGCCAAGGCGGCCGGCAAGCCTGTGGTGGTCTCCATGGGCGACTATGCCGCCTCCGGCGGCTACTGGATCAGCTCGGAAGCCAACTGGATCGTGGCGCAGCCGACCACCCTGACCGGGTCGATCGGCGTGTTCGGCGGCAAGTTCGTTCTCGCCGACGCCCTCGGCCGCTTCGGCGTCGACATGCGCCATCTCAGCGTCGGCGGCGACTACGCCGGCGCCTTCTCGCCGTCAGAGCCGTTCACCGCCGAGCAACGGGCGGCCTTCGCGGCCTCGATCGACCGGACCTACGAGGAGTTCATCACCCGGGTCTCCACCGGCCGGCGCCTGCCGCCGGCGCGCGTGCGCGAGATCGCCCGCGGTCGTGTGTGGACGGGGGCGCAGGCGCGCGAACTCGGCCTCGTCGATCAACTGGGCGGCCTGGAGGAGGCCATCGCCAAGGCGCGTCAGCTGGCGCGCATCCCGGACGAGGAGTCGGTGCGCTTCAAGCGGTTCCCGACGCCGGAATCGCCGTTCGAGGCCCTGTCAGAGATGTTCGGCGTGTCCGGCGAGGCGGCGCGGGTGCTGGTCGGCATCGGCGGCGTCATGAACGATCCGGCGGCGGAGGCGGCGGTTCGCCGCATCCGGACCGAGCGGGCGCGGGCCTCGGGCGCGTCCGTTCTGGCCGACCAGCCGTACTGACGCACACTCGCCTGTGAAGCCGTCGCTCATTGACCGTTCATCGCGATGGACCGACATTGGAGCTTCGGCGTTATAGGCAGCGCCGCTGAAGGTAACGCCATGACCCAGTCTGACCGCCTGCTGTTCGCTCACGTCGGCCCCGGTTCGCGCCGCGCTTCCGGCGGCCTGCTCGGCCCCGTGATGTGGCTGGGCGGCCTGGTGGCCACCCTCGCAGCCATGGCTGTCGGCGCCGTGCTTGCGGTGGTGACCGCCGCTGCGGTGGCCGTGATCGCCCTGATCGCCGCCGTGCTGGTGTTCTTCGCCGGTCTGGCGGTGCGCGCGCGGCGCACGGTGAGCCGCCGCGGCCGTCGCGCCGACGACGTCATCGAAGCCCGCAAGGTCGACGGCGCCTGGGTCGCCTACGGCTGGGAGCGGACGGGCCGGTAAGGGCGGAGTCGTGCAGGCCGTCCGGGACCTCCCTTCCCCCAACTTCGACGCTCGCCGCGGTCCGCCGGACATGCTGGTGCTGCACTACACGGGCATGGAGACCGCCGCCCCGGCTATCGCCCGGCTGTGCGATCCCGAAGCGAAGGTCTCGGCCCACTACGTCGTCGACGAGGACGGCTCCATCCTGCGGCTGGTGCCGGAGGAACGACGGGCCTGGCATGCGGGGCGCGGCGTCTGGCAGGGCGAAACCGACTGCAACGCGGCGTCGATCGGCATCGAGATCGTCAATCCTGGCCACGAGTTCGGCTATCGCGACTTCCCCGAGGCCCAGGTGGCGGCGGTGCTGGAGCTGGTCGCCGACATCCGCGGCCGCTGGACCATTCCCGACGCGCGCATCATCGGACATTCCGACCTCGCGCCGGACCGCAAGCAGGATCCCGGCGAGCGCTTTCCGTGGAAGCGGCTCGCAGCGGAGGGCCACGGTCTATGGTTCGAGCCGGCCGAAGAGCGCATCGCCGCCCTCGGCGCGCCGCTGTCCCCCGGCGACGACGGGCTGGGCGTGATCGTGCTCCGCGCCGGCCTGCACCGTCTCGGATACGGCCTGCAGCCCGGCGGCGACTACGACGACGAGACCCGGCTGACCGTCGAGGCCTTCCAGCGTCACTGGCGTCCGGCGAAGGTCGACGGGGTCGCCGACGGCGAGACCCGCGCCACCCTGATGGGCGTGCTGCAGCTGGCGACCGCGGAAAGCGTGACCGGAGTTCTGTCGTAAGGGCGGTTGGCTCTCCCCACGGCGAGTCTGGCCGGCGGGCTGAGCCCGAACAGGCCACGCGTGAGACGCGCCGGGAAGAGAGGTTCTCGACTTCCGGATCTACGGCGCCTCTGGCGCCCCGAGGACGTTGACCTCGCCCTCCGAAGAGCCCACCTAGGGCCTGCCAGACGGCCGGGCGGTCGCGGCGGGGTTCGCCCCGTCGAGGAAAGTCCGGGCTCCACGGTGAAAAGGCGGCGGATAACCTCCGCCCGGGGCGACCCGAGGGATAGCGCCACAGAAAGCAAACCTCCGGCCTCGCGAGGCCGGGAAGGGTGAAAGGGTGGGGTAAGAGCCCACCGCGGGACTGGCGACAGGACCGGCATGGCAAGCCCCGCCTGGAGCAAGACCGAATAGGGGCGTCGCGCGGGTTCGCCCGCAGGGTTCACCGCCCGAGGCGTCCGGGTAGGTCGCGAGAGCCGGTCAGCAATGGCCGGTCCAGAGGAATGATCGTCGCCCGCTTCGGCGGGAACAGAACCCGGCTTACAGGCCGTCTGGCATTTTTCCTTCTCACCTGGGCGCCACCGGCTTGGGCGCTTCGCCTAGGCGTCGGCTGGTGATTTCCCCCGCCTTAACCCGCTGTCGATCAGGCTGAAAACTGCGTTGTCCCCAGCCTGTCTATACTTTCGATGTTCTATGTATGTTCCGTCCGGAAGCTTGTTTCGCGCCAGGCGTGACAGTTAACGGGCGTCAACTAATCCCATTGTCGCCCATTTGATCCCATGCTATCCCAATCCAGCCGGGTTTGGGGCGCGGCGTGCGTCGCGTGGATCGGGATCAGAGGGGCGGACCGAAGGGTCCGAGTTGGGCAGGGCGTGTTTCTCTCGACCTTTGAGAAACAACTGGACGGCAAGCGTCGTCTGCTGATCCCGCAGGAGTTCCGCACGGCCGACAACGGCGCGGAGCACGGAGTGTTCTGCTTCTTCTCGATCGAGTCCGACTGCCTCGAGGCCGGGGGCGACAAGCTGATGGCCGAATACGTCACCATGATCGAGGAGCTGCCGTTCGGCGACGACCAGCGCACAGCGCTTGAGGAGACCTTCTTCGCCGGCCAGCGCCCGCTGGCCTACGACGGCGGCGGCCGCATCACCCTGCCGGAGGGCCTGTGCCAGGAGGCGGGGCTGACCGAGGACGTGGTTATCGTCGGCCTGGGTTCACGCTTCCAGATCTGGGATCGCGCGCGCTGGAACGCTCGCCGCGAGGAACGCCGCCTGCTGGCGCGTCAGGCGGTGCGCGAGCGCGGCGAGGCGGCCCGGCGCGCCCGTGCCGCGCGGCCGACGGGGGAGGGGGCATGAGCCCGCACGCGCCCGTCCTGCTCGCCGAGGTGCTCGAGGCGCTTGAGCCGAAGCCCGGCGACGTCGTCATCGACGCCACCTTCGGCGCCGGCGGCTACACCCGCGCCATCCTCGAGACCGGCGCCACGGTGATCGCGCTGGATCGCGACCCGACGGTGCAGCCTTACGCCGACGCTGTCGCGCGCGACTACCCGGACCGCTTCCGCCTCGTGCGGACGCCCTTCTCGGGTCTGGCCGAGGCCTTCGCCGACAGCGGCGAGACCCGGCTGGACGGCGTGGTGTTCGACATCGGCGTGTCGTCCATGCAGCTGGACCAGGCCGAGCGCGGCTTTTCCTTCATGCGCGACGGTCCGCTGGACATGCGCATGTCGGGCGAGGGCGAGAGCGCGGCCGACGTCGTCAACACCTGGGAGCACGGGCCGCTGGCCCACATCTTCAAGCTCTACGGCGACGAGCGGCAGTCGGGCCGTGTGGCGACGGCCATCCTCCGCCGTCGTTCCGAGAAACCGTTCGAGCGCACGCTCGATCTCGCCGAGGTCGTCGAGAAGGCGCTGGGCGGCCGCCGCGGCGCGCCGATCCACCCGGCCACCCGGGTGTTCCAGGCGCTGCGCATCGCCGTCAACGACGAGCTGGGCGAGCTGCGCGCCGGTCTTGAGGCGGCCGAGGCGACCCTGTCGCCGGGCGGCCGGCTGGCTGTGGTCACCTTTCATTCCCTCGAAGACCGCATCGTGAAGGCCTTCCTGACCGAGCGGAGCGGCGCGGCGCCCGGCGGGTCGCGTCACGCTCCGGTCGCCGTCGAGCTGCGCAAGCCCAGCTTCGTGCTGAGGTTCAAGGGCGCCCGCGAGGCCGGCGACGCCGAGCGCGAGGTCAATCCGCGGGCGCGCTCGGCGAAGCTCCGCGCCGCCGTCCGCACCGAGGCGGCCGCGTGGGGGAGGATCGCCGCATGAGCGTTCTGACCGCTCCCCTGCAACGGCTGTTCGCCTGGAAGGTCCGGGGCGTGCGCTGGATCGAGATCATCGGCGTCCTGCTGGTCGCCGCGATGGTCTTCTCGGTCTATGTCGCCAAGGCCGCCGCGGCCCGCACGGGCTCCGAGATCGCCGACCTCGAGCGCCAGATCGCCCAGAACGGCCGCCGCGTGCGGCTTCTGCGGGCCGAGGTCGCGCGGCTCGAGCAGCCGGCGCGGCTGGAGTCCCTGTCGCGTGGCGCCGGTCTGGTCCCTGTGGATGTCCACCGGCAGGCGGGCGTCGACCAGCTGCCCGCCATCGCCCCGCTCCCCGAGGCCGAGCCCGCGCCCGTAGTCGCGGCTCCCGCCGCTCCGGCCGCCCCCGTGACGGTCGAGGCGCCGCCCCCGGCCCAAGGGGAGGCGGCTCAATGAGCGTCCACGACCCCCACGCCTGGGACCGGCCCGCGCCCGGCCCGCGCTGGAGCGCCCGCCCGCGGCTGCCGTCATGGCGCTGGCTCGCCGAGGCCATGTGGTGGGTCGAGCACTCGTTCGGGCGCGCCCGCGCCGATGCGCGGCCGGAAGAGGACACCCGCGTCCGCATCTTCCTGATCCTCGCGGTCTTCAGCCTGGTCTTCGTCTGCCTCGGTCTCGGCGCGGCCCGCGCGGCCCTGCTGGCGCCGCAGGGCGGCGGCGGCTCGGCGCATCATCCCTTCGCCATGACCCGGGCGGATCTGGTCGACCGCAACGGCGCCCTGCTCGCCACCAACATCGTTCACTACGGCCTCTACATCGATCCGGACGAGGTCTGGGACCGGCGGCTGGCCGCCCGCCAGATCAAGCGGGCCCTGCCGCGGGTCTCCATGGCCCGCCTGAACCGGGTGCTGAACGGCGAGCGGCGGCTGATCGTCCTGCCGGGCCTGACGCCGCAGGAGAAGGCCGCGGTGCATGCCCTGGCGCTGGGCGGGGTGACCTTCGAGCCCGAGGATCGCCGCGTCTATCCGCTGGGGCGCTCGGCCCGGCACGTGGTCGGCGCGGCCGACGGCGGCGGCGTCGGCATCACCGGCGCCGAGCTGGCCTTCAACGAGGACATTCGCGCCGCGGGCGAGAAGGGCGAGGCCTTCCCGCTGTCGATCGACCTGCGGGTCCAGGGGGTGCTGGAGAACGAGCTGGCCGCGGCCGCCACCGAGACCCAGGCCAAGGGCGCCGTCGGCATCGTCGCCGACGTCCAGACCGGCGAAATCCTCGGCATGGCCAGCTGGCCGACCAGCGAGGGCCTGAACCGCGCCACCTCGGCCCACTACGAGATGGGCTCGGTGTTCAAGACCTTCACCGTCGCCGCCGGCCTCGACACCGGCCGGGCCGACATGGACACCCTGTTCGACGCCTCGGAAGCCTTCATGATCGGCAATCGCCGCATCACCGACTTCCACGCCACCAACCAGATCCTGACGCTGGAGGAGGTCTACCTTCACTCCTCCAACATCGGGACCTCGCGCCTGGCGGTGGAGATGGGCCCGCAGGTGATGCGCGACTACTTCACCCGCTTCGGCCTGCTCGACGCCGCGCCGATCGAGCTGCACGAGTCGGCCCGCCCGCGCCGGCCGCGCAAGTGGGACGACTCCACCCTGGCCTCGCTGTCGTTCGGCTACGGCATCATGATCACCCCGCTGCAGATGACCGCGGCCATGGGGGCTTTGACCAATGGCGGGCGCTTCATTCCGCTCACCCTGCGCAAGGGCGGCCGGCGCGATGTCCAGCCGCGCCAGGTGGTCACCGCCGAGACGTCGGCGACCCTGCTGGAGCTGATGCGCCGCAACGTGGTGCGCGGTTCGGGCACGCGCGCCGACGCCCCCGGCCTGCGGGTCGGCGGCAAGACCGGCTCGGCCAACAAGCTGGTCGACGGCCGCTACGACCCGACCCACGCGGTCGGCACCTTCGCCGCGGTTTTCCCGACCGACGGACCGCTCGACGCCCGCCGCTATTCCATCCTGATCCTCGTCGACGAGCCCGGGACCTATCCGCGCACCGGCGGCTTCGTGGCCGCCCCCGCCGTCGGCCGCATCGCCGACCGGATCGCCCCCTTCCTCGGCGTCCAGCGCCGCGCCGACCCTTACCGCACGGCGACGGGCGAGAAGGTCCCCGACTTCGAGGACGTCGCGGGGGACGGCCGATGAGCGCCGTCCGCCTGTCCGAGCTGCTGCGCCGCGACGTGCCCGCCGATCCGGTGATCACCGGCGTCACCGCCGACAGCCGCAAGGTCGCCGCCGGCTCCCTGTTCGTGGCCCTGCCGGGGACGGCTGCCGACGGCCGCGCCTTCATCCCCCAGGCCCTGTCGCAGGGCGCCGCCGCCGTGCTGGCTCCCGCCGACACCGACGCGGCGCTTGCGCCCGTGCTGGTCACCTCCGGCGACGTGCGCCGCGCCTACGCCATCGCCGCGCGCAGCTTCTACGGAACCCAGCCGGCCACCTGCGTGGCGGTCACCGGCACCAACGGCAAGACCTCGGTCGCCGCCTTCTGCCGGCAGATCTGGGCCCACCTCGGACGGACCTCCGCGAGCATGGGCACGCTGGGGGTTTTGAAGCAGGCGGGTAACGTTAACCGGGCCCTGACCGGTCCCGGCCTGACCAGCCCCGACGCCGCCGACGCCGCCCGCCTGCTGGCCGACCTCGCGGCCGACGGCGTGACCCACCTGGCGCTCGAAGCTTCGTCGCACGGCATCGACCAGCGCCGCCTCGACGGCGTGTCGCTCAAGGCCGCCGCCTTCACCAACCTGACCCAGGACCACCTCGACTACCACGGCACGATGGACGCCTACCGGGCCGCCAAGCTCCGCCTGTTCGAGGCTCTGCTGCCGCGCGGCCGCACAGCGGTGCTGAACGCCGACTCCGAGGCCTACTCCGGCTTCGCCGCCACCAGCATCATGTCGGGCCTCGGGGTGATGGGGGTGGGCGAGCGCGGCCGCGACCTCGCCCTGATCGGCCGTCGCGCCACGCCTGAGGGCCAGCGCCTGACCATCGCCGCCGGCGGCGAGACGCACGAGGTCCTGCTGCCGCTGGCCGGGGCCTTCCAGGCCTCGAACGCGCTGGTGGCGGCCGGCCTGTGCATCGCCGGAGGCGAGAAGCCGGGGGCGGTGCTGGCGGCGCTGGAGCACCTCGAGGGCGCCCAGGGGCGGATGCAGCGCATCCCGGGCGGCGGCCGCGGCGAGGTCTACGTCGACTACGCCCACACCCCCGACGGACTGGAGACGGTGCTGCGCGCACTGCGTCCCCACGCGACCGGCCGCCTGATCGTGGTCTTCGGCGCCGGCGGCGACCGCGACCGCGCCAAGCGCCCGCTGATGGGCGAGACCGCCGCGCGGCTGGCCGACGTCGCCATCGTCACAGACGACAATCCGCGCTCGGAGGATCCGGCTGAAATCCGCCGCGCCGTCCTGTCCGGATGCCCCGACGCGCAGGAGGTCGGCGACCGCCGCCGCGCCATCCACCTCGCGGTGTCGATGATGCGTGACGGGGATGTGGTGGTGATCGCCGGAAAAGGGCATGAACAGGGACAGATCGTCGGCGGCGTGACTCACCCCTTCGACGACGCCACCGAAGCCGCCGAAGCCCTGCGCATCCATGCCTGACGCCACTCCCCTCTGGACCTCCGCGGAGATCGCCTCCGCTGTCGGAGGAGCGCTGTCCGGCGCGCCCTTCGAGGCGGCCGGCGTCACCTACAACAGCCGCGAGATCGCGCCGGGCGACCTGTTCGTGGCGCTGCAGGGCGCGCGCGACGGCCACGACTTCGCCGCCGCGGCCTTCGCCGCCGGCGCGGCGGGCGCGCTGACGAACCGGCCCGTCGCGGGCGGCCCCTGCGTGGTGGTCGAGGGCGACACCCTGAAGGCGCTCGAGGCCCTCGGCGTCGCGGCCCGGGAGCGCGCGCCGCACGTGCGCCGGGGCGCCGTGACCGGCTCCGTCGGCAAGACCAGCGTCACCCAGGCGATCAAGGCCGGCCTCGACCTGGCGGGACCCGCCCACGCCTCGATCAAGAGCTACAACAACCACATCGGCGTGCCCCTGACGCTGGCCCGCATGACACGCGGGGTCGAGCGCGCGGTCTTCGAGATCGGCATGAACGCGCCCGGCGAGATCGCGCCGCTGTCGCGCATGGTGCATCCTCACGCCGCCTGCGTGACCACGGTGGGCCCGGTGCACATCGAGGCCTTCGCCAACGGCGAGGCGGGCGTGGCGGCCGAGAAGGCCTCCATCTTCGAAGGGCTGGCCGAGGGCGGCACGGCCGTCCTCAATGGCGACGTGGCCTTCGCCGTCGTGCTTGACGCCGCCGCCCGCCGCGCCGGCGCGCGCCCCCTCACCTTCGGCACCAGCGCCGGCAGCGACGCTCGCCTGATCGACTTCCGTCCGAACGGGCAGGGGGCGCGGGTGACGGCCGAGCTGTTCGGCCGGCCCCTCGACTTCCCGCTCGCCCAGTCGGGGTTCCACTGGGGCATGAACAGCCTGTGCGTCCTGCTGATGCTGGGTGCGCTCGACGTGCCGCTTGAGACATCGCTGGCCGCGCTGGCGGATTTCCGGCCGCTGGCGGGGCGGGGCCAGACCACGGTGGTCCACGCGCCCGGCGGCGCCTTCACCCTCGTCGACGAGAGCTACAACGCCAATCCGCTGTCGATGGCCGCCGGCTTCCGCAGCCTCGGCGCCCGTCCGGTGGCCGTGGGCGCGCGGCGCGTCGTGGTGCTCACCGACATGCTGGAACTGGGCGATCAGTCCCGCGCCCTGCACGAGGGGCTGGCCGGCCCGATCGGGGAGGCGGGGCTGGACCTCGTGCACACGGCCGGCCCCGAGATGATGCGCCTGCACGACGTGCTTCCGCCTGAGAGGCGAGGTCTGTGGCGCGCGTCGGCGGCCGAGCTGGCGGTGGAGGCGGCGGCGCTGGTCGCGCCCGGCGACGTGGTCATGGTCAAGGGATCGAACGGCTCCAGGGCCTCGCTCGTCGCGAAGGCGCTCGCCGGACTCGGCCAAGCGGACGGGGGGGCCGCCTGATGTTCTACCTGCTCTATCTCTACTACGCCGACGTGGCGCAGGATTATCCGCTGCTGAACCTGGTCCAGTACCAGACCGTCCGGGTGGCGCTGGCCATGGCCACGGCCATGATCGTCGCCGTCGCCATGGGCAGCCGCTTCATCGCCTGGATGCGGGTCAAGCAGGGCAAGGGCCAGCCGATCCGCTCCGACGGTCCCGTCACCCACCTGTCGAAGGTCGGCACCCCGACCATGGGCGGGCTGATGATCCTCGCCGGCATCGCGGTGGCGGTGCTGCTCTGGGGCGACCTGACCAACCCCTACATCTGGATCGTCTCGCTGGTCACCGCGGCCTTCGGCGTGCTGGGCTTCATCGACGACTACGCCAAGGTGTCGAAACAGACCTCGGCCGGCCTCACCTCGAAGCAGAAGCTCGTCGCCCAGACCATCGTGTCGGTGATCGCCGGCGTCCTGACGGTGCTCTGGATGAAGGCTTCGCCGACCTCGCCCGGCCTCGAGACCTCGATCGCCTTTCCCTTCTTCAAGGCGGTGCTGCTCAACGTCGGCTGGTTCTACGTCGCGTTCGCCGCTTTCACGATCGTGGGCTTCTCCAACGCCGTGAACCTGACCGACGGTCTCGACGGGCTGGCCATCGTGCCGGTGATGATGGCGGCCGCCGCCTTCGGCATCATCTCCTACCTGGCCGGCAACTTCATCTTCTCCGACTACCTCGGGATCCATCATGTGCCGGGCGCGGGCGAGCTGGCTATCTTTCTCGCCGCCATCATCGGCGGCGGTGTCGGCTTCCTCTGGTACAACGCCCCGCCGGCCAAGATCTTCATGGGCGACACCGGCTCCCTCGCCCTCGGCGGCGCGCTCGGCGCCATCGCCGTCGCCACCAAGCACGAGCTGGTCCTCGGCATCGTCGGCGGCCTGTTCGTGGTCGAGGCCGCCTCGGTGATGATCCAGGTCGCCTACTTCAAGGCCACCGGCAAGCGCATCTTCCTGATGGCCCCGATCCACCACCACTTCGAGAAAATGGGCTGGCCGGAGTCCACCGTGGTGATCCGCTTCTGGATCGTCGCGGCCATGCTGGCGCTCGCCGGCCTCGCCACCCTCAAGCTGCGCTGACGCCATGATCCCGGTCCCCGGCTTCGAAGGGCGGAGGATCGCGGTCTTCGGCCTCGGCAGGTCGGGGCTCACGGCCGCGCGCGCGCTCCGGGCCGGGGGAGCCCTGCCCGTGCTGTGGGACGACAGCGTCTCCAGCCGCATGCAGGCGGATGCGGAAGGGTTCGCTGTCGAGGATCTGACCACGGCCGACTGGTCCGGCTTCGCGGCGCTCGTCCTGTCGCCCGGCGCCCCGCTGACCCACCCCAAACCGCACTGGACGGTGGAGAAGGCGAGGGCGGCCGGGATCGAGATCGTCGGCGACATCGAGCTGTTCGCTCGCGCGCTGGACGCCCTGCCGAAAGATCAGCGCCCGAAGGTCGTGGCCATCACCGGCACCAACGGCAAGTCGACCACCACCGCCCTCATCGGCTGGGTGCTCAGGCAGGCCGGCCTGACCGTCCACGTCGGCGGCAATATCGGCATCGGCGTGCTGGCCCTGCCCGCGCCGACCCCGGACGCGGTCTATGTGGTCGAGGTGTCGAGCTACCAGCTTGATCTCACGACCGGCTTCGCGCCGGACGTGGCGGTTCTCATCAACGTCAGCCCCGACCACCTCGACCGCCACGGCGGCATGGACGGCTACGTCGCGGCCAAGCGGCGCATCTTCGCCCGCTCGGACCTCGCGCTGGTCGGGATCGACGACCCGTGGGGGCGCGACACGGCGGCCCGGCTCAGGGCCGACGGACGGCGCGTGACCTCGGTGTCCACGGGCGGCGAGCCTGGCGACATTATCGCCGCCCCGGGGGACCTGGCCGGGCCGGACGGCCGCATCGACTTCACGGCGGCGCGCTCCCTGCGCGGTCGACACAACGCCCAGAACGCCGCCTTCGCCTGGGCCGCCGCCCGCGCGCTGGGCGTGCCGCCCGACACGGCGCTCGAGGGGCTCCTGAGCTTCCCCGGTCTCGCCCATCGGATGGAGACCGTCGGACGACTGGGCAGGGTCGCCTTCGTCAACGACTCCAAGGCCACCAACGCCGACGCGGCGCGTCAGGCGCTGTCCTCTTACGGCCGCTGTTTCTGGATCGCCGGCGGCCGCGCCAAGGCCGGCGGGATCGACGATCTCGAGGACCTGTTCCCGCGCGTGGTCGAGGCCTTCCTGATCGGAGAGGCCGCCGGTCCCTTCGCCGCCCGGCTCGGAGACACGCCGCATCGCATCAGCGGCGACATGGCCAGCGCCGTGCGGCAGGCGTACGAGGCCGCCGCCGCCACCGGCCGGGACGAGGTGGTGCTGCTCAGCCCCGCCGCCGCCAGCTTCGACCAGTATCCCGACTTCGAGGCGAGGGGAGAGGCGTTCCGCGCCGCCGCCCTCGCCCTCGGCGCCGTTCCCGCGAGCGTGTCATGAGCGACAGCTACAGTCCCGCCTTCTCCCGCCTCGACCAGGGGCCGATCGCCAAATGGTTCTGGACCGTCGACCGCGGCCTGCTCGCCGCGGCCCTGACCCTGATCGGCCTCGGCGTGGCGCTGAGCTTCGCCTCCAGCCCCGCCGCCATCAACGCCGACCAGTCGATCGTCGACCCCTTCCACTACTCCTGGCGGATGATGGTGTGGGCTTCGATGGGGGTGGCGATCATGCTGACCACCTCGCTGCTGTCGCCCCGGGGCGTGCGACGCATCGCGGTGCTGGCGCTGCTCGGCGCGATCCTCGTCATGGCCGCCCTGCCGTTCATCGGCAATGAGGTGAAGGGCGCGGCCCGCTGGGTCAATCTCGGCCCGTTCAGCCTGCAGCCGTCCGAGTTCGCCAAGCCATCGCTGATCGTCTTCGCCGCCTGGATGTTCGCCGAAACGCAGAAGGGGCAGGGCGTGCCGGGCGTGTCGATCGCCTTCGGCTTCTGGGCCCTGACCGTCGGCCTGCTGCTGATCCAGCCCGACATCGGCCAGACCCTGCTGATCACCACCACCTTCATGGCCGTCTTCTTCATGGCCGGGGTGCCGCTGAAGTGGGTGGCCGCCCTCGCCGCCGCCGGCGCCGCCGGGGTGGTCGGCCTGTATTTCACCTTCGGCCACATGCGCGACCGCCTCAGTCGCTTCCTGTCGCCCGAGACCACCGACACTCACCAGATCGACCGCGCCTCCGAGGCGATCCGCGCCGGCGGCCTCGTCGGCCGGGGCATCGGCGAAGGGGTGATGAAGCGCTACGTGCCCGACCTGCACACCGACTTCATCTATTCGGTCGGCGCCGAGGAGTTCGGCCTGGTCCTCAGCCTGGCGATGATCGGTCTCTACGCCTTCATCGTGCTGCGCGGCATGCGCAAGGCGATGAAGCTGAACGACCCCTTCGAGCAGACCGCCGCCGCCGGCCTGTTCATGCTCATCGGCCTGCAGGCCTGCATCAACATCGCCGTGAACCTGAACCTGATCCCGACCAAGGGCATGACCCTGCCCTTCATCAGCTACGGCGGCTCGTCCATGCTGGCCATGGGCCTGACCATGGGCTTCGCCCTCAGCCTGACCCGCCGCCGCCCCGGCGCCTACGAGCCGGGCGCCACCCTGCCGGACCGCCGGCGCATCCTGCCCTGAGAGTTCCGAGCGTGCACAAGGTCTGCGTCGTCGCCGCCGGGGGCACCGGCGGACACATGTTCCCGGCCGAGGCGCTGGCGCGTGAGCTGCAGGCCCGCGGCTGGCGCATCGTGCTGGCCACCGATCGCCGCGGCGAGCAGTACGCTCACGGCTTCCCGGCCGAGGAGCGGCTGGCGCTGGACGCCGCCACCGGCCGCGGCCCCATCGGCATGGCGAAGGCTGGCATGGCGATCCTCAAGGGGGTGACGCAGGCGCGGAGCGCCCTGAACCGTCTCGACGCCGCGGTCGTGGTCGGCTTCGGCGGCTACCCCTCCGCCCCCGCGCTGCTCGCCGCCCTCAGCCAGCGTCGCCCGACCCTGCTGCACGAGCAGAACGCGGTGCTCGGCCGCACCAACCGCTGGCTGGCGCCCTACGTCGGCGCGGTCGCGGCCTCCTTCCCCAACCTGCAGAAGGTCCCGCAGGCCGTCGGCGCCCGCGTCAGCCTCGTCGGCAATCCCGTTCGCCCGGACATCCGCGCCCTTCACAGCCGGGCCTTCGCCGCCCCGACGCCGGACGGCCCGATCCACGTCCTCGTCACAGGCGGCAGCCAGGGCGCGCGCATTCTCGCCGAAACCGCGCCCCGCGCCCTCGCCGCCCTGCCTGAGGCCCTGCGCGCCCGGCTCAAGGTCCAGCAGCAGGCCCGCGCTGAAAGCCTTGAGGCCGCCCGCCAGATCTATCTCGAGGCCGGGATCGACGCCGAGGTCGCCCCCTTCTTCCGCGACATGGCCGCTCGCCTGTCGGAAACCCACCTGCTGATCGGACGGGCCGGCGCCTCGACCTGCTCCGAACTGGCCGTCGCCGGCGTGCCGTCGCTTCTCGTGCCGCTGAAGATCGCCACCGACGACCACCAGCGCTTCAACGCCCTGTCGCTGGTCGAGGCCGGCGGCGCCGAAATGATGCTCGAGGACGGGGTGACTGT
Source organism: Pseudomonadota bacterium (assembly GCA_023424215.1). Lineage (GTDB taxonomy): Bacteria > Pseudomonadota > Alphaproteobacteria > Caulobacterales > Caulobacteraceae > Brevundimonas. Next base: position 14,172 of record JAFAEC010000202.1, read on the forward strand.
GGCCTCCATGGCCGCCGCACTGGAGCGCCTGCTCCCCGATCCCGACCGGCTCGCGGCGATGAGCGCGGGCGCCCGCTCGGCCGCCCTGCCGGACGCCACGGCAAGGCTCGCCGACATGGTGGAGGCCGCCGCCCTCTAGGCGCCGGAAACCGCCCCGGCATCCGTGCGCTTAAGCTGGATGCCGATCTGGATCACCGACCTGACCGCCGCGGTCATCCGTCTGTGGCGGCGCTTCGACTGGCTGCCGGAATGGGCCGTGATCGGCCTTGTCCTGCTGGTCTTCGTGGGCGGCGGCTGGCTGGCGCACAAGCTGCTGTTCGGCATCCTGCGCCGGGTGGTGCGCAAGCGCGACGTGTTCTGGCGCGGCGTGGTCGAGCGCGGCCGAACCAAGTTCCGCATCCTCATGCTGCTGGCGGCGATCGGCATCGGCGTCACCGTCTCGCCGATGGACCCGCTGCCGTCGGCCCAAATCCGCTCGGTGCTGCTGTTCCTCGGCATCCTCACCGCCGGCTGGCTGGCGGCCGGCGTCATGGACATGTGGGCCGTCGTCTACATGCGGCGCTTCAACCTCCAGACGGAGGACAACCTCGTCGCCCGCAAACACGTCACCCAGACGCGCATCCTGCAGAAGGTCGCCAAGGTGGTGATCGCCCTGGTCACTCTCGGCCTGGCCCTGATGACCATCGCCGGCTTCCGTCAGTGGGGGGTCAGCATCCTGGCCTCCGCCGGCGTCGTCGGCATCATCGCGGGTTTCGCCCTGCAGCCGGTGCTGACGAACCTGCTGGCCGGCATCCAGATCGCCGTGACCCAGCCGATCCGCATCGACGACGCGGTGATCGTCGAGGGCGAGTGGGGCACGGTCGAGGAGATCACCTCGACCTACGTCGTGGTCAAGCTGTGGGACTGGCGGCGCATGGTCCTGCCGCTGACCCACTTCATCCAGAAACCGTTCCAGAACTGGACCCGCGAGACCGCCCGCCTGATCGGCACGGCCATCCTCTACGTTGACTACGAGGCCCCGATCGACCGGCTGCGCGCCGAGCTCGAACGCATCTGCCGCGAGAGCCCGCTGTGGGACGGGGATGTGGTCAGCCTTCAGGTCACCGACATCACCGACCGCGTCGCCCAGGTGCGCTGCCTCGCCAGCGGCCGCAACGGCGCGGTGGTCTTCGACCTGCGCTGCGACATCCGCGAAAAGATGCTGGCCTTCATGCGGGACCAGTGCCCGGAGGCCCTGCCGCGTGACCGCCTGGCGCTCGAACGGATGACGGATGGGGAGGGTGTAACCTCGCGTTGACTCCGGCCGGCTAGGCTCGCGCCATGACCCGCTTCATGACGCTGGACTTCGCCGACGGCGACCGCACCGCCCTGCTGGCGCAGGTAGTCGAGCGCGCCCGCGGCCCCTACGGTTACGTCGTCACCCCCAACGTCGACCACGTCATCAAGCTGATGGACGGGCGCGTGCCCGCCGACGTCTATCGCGGCGCCGCCCTGCACATCTGCGACAGCCGCATCCTCGCTCACCTCGCGCGCCTGCGCGGCCGCCGGCTGTCGGTCTATCCGGGCTCCGACCTGACCGCCGACCTGCTGGCCTCCGAGATCGGCGCCGACCTGACCTATGCCGTCTTCGGCCCCGACCTGGAGGCCTTCCACACCCTCCAGGCCCGCTTCCCGCGCCGCCGCTTCGTCTTCGTCGAGGCCCCGATGCTGACCCCCGGCACGCCGGCCTGGCTGGCCGCCGTCGACGCCGCCGCCAAGGCCGAATGGGACGTGCTGCTGGCCTGCGTCTCCTTTCCCAAGCAGGAGCTGTTCGCCCACGCCCTGCGCATCGCCGGCCGCGAGCGTGGGGTGACCCTGTGCGTCGGCGCCTCGGTCGACTTCCTCACCGGCCGCCAGCACCGCGCGCCGGCCATCTTCCAGCGCCTGTCGCTGGAATGGCTGCACCGCCTCGCCAGCCAGCCCCGCCGCATGTTCCGTCGCTACGTCGTCGAGGGCCCGGCGATCTTCGGCTGGTTCCTGAAGACCGAAGTGCTGAAGGCCAGTGATTGGTGATTGGTGATTAGCGGTGGTGAGTATCGAGGAGACTCATCCTCGTTCATCGCCCGCACCACCCACTGACCACTAGCCACTAACCACGCTCCCTCACGCCACCAGCTTCTCCGCCTGGGTCAGGTCGACGCTGACCAGCTGGCTGACGCCGCGTTCCGGCATGGTCACGCCGTAAAGCCGGTCCATGCGGCTCATGGTCACGGGATTGTGGGTGATGACGATGAAGCGGGTGTCGGTGCGCTTCCGCATCTCGTCCAGCATGCGGCAGAAGCGGTCGACGTTGGCGTCGTCCAGCGGCGCGTCGACCTCGTCCAGCACGCACACCGGGGCCGGGTTGGCCAGGAAGACCGCGAAGATCAGCGCCGCCGCCGTCAGGGCCTGTTCGCCGCCCGACATCAGGCTCATCACCGCCAGCCGCTTGCCGGGCGGGCAGGCGTAGATCTCCAGCCCCGCCTCCAGCGGGTCATCGGACTCGACCAGCTTCAGCTCGGCCTGGCCGCCGCCGAACAGGGCCTCGAACAGGGTCTTGAAGTTGTCGTTGATGATGTCGAAGGCGGCGATCAGCCGTTCGCGGCCCTCGGCGTTCAGTTCGTCGATGCCGTCGCGCAGCCGGGCGATGGCGTTGGTCAGGTCCGAGCGTTCGACCTTCATGGTCTGCAGCCGGTCGCCGTATTCGTTGGCCTCCTCCTCGGCCAGCAGGTTGACCGCGCCCAGCGCCTCGCGCTCCCGCTCCAGCCCGAACAGCAGGCTCTCGGCCCCGGCGGCGTCGGGCGGCCGGGCGATGGCGTCGTCCTGCAGCTTCTGGCCCAGCTCCTCGGGCGACATCTGGGCGGTCTCGCGCACGTTCTGCCCGGCCTCGGCCAGCCGCTCGGCCGCGGCCTCGGCCCTGGCTCTTATACACATATCCGAGCCC
>JAFAEC010000063.1 GCA_023424215.1 Pseudomonadota bacterium
GGCCGGGGCCGCGGCGGCGCCCGAGGCGGCGATGGAGCCGATCTGCTGGCCGGGGGTGACGGTGGCGCCCGCCTCGGCGGCGATGGTCAGGACGCCGGTGGCCGGCGCCGAGACCTCGACGGCCACCTTGTCGGTCTCGATCTCGACCAGCAACTCGTCCTTGGCGACCGTGTCGCCCGACTTCTTCAGCCAGGTTCCCATCGAGCCTTCGGCGACGCTCTCGCCCATGGTCGGGACGTTGATGGCGACGGTCTCTTCCGACGGCGTGGAGGCGGCCTTCGGAGCTTCGGCGGCCTTCGGCGCTTCCGCCTTCGAGGCTTCCGCCTTCGGGGCGGCCGCGGCGGAGGCGCCTTCGCTGACCACGCCCAGCACCGCGCCCGGGGTCACCGTCTCGCCGTCGGCGGCGCGGATCTCGGACAGCACGCCGTCGACGGGGGCGACGACCTCGAGCGACACCTTGTCGGTCTCCAGCTCGACGAGGACCTCGTCCTTCCGGACCGGGTCGCCGGCCTTCTTCGTCCACTTGCCGATGGTGGCCTCGGCGACGGATTCGCCGAGGGCGGGGGTCAGGATGTCGGCCATGGTGCGGTCCAGGTGTCGTTCAGGTCGGTCTGCGGGTTAGCGGGCGAAGGCTTCGGTCAGGAAGGCGTCCAGTTCCTTCAGGTGGCGGCTCATCAGGCCGGCGGCGGTCGAGGCCGAGGCCGGACGGCCGACGTAGCGCGCGCGCTTCGCCTTCACGTCCAGCTTCTCCAGCGTCAGCTCCAGCCACGGGTCGACGAAGGTCCAGCCGCCCATGTTCTTGGGCTCTTCCTGGCACCAGACCAGTTCGGCGTTCGGGAAGCGCGCCAGCTCGGTCATCAGCGACTTCATCGGCCACGGATAGAACTGCTCCAGCCGCATCAGGTAGACGTCATCGACGCCGTCCCGTTCCCGCCGCTCCAGCAGGTCGTAGTAGACCTTGCCCGAGCACAGGATGACGCGGCGGATGTCCTTGTCCGCCTTGATCGACACGCCGGCGACCTCCGGCCGGGTCTGGGCGTCGTCGTGCAGAACACGGTGGAACGAGCTGCCCTCGGCCATGTCGGCGAGGGTCGAGACCGCCTTCTTGTGCCGCAGCAGCGACTTGGGCGTCATGATGATCAGCGGCTTGCGGAACGGCCGGTGCATCTGGCGACGCAGGATGTGGAAGTAGTTGGCCGGGGTGGTGCAGTTGGCCACCTGCATGTTGTCTTCGGCGCAGGCCTGCAGGAAGCGCTCGAGGCGGGCCGAGGAGTGCTCGGGTCCCTGCCCCTCGTAGCCGTGCGGCAGCAGCATGGTCAGGCCGCACATGCGCAGCCACTTGCGCTCGCCCGAGGAGATGAACTGGTCGATGACCACCTGGGCGCCGTTCACGAAGTCGCCGAACTGGGCTTCCCACATCACGAGGGTGTTGGGGTCGCTCAGGGCGTAGCCGTACTCGAAGCCGAGCACCGCCTCTTCCGACAGGGCCGAGTCGATGACCTCGAACTGGGCCTGCTTTTCGGAGAGGTTGTTGAGCGGCACATAGCGGCGCTCGGTGGTCTGGTCGACGACGCCCGAGTGACGCTGGCTGAAGGTGCCGCGCACCGAGTCCTGGCCGGACAGGCGGACAGGGAAGCCCTCCTCCAGCAGGCTGGCGAAGGCCAGGCTCTCGGCGGTGGCCCAGTCGATGTTCTGGCCGCTCGTGATCATCTCGCGGCGGCCGTCGATGACCCGCTTCAGCGTCTTGTGGATGTCGACCGCGTTCGGGATGGTGGTCAGGCGATGACCGAGGTCGGTCAGGGTCGCCGCGGGCACCGCCGTGTCGCCGCGCCGCTCCTCGCCCTCGGGCAGGCCGATGCCGGTCCACTGCCCGTCCAGCCAGTCGGCCTTCTTCGCCTCGAATGTCTTGCCGGCATCGAACTCGGCGTCGAGGAAGGCCTCGAAGCGGGCGATCTCGGCGTCGACCTCGGCCTGGGTGATGACGCCTTCCCTGATCAGGCGCTCGGCGTAGATCTCGCGCGTCGACGGCTGGGCGCGGATCTTCGAATACATCAGCGGCTGGGTGAAGGTCGGATCGTCGCCCTCGTTGTGGCCGAAGCGACGGTAGCAGAACATGTCCACCACCACGTCCTTGTGGAACTTCTGCCGGAACTCGGTGGCCACCTTGGCGGCGAACACCACGGCCTCGGGATCGTCGCCGTTGACGTGGAAGATCGGCGCCTGGACCATCAGGGCCACGTCCGACGGATAGGGCGACGAGCGGCTGTTCCGCGGCGAGGTGGTGAAGCCGATCTGGTTGTTGACCACGAAGTGCAGGGTGCCGCCGGTGCGGTAGCCCTTCAGGCCCATCAGGGCGAAGCACTCGGCCACCACGCCCTGGCCGGCGAAGGCGGCGTCGCCATGGATCAGCAGCGGCACGACCTTGGAGCGGTCCAGCGCCCACTTCTCTTCCGGCTGGCCGGCGTTGGCCTCACGGATGTCGAAGGCCTGCTTGGCGCGCGCCTTGCCCAGCACCACCGGATTGACGATCTCGAGGTGCGACGGGTTGGCGGTCAGCGACAGGTGCACCCGGTTGCCGTCGAACGCGCGGTCCGACGAGGCGCCCATGTGATACTTGACGTCGCCCGAGCCCTCGATGTCCGAGGGCACGGTCGAGCCGCCCTGGAACTCGTGGAAGATGGCCCGGTAGGGCTTGCCCATGACGGCGGCCAGCACATTGAGGCGGCCGCGGTGGGCCATGCCCAGCACGATCTCGTCGACGCCCAGGGCGCCGCCGCGCTTGATGACCTGCTCCAGCGCCGGGACCATGGCCTCGCCGCCATCCAGGCCGAAGCGCTTGGTGCCGGGGAAACGCTTGTGCAGGAAGCGCTCGAAGCCCTCGGCCTCGATCAGCTTGTTGAGGATCGCCAGCTTGCCTTCCTTGGTGAAGGCGGCGGGTTCGAACTTGTCCGCGCCCTCGAAGCGCTGCTGCAGCCAGGACTTCTCCTCCGGCTCGGCGATGTGCATGAACTGCACGCCGATATGGCCGCAGTAGGTGCGCTTGAGGATCGCGAGCACCTCGCGCAGCGTGCCGGTCTGGAGCCCCAGCACGCCGTCGAGGAAGATCGGCCGGTCCATGTCGGCCGCGGTGAAGCCGTGGAATTCCGGCGTCAGCTCGGGATTCTCGGTCGGCTGCTCGATGCCCAGCGGGTCCAGCGTCGCCTGCAGATGGCCGCGCACCCGGTAGCTGCGGATCAGCATCAGGGCGCGGATCGAATCCTGGGCCGCGGCGCGGATCTCGTCGGCCGAGGCGGGAGCGGCGGCAGGAGCTGACTTGGCGGCGGCCTTCTTCGGATCGACCTTCGGCGCGGGCCAGCGGCCGTCGAACACCGCCGAGTCCTCGGTCGGCTCGCTGACCACCGGGCGACCCCAGGCGCCGGCGGCGGCCGAGGCCTTCACCTGGTCGACGTTGTCGCGCAGCTGGTCGAAGAAGGCGCGCCATTCGCCCGACACGGAAGCGGGGTCGTTGGCCCACTTCGCGTGCAGGTCCTCAATGAAGGCGGCGTTGGATCCATACAGGAAGCTGGTCTCGGCAAAGACCTGGTTCAGCCGACCGGCATCGTCCGCCATGGTTCTCGTCACGTCCCTGGATCCGCACGCGCACGTTCGCGCGAAGGCGACCGGCGCTCATATAGGCCGTGTTTCTTCAGGGGTCATGACCGAATAGGGGCGAAGAGGCCGAAATTCGCACGATTATGCCCCACTAGCGGGACATCGCGACCGCCGCCCGAAACGAAAACGCCCCCGGCGCGGGCCGGGGGCGTCAACTGCGGTCCGGCCTTCGGGCTCAGCCCTTGAGCACTTCCACCAGCGTCTTGCCGAGGCGCGCCGGCGAGGGCGACACCTTGATGCCGGCGGCCTCCATGGCGGCGATCTTGGACTCCGCGTCGCCCTTGCCGCCCGAGACCACGGCCCCGGCGTGGCCCATGGTGCGACCCTTGGGCGCGGTGCGGCCCGCGATGAAGCCAGCCATCGGCTTGCGGCGGCCCTTCTTGGCCTCGTCCATGAGGAACTGCGCGGCGTCCTCCTCGGCCGAGCCGCCGATCTCGCCGATCATGATGATCGACTGCGTCTCGTCGTCGGCGAGGAACAGCTCCAGCACGTCGATGAACTCGGTGCCCTTGACCGGGTCGCCGCCGATGCCGACCGCCGTGGTCTGGCCCAGGCCCTCGTTGGTGGTCTGGAACACCGCCTCATAGGTCAGCGTGCCCGAGCGCGACACGATGCCGACGTTGCCCTTCTTGAAGATCGAGCCCGGCATGATGCCGATCTTGCACTCTTCCGGCGTCAGGATGCCCGGGCAGTTCGGGCCCAGCAGGCGCGAGTTCGAGCGGTCCAGCCGCGCCTTGACCCGCACCATGTCCAGCACCGGGATGCCTTCGGTGATGCAGGTGATGAACGGGATCTCGGCGTCGATGGCCTCGATGATGGCGTCGGCGGCGCCCGCCGGCGGCACATAGATCACCGAGGCGTCGGCCCCGGTCTTCTCCTTCGCCTCGGCGACCGAGGCGTAGATCGGCAGGGTCTCGTCCTCGGACCCGTGCCAGTTCTCGCCGCCCTTCTTCGGATGCACCCCGGCGACCATCCGGGTGCCGTAGTAGCGGAGCGCCTGCTCGGTGTGGAAGGTCCCGGTCTTGCCGGTCAGGCCCTGGACGATGACCTTGGTGTCGCGGTTTACGAGGATGGACATGGATCAGCCTTGAATGGGGTCAGTCAGCGAGACGGTGCGGGCGTTCAGCCGACCGCCGCGACGATCTTCTGGGCGGCGTCGTCGAGGTCGTCCGCCGCCGTGATGGCGAGGCCGCTCTCGTTGAGAATCTTCTTGCCCAGCTCGACGTTGGTGCCCTCGAGGCGGACCACCAGCGGCACCTGCAGGCCGACTTCCTTGACCGCGGCGACCACGCCCTCGGCGATGACGTCGCAGCGCATGATGCCGCCGAAGATGTTGACCAGGATGCCCTGCACGGCCGGGTCGGCGGTGATGATCTTGAAGGCCGCCGCGACCTTCTCCTTGGAGGCGCCGCCGCCGACGTCGCAGAAGTTGGCCGGCTCCTTGCCGTACAGCTTGATGATGTCCATCGTCGCCATGGCCAGGCCGGCGCCGTTGACCATGCAGCCGATGTTGCCGTCCAGGGCGACGTAGGCGAGGTCCCACTTGGAGGCCTCGATCTCCTTCGGATCCTCCTCGGTCTCGTCGCGCAGGGCCAGCATGTCCGGGTGGCGGAACAGGGCGTTGCCGTCGAAGCTGACCTTGGCGTCCAGCACGCGCAGGCGGCCGTTTTCCATGACGATCAGCGGATTGACCTCGAGCAGGCTCATGTCCTTCTCGACGAAGGCCCGGTAGAGGGTCGGGAACAGGGTCTCGCCGTCCTGGGCGGCCGGGCCGTCCAGCTTCAGCGCGGCGTTGATCTTGGCCACGTCGGCCTCGGTGACGCCGGCTTCCGGGTCGATGGCGACGGTGACGATCTTCTCGGGCGTGTCGTGGGCGCCCGCCTCGATGTCCATGCCGCCTTCGGTCGAGACCACGAAGGAGACGCGGCCGGTGGCCCGGTCGACCAGCAGCGAGCAGTACAGCTCGCGGGCGATGTCGGCGCCGTCCTCGATGTACAGGCGGTTGACCTGCTTGCCGGCCGGGCCGGTCTGGGCGGTCACGAGCGTGTTGCCCAGCATCTCGCGGGCGTGGGCGACGGCCTCCTCGACCGACTTCGCCAGGCGCACGCCGCCCTTGGCGTCGGCGGGCAGCTCCTTGAACTTGCCCTTGCCGCGGCCGCCGGCGTGGATCTGCGACTTCACCACATAGAGCGGGCCCGGCAGCGACTTCGCGGCGGCCTCGGCCTCGTCCGCCGAGGTGATGGCGACGCCGGCCGCGACCGGTGCGCCGAAGCCCTTCAGGACCTGCTTGGCCTGGTACTCATGGATGTTCATGGAAAGCCGCCGAACGCTGGGAGGAGTTGGGCGGCCTTATAGGGGCTGCGCCTTCGCAGGCGCAACCGCCCGTCAGTCCACCCAGTCCCGCTTGAGCGTGCGCGAGGCGCCGATCAGCAGGATCGAGGCCAGAATGTAGAAGCCCATGCCGGTGTAGATGGCCCAGCGCAGGCTCTCGTCGCCGAAGCGCGGAACCAGCAGGTCGCTCATCCAGCCGAAGTAGTAGAAGCCGACGGCGATGCCGAGCAGGTTGTTGATCAGCAGGAACAGGGCCGAGGCGGTCGAGCGCATCGGGGCCGGCACGAGATGCTGCACCGCCGCCGTCACCGGCCCGAGCCAGGCGAGGTTGAGGCCGGTCGGGATCAGGAAGATCAGGAAGGCCAGGGTCAGGGCCTGGACATGGGTGCCGCCGCCCGGCAGGACCTGGGCGATCAGCCAGTCCGAGTTCATCGCGGCGATGAACAGGGGGGCGGAGATCAGGAAGGCGATGGCCGGGGTGAGCGGATAGGCGCCCTTGCCCCGTTTCGCCAGCTTGTCGGCGATCGCGCCGCCCAGCCAGATGCCGGCCACCCCGCCGATCAGGACGATGCCGGCGTAGTACCAGCTGATCTGCGACAGGGTCAGGTCGAAGCTGCGGATGAAGAAGGTCGGCAGCCAGCCCGCGACTCCGTAGCCGCACACCGAGGACGAGGCTGCGCCGAGGGCGAGCAGCCAGAAACTCTTCTTGGGCAGCACGGCCGAGGCGGTGGTCCGGGCGATCAGCAGCGAGACGGCGATGACCAGCGCCAGCAGGGCGCCGAAGCCGAGCACGCGCGCATCGCCGAAGGCGAGGCCGGCGAACTGGTTGAGCGCGGCCAGCGCGGCGGCGACCGCGGCGAGACCGAACATGACATTGGCCGCCAGACGTCCGACCCGGGCGTCGCCGGCGGCGAGGGCGGCCTCGGGCGACGGC
>JAFAEC010000151.1 GCA_023424215.1 Pseudomonadota bacterium
GCTTCGGCGAGGGCCGCCTCGGCCGCGCCGCGCGCCTCCCGGAGCGCCGCTTCCAGGTTCGCCGTGGCGGGCTCCGTCTGCACCCCCTCCGGCGCGGGGTCGCCGGGGTCGGCCGCCGCGGCCTCCGTCGACTCCTCGATCCGCTCTCCGGCCAGCAACAGGGCGTCCGCCTCACCGACGGGACCGGTCAGCGGGAGCATGGTCCAGCGGATGCCGCCGCCCGCTCCTCCCGGCGACACGAGAGCTCCGGCTTCTCCGGCCGGAGCGGCGAAGGCGGCCCGCAGCGCGTGACGACCCCCGATCCGCTCGTTCCCGGCCAGGAACAGATCCACGAAGTCGCCCTCCGCAGTGTCGCGTCCCAGGACCGCGAGGGCGGTGCGGTTGATGTCGCGCACCGCGCCGTCGGGACCGACCACGACCAGGGCGCTGGAGGCCGCGTCGAACACACGGCGGGCGAGCTCGTCGGGCCCGCTCGCGGCCACGGGCTCCGGCGGGCTCTCGGGGGTGAGCAGGTCGTCGGCCTCGACGAGCGCGGCGGTGGAGCCGGTGATCTCGCCCCACTCGTTCTCGATCGGCATGGCGGTCACGGCGACCAGCATCTTCTTCCGGGTGGCCGGATTGGCCAGCAGATGCTGGAAGCCTCTCACCGTCTGGCCGCGCAGGGCGCGGGCGCTGGGCAGCAGGTCGGCCGGGATCGGCCGGCCGTCCGGGAAGGTGATGCCCCAGGTGGCCGAGTGGAAGCGCAGCCCGATCAGTTCGGCGGCGCGCCGACCCAGCAGCTGGTGGGCGGCGCGGTTGGCGAAGACGAACTTGCCCTGCTTGTCGGTCTCGACGAGCGCGACGGGGATCGCGTTGAGGGTGTCGAACAGACGCTTCTGGGAATCCTCGGCCACCCGCTGGACGAGGTCGAGCTGGCCCGAGGCGTCGACGTGGCGCGACCGGTTGGTCCAGGCCAGCCAGAGGGCGATCAGGCCCAGCAGCCAGCCGGCCGCCGCAAGGCCGCCAAGCACCCACATCCAGTTGATCTGGCCCTCGAGAAACATCCGCCCCGACTGTCCCTTTCTGGCGCCCCGCGCGCCGGTCCGGAGGACATTCTGCAAGGGGCGAACCGAAATGTCCGCTTTCGCTCACAAGGCGACCTCGGCCAAGGCCCGGCAGGCGCCAGGCGACCTCGGCGGCGGATCAGTGCCCTCCGCTCGGATAGGGCGTGGTCGCGATCGAGCTGAACATGCCCGGGATGGCTTCGGCCAGGCCCGCCAGGATGAACTGGATGGCCAAGGCGCAGAGGATCAGGCCGAGCACCCGCACGACGATGGCCATGCCGACATCGCCGAGGATGCGGCTGATCGGCCCGGTGAGCGAGAAGCACACGAAGGAGACGAGGCCGGCGGCGGTGATGGCCACCAGCGAGGCGGCCGTCGCGGCCGGACCGATGCGCTCGGCCTCCCCGGCCTGGATGATGACGGCGGAGATGGCTCCGGGACCGATCATCAGCGGGATGGCGAAGGGCACGATCAACCGCTGGAAGCGCCGCTTGGCGTAGCCCCGGACGTCGCCCGCGTCGGCGACCGCATCAGCGTCGGCGAACATCTTCAGGAAGTCCTCGCGCGCCATGTCGAGGCCGAGGAACAGCAGCAGGATGCCCCCGGCGATGCGGAAGGCGGCCAGCGAGATGCCGAAGAACTGCAGCAGGCCCAGCCCGGTGAAGAAGAAGAAGCCGAGGAACAGGACGGCGAACAGGCAGATCAGGGCCGAGACCGACACCCGCTGGCGCAGGGTGGCGCCGGCGGTGGCCGCGGCGAAGATCGGCAGGTTGCCGATCGGGTCGACCAGGGCGAACAGCGCCACGAACAGGTTGACCCCCAGATCGACCGCGTCCATGTCGTGACCTCGCCCCCAATTCAGCTGCGCCCATAAGGGCCGAGGCGCGCCCGCGCGTCCACCCCCAAGGCGAACGGAGAGCCCGATGACGACCGTGACCGCCGACCCGCGCCTGATCGTCGGTCTCGACCTGCCGTCCATCGACGCCGCCCGCGCCATGGTCGGACGCCTCGGCGATACGGTCAGCGCCTACAAGATCGGTCTCACCCTGTTGGCCCGGCCCGGCGGGGTCGCCTTCGCCCACGAATTGCGCTCGGCGGGCCGGGTCGTCTTCCAGGACTGGAAGCTGCACGACATCGGCGCCCAGGTGGAGGGCGCGGCGCGAGCGGTGGCGGAGGGCGGCTGCGACCTGCTCACCGTCCACGCCGAACCCCAGGTGATGCGGGGCGCGGTCAAGGGCCGGGACGCCGCCGGATCGGACACGAAGCTGCTGGCCGTCACCGTGCTGACCAGCCTGTCCGACGCCGACCTGGCGGACATCGGCTACGCCGCCGGGGCCGCCGACCTCGTCGAGCGCCGCGTGCGCCAGGCCCTCGACGGCGGCATGGACGGCGTGGTCTCCAGCCCTCTCGAAGCGGCCCGCGCGCGGGCGCTGGCGGAGGCCGCCGGCCGGCCGGACTTCCTCGTGGTCACCCCCGGCG
>JAFAEC010000005.1 GCA_023424215.1 Pseudomonadota bacterium
ACGCCGCGACGCGGCAGCCGACCCGGCCCGACCCGGTCACGCGCGTTGGCGAAGGAAAGAATGGTGGACGCGACAGGGATTGAACCTGTGACCCCTACGATGTCAACAAAACGCCCCCACAGAGAACACAGCGAGGGCGGGTCTCTGAGGCTGCCAGCGTGCCCTCTGATGTCATCTCTTCTAATCTGCTCGCAGCTCTTTCTGGGCAGCATCGTGTAAGCGCCGCCGTGGGTCGCCCGGCTTCGATCGACCGCTTCTGACTCATAGAGGACTCTTGGAAGGTCTGCTTGCCGACAAGCCAGCCCCACCACTACCCGCGAGCGCGACCTGAAGGGGCAGGCTGATGAAAGTAATTGCCCAACCATCGGTTATGGCCCAGCTTCATGCGATGTCTTCGAGGGGAGGATATCGGTATGCGCGCATGGCTTTCGAAGCTTGCGCCTCTGGCAATGGTCGCCGGGCTCGCGGCGGGTGCAGCACAGGCTGATCCCGCGACTGACGAGCGTAATCGCCAGGCCATGATGGCATCGATGCGAGCGCAAGATGCGGCCAACGATCGCGCCGCAGCCGACCGCGCGTTCCAGGCCGGGCTGGCGCAGCAGCGTTCGCTAGGCAGCAGCAGCGGCTCACCCGCTTCCTCGTCGTCGGGATCGGGAGGCATGGGCACCCCGCTCGACGGGCTGGCGGCTGCACTTGGCAGCGCCGGGCAGTCGACTACGGGGCCGCAGTCCGTGGTCGATCGCCGCAGCTACATCATCTATCAGCAGGAGACGGCTGAGCAGGTGATTGCCCGGCTGTTGGCCGAGGCGGAAGGTGGCGATCCCGAAAGTGCCTGGAACCTGGGCCGCCTGTATTACACCGGGTATGCCGGGGTCCCCCGGGACGATGTCGAGGCGCGCCGTTGGTTTGCCCTGGCCGGCGAGCGCGGTCATGCCGACGCGCTGGCAAACCTGGGCTATTTCGCCCACGAGGGCATCGGGGGTCCGCAGGACGAGACGCTGGCGCTGGACGCCACGGCGCGGGCGGCGGCTTCTGGCAGCACCTACGGCGCGGGGTTGAACGGGCTTTATCGCCTCAGCGGCTTGGCGGACGGACAGCAGGACCCTGTCGCCGTGGCCAACCTCGAGCGCGCGGCCGATGCGGGCGAGCTGTTTGCCCAAGCCGCTCTCGGTACAATCGTCTACGAATTGGGGGTCGGCGCTGCGGAGAATTGGGAACGCGCAGCGCATTATGCTCGGCTCGCAGCCGACCAAGGCCACGGCCCGTCGATGACCGAACTGGGGCGGATGATGTTCGTCGGCCGCGGTGTGGAGCAGGATGAACGCGGCGCCGTCGCCATGTTCCGCCGTGCGGCCGAAGCGGGCGATCCGGCAGGCATGTCGTTCCTTGGCCAGCTGTACATGACCGGCCAAGGAGTCCCCAATGACGTGGCTGCGGGGATGGAGTTGTTCCGCCGCGCGGCCGACCTGGGCCATCCCGAGGCGCAAGGCGTCTATGGCCTTTCGCTGATGCTGGGCCAGGGCGTGGCAGAGAATGTTTCCGAAGGTCTACGCTATATCCGCTTGGGAGCCGCCCAGAACGACCCACAAGCCTTGACCGTGCTCGGCAAGATGACCTTCGTGGGCGAAGGCGGCATCACCAGTGATGAGCGACGAGGAATTGAGCTGCTGCAGGCGGCCGCGGCGCGGGGTTACCAGGACGCTATCGACACCCTGGCCATGGACGAGGTGCAAGACGCGATGACCCGCCTCGGCATGAGATCGGCGGGTGCACCAGCGTCCGGCAAGAACGCGGATGTGGTGGTCAAGTCGAAGCGGTGACCATCCCGCCTAAGCCGCCCGGGGGTCGGTTACAGCGGGCGGTCGGGATAATGCTGACGGAGACATGTCAGTTTCCCACCGCTGTTCCGATAGCGTGGCGCCTGGTCAGGAGGAATCAGAACGACAATGCTCGCCACAGTCTTCGCTGCGGCCGCCCTCCTCCAACACGGCTCATGTCAGAGCGGCGGCCCCGATCGATCACGCACAGCGGCGGAGGCCGCTCAAGCTTACGTTCAGGGACTGGCGGCGCGCGATCCCGGACCGATCAGATGGGTGACCCGGCCGGGCGCCCTCTGGCGTTCGCCCTCTGGGACTATAACGGACGCGGAGTTCTATGACCGCCTGCAATCGAGCGAGCTCCCGAACCAGTACCCCGTGACCACTGGAATGATCGGCACGGCGAGGCAGGTTGCGATCGCCACCCGTCTGAGAGGCGTCGAAGGCAGCGAAACCCTGACGGTGCTGACCATCGAAGACGGATGCATCGTGAACGTTCAACTGTTCTGATGGCGTCCCGACGTCCGGGCGGCTCGTTCGACCTGTCCAGGGGCTCATGGGGCTGTTAGATTTCGGCAGGGCCATCTGAGTGTACGCTCGCGAACAGGCTGAACAAATCTTGCCTTCGGTCGACATATCGTGTTGACGACCGTCGTTCTCCGGGCCAACCCTGCCGGACGGGGTTTGGCCCGGGGATCATCATGAAGTCCATCGTTTGCAGCCTTGCCCTTGCGGCTGCCGTCCTGTCGCCGGCTGTCGCTCAGGCCCAGAACGCGGGCCTCACCGCGAACTTCGGCGAAATCCGGCTCAACGCCGGCTTCACGCCGGATCCGTACCGGGCCTCGATCACCGCGGGCGGGTCGATCGACGCCTATACCGACACCAACCTGCCCGGTTCGTGCGTCGGCAACATCAGCGCCGCCCCCGATTTCGAGGTGACCTACCGCGCCGGCAGTCTGCCGCTGGTGTTCCGCACCCGTTCATCGACCGACACGACCCTGATCATCAACGGGCCCGACGGGCGCTGGTACTGCGACGACGACAGCTGGGGCGACGGCGACGCCGAGGTGCGTTTCAACCGTCCGCAGAGCGGTACCTATGACATCTGGGTCGGCACCTTCGGCGGCGGCACAGCGGCCGCGAACCTGCTGATCACTGAAACGCCCTAGGCGCGCCGCAGGTAGGCTGGGCCGCTCCGGGTGAGCCGACTGGGGCCGGCTGATTTGCGCGTGTCGGCGTTTGGCCCCCCTCTCATGGAATGTCGGGGTTGCTGGTTTGGGATGTGCGATGTCGATCAGCTTGGCCAAGGTACGAGGGACGGTGGTCGTTGGCCTCTGGCTCGCCTTGTCGCCCGCGGACGCTGCTGCACAGGAGCCTCCGCCAGGATTTGTCCGGTATGTCCTGGACGAACTTAACCGTGGGTCCCTTGACATCGAGGACCCGACCAACCGTTCGATCCAGCTGACTGAAACGCCCCCGGGCGTGCTTTTGCCTGTCGACGTCAGCAGGGATGGGGTTGCGGACTGGCTGATCCAGTGGCCGGAGGAGCCACGATTCTGCGGAACCGGAGGCTGTCGCCTCAGCCTGTACGTCAGCGAAGGCGAGCACTTTCTACGCGTTTTTGACCGTCAGGCCTGGGATCCGGAGATCCGGACCATCGGAGACGAGGTCCGGCTGGAGGCTTCGTTTCATCACCTGAACTGCTTGTCCGCCCGGGAGGTCTGTCGCCTTGCATGGTCCTGGGACCCGGTCACACGCAGCCTTTCCGAGCGCCCGAGCGCCGATGGCGAAGCTGTCATAAGCGGCTTTGGCGAGGCAACCGTGGACCTCGGCGACAGCGAAGGGCGGCCCGTGTTGCCCTCCAGCGTCCCGGCGGCTGTCCTTGACCGTCATCTCGCCGGCCGCCGCGCTTGCGGTCCTCCGGACGAGCCGGAGGAATTCACCGTGTCCTACCCCGCCGTAGCCTCGACGCCGGATCTGAACGGCGACGGCGGGCGGGACTGGGTTATCGAGGCGCCCAGCGCCTGCGAAGGCCAGAGCCCTCCGGCTTATGGCTACGAGGTCTGGGTCACCAACGGGACGGAAGAGGCTGTGCGAGCTTTCGTTTCAGAGCCCGGCCGATGGCCACGGTTCAGGGTCGACCGCACGCCAGCGCAGCTGATCGACGGTCCCGCATGTCTTCCGGACGCTGTGTGCGAAACCATCACTCTCGAGTGGGACGTGGCCGCCGGAGCGTTCCGACCGGCCTCGTCGGAAAGCACCCCGTCCCAACCCTGACGCCTTGGACCTGACAGGCGGTTGCCAAGTCGCTGGATGGAGCGAACGATGATTTCGATTCTGGCCATTGCCACGGCGATCCTGTTCCCTGGGGAGCAGCAGTCGGCGCCGCTGGACGAGCGGGTGTACATTCTCAGCCAGAGTGAAGGCCGGGGTGACTATCTCTCGGCGCCAGACCAGACCGGGCCGAACACCAGAACCGCCTGGTCATGGTCGGTCTCGTCGACACCGGACGGCTCCCCGCTGATTGACGCCTTCCTCAACCATTACGATTGCGAGACATCCAGATTCCGGCGAATCCGCCAGGAGCGATACCGAGCTGACCAGCTCTATGACACCCGGCTATCGGACGCCGGGTTCCGCTCGCCGCACTGGCTCGAGATGGAGGGCCGGATCCTGAGAGAGATTTGTCGAGGCGGCTACCAGGCCTTGCCTCAGGTGGAGAACATCGCCCTCGCTGCAGCCCGGCTGTCCTCCGGACGGTCCTGAGCATGAAGCTTCTGCTCGGAGTGCTGTCCGTCATCATCGGAATGCAAGGCCTGTGGTCGGCGATCCGGCACCGGCGCCTGCGCGACAAGTCCGGATGGATATACGCCCGCGCCGAGAAACAGCCGCTCTATTTCTGGGTGATGACGGCCGTTTTTGCGCTCTTGGTCGGGACCGGCTGCGTTCTCATATTCCTGGCGATCACAGACGTCCCGTGATCTGTCGGAAGCAACTGCCGCTGGCAGTTCGTGGACCCCGCTGAAACCACGGCTTCAGGGGAGAAAGCCTTCGCGTTGAGGCTCTGAGCGCCCCGGGTCACGTGGGGCCCCCGGCATCTTGAGCGGCAGAGCGATGCCGATGGAGCAGGCGGCGAACTTCTTGCCGTCGCCTGTGAGGTTCCGCGTGATCACTCAGCGCAAGATTCCCGGTAGGGCCGTTTTCCGCTGAGGCATCAATGTCCGGATCTGGCGCTGAGCCGCCGCCCCCCTCAATGCGCCTCGTCCCAGTTCCCCGCCGCCCGCGCCTCCACCACCAGCGGCACGCTCAGCGCCACGGCCGGCTCGGCCGCCCCCTCCATCACCCGGCGGATCACCGCGATGGCGCGCTCCGCCTCGCCCTCCGGCGCCTCGAAGACCAGTTCGTCGTGCACCTGCAGCAGCATCTTCACCCCTGACAGCCCGGCCGCCGCCAGCGCCCCCGGCATGCGCACCATGGCGCGGCGGATGATGTCCGCCGCCGCTCCCTGGATCGGGGCGTTGATCGCGGCGCGCTCGCCGAAGGCGCGCTCGGCCGCCGATTTGGACTGGATGGCCGGGATGTGGATGCGGCGCCCGAACAGGGTCTCGACCCGGCCGGTCTCGCGCACCCGGGCCTTCATCGCGTCCATATAGGCGCGGATGCCGGGGAAGCGCTCGAAATAGGTCTTGATGTAGGCCCCGGCCTCGCCCTGGTCGATGCCCAGCTGGTTGGCCAGGCCGAAGGCCGAGATGCCGTAGACGATGCCGAAGTTGATGGCCTTGGCGCGGCGCCGCGTCTCGGGGTCCATCTCGGCCAGCGGCACGTTGAACATCTCCGAGGCCGTGGCGGCGTGGATGTCGAGGCCGGCGGCGAAGGCGCGCTTCAGCTCGGGGATGTCGCCGATGTGGGCCAGCAGGCGCAGCTCGATCTGGCTGTAGTCGGCGCTGATCAGCACATGGCCGTCGGCGGGGATGAAGGCCTGGCGGATCTGGCGCCCGGTCTCGGTGCGGATCGGGATGTTCTGCAGGTTGGGGTCGGAGCTGGCCAGGCGGCCGGTGGAGGCGGCGGCCAGCTGGTAGGAGGTGTGGATGCGGTCGGTGGCCGGGTCCATGGCCTCGATCAGGGCGTCGGTGTAGGTGCCCTTCAGCTTGGAGAGCTGGCGCCAGTCCAGCAGCACCCGCGGCAGCTCGTGGGTCAGGGCCAGCTCCTCCAGCACGCTGGCCTCGGTGCCCCACTGGCCCGAGGCGGTCTTGCGGCCGCCGGGCAGGGCCATCTCGCCGAACAGGATTTCGCCGATCTGGCGCGGCGAGCCGACATTGAAGGGCCGCCCGGCGAGGGCGTGGGCGCGCTGCTCCAGCTCGGCCATGCGCAGGCCGAACTCCGAGGACAGGCGGCGCAGGCGGTCGGGGTCGACGCGCACCCCGGCCCGCTCCATCTCCGCCAGCACGGCCGGCAGCGGGCGCTCGAGGGTCTCGTAGACGGTGACGAGGCCCTCTTCCGCCAGCCGGGGCTTGAGGATGCGCCACAGGCGCAGCGTCACGTCGGCGTCTTCGGCCGCGTAGCAGGTGGCCGGCTTCAGCTCGACGTGTTTGAAGGACTTCTGGGCCTTGCCGGTCCCGGCCACGGCCTTGAACGGGGTCGGCTCGTGGCCGAGGTGGCGTCGGGCCAGCTCGTCCATGCCGTGCGGATGGCGGCCGCCGTCCAGCACGTAGGAGATCAGCATGGTGTCGTCGACGGGGGCGACGGCGATGCCGCGGCGGGCCATGACGGCGAGGTCGTACTTGCCGTTCTGGGTCACCTTGAGGACGGCGGGGTCCTCCAGCAGGGTCTTCAGCCGGTTGAGCGCCGTGGCCTTGTCGATCTGGGCGATCGGCTCCGGGGCCGGCCCGTCGCCGAACAGCCCCTCCCCCGCCTGCGGCGCCGCCTCATGCGTCAGCGGCACATAGCAGGCCTCGTTCGGCCCCACCGCCAGCGACACCCCGCACAGCCCCGCATGCGTCGCGCTGAGCGAGTCCGTCTCGGTGTCGAAACCCACCACTCCCGCTTCTTTGGCCCGCGCGATCCAGCGGTCCAGCGCCTCCACGGTCTGGACGCACTCGTAGGCGTCCATGTCGAAGCTCTGGGCCTCGGCCGGGGCGGGGGCGACGTCGCCGTAGCGCGGGGCCATGACCGGGGCCGAGGGCATCTTCGGGCGGGCGGTGAAGGCCGAGCCGTCCTTCTGCGGGGCCTTGCCGTCGCCGACCCGGGCCCGCAGGCTGCGGAACTCCATGCGGTCGAGGAATTCGCCCAGCCGCTCGGGGTCGGGGTCGCGGACGGCGAAGTCTTCGATCGGCTCGGGGGCGGGGGCGTCGCAGGTCAGGCGGCACAGTTCCCGGCTGAGCCGGATCTGGTCGGCGAACTCGATCAGGGTCTCGCGCCGTTTCGGCTGCTTGATCTCGCCGGCGCGGGCCAGCAGGGTGTCGAGGTCGCCGTATTCGCCGATCAGCTGGGCCGCCGTCTTCGGCCCGATGCCGGGGGCGCCGGGAATGTTGTCGACGCTGTCGCCGATCAGGGCCTGGACCTCGACCACCTTGTCCGGGGTCACCCCGAACTTCTCGAACACCGCCTCCTCCGCCAGCCGGCGGTCCTTCATCGGATCCCACATCACCACCGACGGCCCGATCAGCTGCATCAGGTCCTTGTCGGACGACACGATCACCGCCTCGCCCCCCGCGTCGCGCGCCTTGCAGGCGTAGGTGGCGATCAGGTCGTCGGCCTCGTAGCCGGGCAGTTCGACGCAGTGCACCCCGAAGGCGGCGGTGGCCTCGCGGACCAGCGGGAACTGCGGGATCAGGTCCTCCGGCGGGGCCGAGCGGTTGGCCTTGTACTGGTCGTACATCTCGTTGCGGAAGGTCTTCTCCGAATGATCGAAGATGGCCACCAGATGCGTCGGCCCGTCCGGCCCCCGCATGTCCCGGATCAGCTTCCACAGCATGTTGCAGTAGCCCTGCACCGCCCCCACCGGCAGGCCATCGGACTTCCGCGTCAGCGGCGGCAGGGCGTGGTAGGCGCGGAAGATGTAGGCCGAGGCGTCGATCATCCACAGCCGGACGGCCGGGCCGTCCTGGGTGAGCGGGCGGTCGGGGGTCTCGGGAGCGGCGGCGTCGGTCATCGGCGGAACATAGGGGGCGCGGGCGCCGCCGTCACCGCCCGCGCGTCACGACACCCAGGTGTTGCGGCACTCGCCGACGGTCCATCCGTTGAAGCCGGAATAGACCCGGCATTCGTAGCCCATGCCGGCCAGAGGGCCGTGCATGATCCCGGTCTCGATGACCGCACCGCGGCCGTCGTAGCTCGGGCGGGAGAAGCTGACCCAGCGCATCCGCTCGCGCGGGTCGCCGGAACGCTCGGGGTCGTGCGGCTCGAAGGCGAGCCCGTGACGGCTCCAGTCGCATGCGGGGGCATAGTCGCCCTCGAAGCGGATCGGCGGCGGCAGGTTGTCGGTGGTGTTGAAGCGGTAGTGCTCCTTCGCCACGGCGGCGATGACGGCGCAGTCGTCACCGAGTTCGCCCGCCGGGATGACGACCGTCCCATGTGGAGCTGGCGGACCCGGCGGCGCTGGTGCGGCGCAGCCAGCGAGAACCAGGGCAGCAAGAGGAGCGACGGCGCGCATGGCGGTAGTTCCTATTTCGAGCGCAGGCCTGAAATGGTCCGGCCGGGGGCGATGTCCTCGGCCGAGGTGATCAGGTGAACGAGGGCCGGCCGACCGGCGTTCCGGGCCGCCGCCAGCGTCGCCGCGAAATCCTCCGTCCGCTCGCAGCGAACCCCGAAGGCGCCGAAGGCCTCGGCGTATCTGACGAAGTCCGGGTTCTTCAGGTCCGTGGCGATGGTCCGCGCCGCGCCCGGATAGTGGGTCTCCTGGTGCATGCGGATGGTGCCGTAGGTCCCGTTGTCGACGACCACGACCACGACGTTGATCCCGTACTGGACGGCTGTGGCGATCTCCTGTCCGGTCATCAGGTAGTCGCCGTCGCCGGCGATGCACACGACGTCCCGATCCGGGTGCACGCTCTTGGCGGCGATGGCGGCCGGGTAGCCGTAGCCCATGGCGCCGGAAGTCGGGGCCAGCTGGGTGCGGCGGGCGCGGTGGCGGTGGAAGCGGTGCAGCCAGGCGGCGAAATTGCCGGCGCCGTTGGTCAGGATGGCGTCGTCCGGCAGGGCCTCGGCGAGATGGCGGATCACCTCGCTCATGTTCACCGCCCCGGTGACCTGGACCGGCTGGATGAAGGCGTCGTAGTCGGCGCGGGCGGCGGCGGCCTCGTGGGCCCAGCTGCGGCCCGGATCTATCTGCGACAGGGCCAGCGCCGCCAGCGAATTGTCGGCGGCGGCGCTCAGCAGCGGCGTCCAGACGCGGCCCAGCTCCTCCGGTCCCGGATGGATATGGATCAGGGTCTCCGCCGTCCGGGCGCGGTCCAGCAGGGTGTAGCCCTGGGTCGGGTTCTCGCCGAGACGCGCGCCGATGGCGAGGATCAGGTCGGCCGCCTTGACCCGCGCGGTCAGCTTCGGATTGCAGCCCAGCCCGAGGTCGCCGGCGTAGTTGGCGCGGTCGTTGGAGACCAGGTCCTTGCGGCGGAAGGACAGGGCGAGCGGCAGGCCATGGCGTTCCGCCCAGTCGCCGATGGCGGTCGTCGCTTCCTCGGTCCAGCCCGAGCCGCCCAGCACCAGCAGCGGCCGCTCGGCCTTCGACAGACGCTCGCGCACCTGCTCCACGAAGGCGGGGTCCGGCGCGGCCTTCGCCGGCGTCACCGGCCGGATCGGGGCGGGTCCGCCGTCCTCGTGCAGGATGTCCTCCGGCAGGGCCACGACCACGGGCCCCATGCGGCCCTGCAGGGCGGTGGCGAAGGCGCGCTCGACCACCTCGACGGTGCGCTGCGGGCTCTCGATTTCGGTCGCCCACTTGGCGAGGCCGCCGAACACCTCGCGGTAGTCGACCTCCTGGAAGGCCCCGCGGCCGCGGTCGGTCAGGGCGATCTGGCCGACGAACAGGATCATCGGCGTGGAGTCCTGGTGCGCCGTGTGCACGCCGATCGAGGCATGGGTCGCGCCCGGTCCACGCGTGACCATGCAGACGCCCGGCTTGCCGGTCAGCTTGCCGTAGGCCTCGGCCATGTTGGCGGCGCCGGCCTCGTGGCGGCAGGCGATCACCTGGATGCGGTCGCGCACGTCGGCGAGCGCGTCGAGCACCGCCAGGTAGCTCTCGCCCGGGACGCAGAAGACGCGGTCGACGCCGTTCATAACGAGGGTTTCGACGAGGCGGCGGGCGGCGGTGTCGGCGGGCTGGGTCATGGCCTCGCCGTTAGCAGATCGCCCCCCGGCTTGACCATGCAACCGAACGGCCACGCTTGCGTTCACGGCCAAGGTTCAACTCCACTCCCGAAGAGACCATGAAGAAGATCGCCGTCCTGTCCCTGATCGCCGCCGCCCTGGCGGTCTCGGCCTGCAACACCATCTCGGGCATCGGCCGCGACGTGCGCGCCGCCGGCGACGCCGTCACCTCGGGCGCCGAGAGCGCCAGGAACTAGCCGTCGTAGCGGACCCCGGTGAGGTAGAGGCCCTCGGCCGGGGCCACCGGCCCGCAGGCCTTGCGGTCGCGCACCGCGAGCGCTGCCGCCACGTCCGCGACCGACCAGCGACCCAGGCCGACCTCCGCGAGCGTTCCCGTCATCGAACGCACCTGCCGGTGCAGGAAGCTGCGCGCCTCGAACACCAGATGCACCTCCTCGCCGACGCGCGTCACGCTCGCGACGTCCAGCGTCTTCTCGGGCGAGGCCGACTGGCAGCCCGCGTCCCGGAAGGTGGTGAAGTCGTGCAGGCCGACCAGCGCCTGGGCCGCCTGGTGCATCGCCTCGGCGTCGAGCGGCTTCTTGACGTGCCAGACCCGGCCGAGGTCCAGCGCCGGGCGGCCGGGCCGGTTGAGGATGCGGTAGAGGTAGCGTCGCCCCGTGGCCGAGAAGCGCGCGTGCCAGTCCGCGTCGACCTCGGCGCAGTCGAGGACGGCCACCTCCTCTTCGATCAGGTGGGCGTTCATGGCGTTCATCACCGTGCGCGTCGGCCACGCCTTGTCGAGATCGAAACTGACCACCTGGCCCGTGGCGTGGACCCCCGTGTCGGTGCGACCGGCCGCGGCGATGCGGATCTGCTGGCCCGAGAACGCGGCGATGGCTGTCTCGAGCGCGCCCTGCACGGTCGGCTGTCCGGCCTGGGCCTGGAAGCCGTTGTAGCCGGAGCCGTCGTACTCGACCGTGAGCCGGTAGCGCGGCATCAGGACAGCCGCGTGCCGGCGGGGAGGGGGAAGCCGCGCAGCATTTCCTCGGGGCTCTGGGCGGCCTTGCCCTCGCGCTGGACGCGGACCAGGCGCACCGCGCCCTCGCCGCAGGCCACGGTCAGCCGGTCGTCCAGCACCTCGCCGGGGGCCCCGGCGCCGCCGGCGAGCTGCGACATCAGCGCCTTGACCCGAACGGGGCCCTGCGGGCCGGACGCCTCGAACCAGGCGCCGGGGAAGGGCGACAGGCCGCGGATGTGCGCGTCCACCTCGACCGCGGGCCGGCTCCAGTCGATGCGCGTCTCGGCCGGGGTGATCTTGCGGGCGTAGGTCGGCTCGCCGGTCTGGGGCACGCCCTCGACCCCGCCGCGCTCGATGGCGGCCAGCACCCGGGGCCACAGGCCGGCCCCGACATGGGCCATGCGCTCGGACAGGGTCGCGGCGGTGTCGTCCGGTCGGATGTCCATCACTTCCGACAGCAGGATCGGGCCTTCGTCGAGGCCTTCCGACATGCGCATGATCTGCACGCCGGTCTGGCGGTCGCCGGCCATGATGGCGCGCTGGATCGGAGCTGCGCCGCGCCAGCGCGGCAGCACGGAGCCGTGCAGGTTGAAGCAACCCAGTCGCGGCGCCTCGAGCACCTCGGGCTTGAGGATCTGGCCGTAGGCGACGACGCAGGCGGCGTCGAGATCGAGGCTGCGGAAGGTTTCGATGGCGTCGGGCGCCTTCATCGAGGCGGGCGTGAACACCGGCAGGCCCATGGTTTCGGCGAAGGCGTGCACCGGCGACGGCGTCAGCTTCTGGCCGCGCCCCTTCGGCCTGGGCGGCTGGCTATAGACGGCGACCACCTCATGACCGCTGGCGATCAGCTCGGCCAGCGAGGGCACGGCGAAGTCGGGGGTTCCCATGAAGGCGAGGCGCATCGGGGCCGATCCAGAAAGCAAGGCGCGGACGCGCCCTCAAGCAGCGAGCGACCGCGTCGCGAGCGGTAGGGGCTACCTAGGTCGTTAGTCCCAGCGCGTGAAGACGCCGCCGCCCTCGTCCCATTCGCCGCCGGCGTCCAGGGCGTCGTCGAAGTCGAGCAGCCGGTCCAGCAGGATGCCGGCGATGACGCCGACCGCGGCTACGCCGACCAGCGAGACCAGGCTGGCGACGCCGACCTTCTCGTTGCGGGTCAGACGGCGGCGGCCGTCGGGGCCGACGATGCGGTCGGGTTTGCGCCGGAGACGGGGCATCAGGCCGCCAGCCTCGCGGCCTTCTTCACCTTGGCGACGGCACGGTCGCGCTTCAGCCGCGACAGGTGGTCGATGAACAGCACGCCCTCGAGGTGGTCCATCTCGTGCTGGATGCAGACGGCGTAGAGGCCGTCGCACTCTTCCTCGACCTGTTCGCCGGCGTAGTTCAGGTAGCGGACGCGCACCCGGGCCGGGCGCTCGACGTTGTCGAAATACTCCGGCACCGACAGGCAGCCTTCCTCGTAGGCGAACAGCTCGTCGGAGGCCCAGACGATCTCCGGGTTGACGAAGTAGCGCGGATTGGGCCGGCGCTGCGGCTCCTCCTCGCCCTCGGCGGCCTCGCCTCCGGGCGCGCCGTCGCCGAGATCCATGACGATGACCCGGCGCGTGTCGCCGATCTGCACCGCCGCCAGGCCGATGCCCGGCGCCGCGTACATGGTCTCGAGCATGTCATCCATCAGACCGCGCAGGTCGTCCGTCACCGGCCCTTCGACCGGGGTCGAGACCTGCTTCAGCACCGCCAGGTCGGCGGGATTGTCGATGGTGAGGATGCGACGGAGAGCCATGCCCGCGAGGTAGTCGCGGCGGGCCCGAAGGTCAAGATTTCCGAGTCTTCCGCTAGGTTATGCGGCGACGCCCGGAAGCAGCCGCGGCCGGCCGGATTCGTCCAGGGCGACATAGGTGAACACGCCCTCGGTCACCCGCACGGAGCGCGACTGGGCGACGTTGCGCGAGCGCTTCCACGCCTCGACATGGACGCGGATCGAGGTGCGGCCGGTCTTCAGCACCTGGGCATAGATCGACACCTCGTCACCGACGGCCACCGGCTGGTGGAAGACCATGCCGTCCAGCGCCACCGTGGCGCAGCGGCCCTGGGCGATCTCGAATGCGGGCGTGGCACCGGCCAGGTCCATGTGCGCCAGCAGCCAGCCGCCGAAGATGTCGCCCTCGGGATTGGTGTCGGCCGGCATGGCGATGACCCGGCCCACGGGCTGACCCGACGGCTGCGTCGGAAGGTCGGCGACGTCGGTCACGCGCGGCGGCTCCGGGGATGAGGGGAGAAATGGCGCACCCGACACGATTCGAACGTGTGACCTTTGCCTTCGGAGGGCAACGCTCTATCCAGCTGAGCTACGGGTGCTTGCCGACGCGGCGGACCATAGGCGAGGCGGGCCGGAAGGGAAAGGGCTTTCTGCACGCGGCGGGTGACGCTGGGTCAGGATGTTGCGTGAGGCTCCTTCGGCAAAGGTCACGCATTCGAATCGTGTCGGGTGCGCCGGCAATGTGACCGCCGGAACCTCGTCCCCGAGGGCACCCCTTAGCTCCCCCCCGGCGGGCAGAGTGAGTCCGAATTGCCACGCCCCTCCGGATTGGGCCACCTTCTGGCCATCGAGCACCGCGCCAACCCTCGACACCGTCGCGGCTTCTGCTGATCACGAAAAGGCCGGGTAGAGACCGACTGAGGGAGGATCAAGGTGGCATTTGTGGGGGAGTTCTCGCGGGCGCTGGTCGTCGCTGCGAGCTGTTTTGTCACTGCCGGGTGTGTCTCGTCGGGTGGAGCACGGGAGCTCTTCAGCATCCCCGTGACTGGCCAGCTGAACGACGGGCGAGCCGCCTCAGGCCAGGCAACTGCCTTCAGCGACGGCCGTGGCACATTCTGGGTGAAGTTCCCGGGCGGGCCACGCTGCGGCGGCGACTATAACGTCCGAGATACGAACCCGACCCTCGTCGTTCCCGTCTCGTGCTCGAACGGCAAGCGAGGCGAAGCGGTGATCACGCGCCAGCGCGACCTTATGTCCGGCACAGCCATCGTGCAGCTCAACGATCGGAGCCGGGGGCAGTTCGTGTTCGGCGATCTCACCTTTGAACAGGCCTTCGGACGAGGCGGGACCGCTCGGATACGCTAAGGCTCTGCCGACCCGCTCGCCAGCTTCGGCGGGCGGGTCAGGCGACCGATAGCAGCCGCTCTCCAGAATTCGAGACCAGTTTCCCGTCAATTGGCACGCGGCATCCAGCGGCAGCCTCGGTAAGCCGCCGGCGAACGTCGTCGCTCGCGGGTGAGATCATATAGCCCGAGCTGAGATCCCCGATCATCACGCATTCGGAGCGGGGGAGCTTTCGCCAGGCGAAGGCGACTAGAGCGCAGATCACCGCATCCAGTCGGTCCTGGTCAGCTTTCCGCGGCTGCTGCAGAAGAGGCAGGCGCTCGGCCCATTCAGCGATGCACGCGAGCCCAGCTGATGCTGCATAGCGCTCGATAGCACGAGCGACGCTGTCCCACCCGGCCCGGCTGTATGTCTTTCGCCGTGCGGGGTTGTAGCGGGGGCATAGATTGCGGCCGAAGAACTCAGGGGCAATGGACGGCAGCGCCAGGGCCGGGAACACCTCCATCAGGTAGAGGCCAGTCCTGGCGATGCGAGCCTCCTCGGGATCTTCGATAGCCCCAAGAGTTCCCTTGAACTGCCAAATCGGGGCGTTGTCGTCGAACATGCCGATTTTGGAGCGGTTCGCAGGCTGCACACCCCCGCCCAGCCACGAGATCAGGGATGCCGCTACCCGGTCAACTGGACGTAGGCTGGTCACGTTCGGGACAATCGTCGGCTGATCAAGGGCGACGAGGCAGAGCGGAGCGAGGCGCTGCTCTGCCCTGATCACTTCCAGCGCGTCAGCGAATGCCACCAGCCGAGGCTCGGTCCAGCTCGCCTGCCCATCCCCGTCCAGCCGCAGCACGCAGATCGCGCCCGGTGCGCTCGGCTTGTCAGTCCACGCGGAATCGAAGCCGATCAGGCTGACCTCCCCAGCGCTCGACAACTCCGCTCCCCTAATCCGACCCTCGGAGGGTCCCAGCTTGCCGGCTCCGCCCTTAGGAACCCTATCGATCATAGGCCGAAGCAAGAGTCGGATGCTCGCCGGCAAGTTGCGAACGTCCACCGCATCCAGAACGGGCTGTGCCCGTGCGGCATCGCCGACGCACTCACGGTGGACAGGTCTACCAGAGATCTGATACCCGCCCAGCCTTGTCCGTGGAGCAGCATCAACTGATGGCCCGAAATTTCCCGCCTGAGTTGGAACGGATATATTCAGCGCTCGATCGCCACCTAACCTACCATGTTGGGCTGATCATCAATTACGCTGATCGGAACCCTATTTCGGAGCTACACGAAAAGCATCTCGGCGACCCAATCTTCGAGAAATTTGGCCTGACAGATATCTCCTTCGCTCAGAAGCGCTGGGCAGCTGGATTCGCAAATTCTTGCGCAACCAATCTGGGTCGCTTTACTGACAAGGCAGCTAAGGCGATTCTTATTTCCGCATTCGGTCTTTCCGCGGAGCAAGTTCTCAAGCGCGTTAAGATCAGGTCAAACCATCGGACAGAGATCGAAGAGACGGACGGAGTGATACTGGCTGATGAGGTCTCCCCTGGGCACAGGGACAAGGTCGTTAGGCTAGCTAAGCGCTTAGGATCTCAACTGCCTGGGCCACAGCCGACAGATGGTCTCGGCTTTGAATTCCGCGGTCGTTACGGAAAGAACGACGACACGCTGATTCAGAAAGATGAACACATGGCGGCTGCGATCACTGAACTCGGCGCTGTGCCGGTGCTAGCGATGTTCAGCACATGCAATGCTGCGGGAGCGATGGCCCGACTGAAAAGATCTTGGGTGATCACCGCCGGGCACGAGACTATAGAACTGCTTGACGAGCTAACCGGCGTAGATTTGATGGCCTACCTTCGGGATCGAGAGGAATTGCTGAGGCCTGTCGTAGCACTTACACGCTCGCCCCCGAAGGACCAAGCACAGCTGGAGCGGGCCCTGGCGACTGCAGAGGAAAGAACGGCGCGGTTGGCTTAGCCGCGCCGTCTAGCGAAGACGATCGTCTCGAAGAGATCTCTGCCGCTATTCCGGCGTCGAAAGCGACTGACGTCCGTCACCCTGAACCCTAGACCGCAGCCCTCAATCAAGCTGGCAAGTATCACGTCTGTGTCTACATAGATTCCCTTGATCTCAGAATTTCCAACGACATAAGCTAGATCTGCCGTCGGACAGAGCGCACGGTCCATTTCAATGATCTGCTGCTCCAAGCGATTGAAATAGTGGACCACATAATTTGACATCAATACGTCGGCGTCCCTCAGCGGCTTGATTATGTGCTTGAGTGCGCCCGCGACGTTTGTGCTTCTTGGCTCGACGCAGCCCTTAGCCAACTCAGACGTCGCGGTGCCCCATGTGCCGCCAATCGTTTTCCTATCCAAAGCAGAAGCCTGCTTGGCCGTGTCGAAGAAGTCCAACATATACAGATGGGGGCGGGTGTTCCAGACGTAGCTATATCGATTTGGATACGGGGGAGAGGTGATTACCGCGGACGCTCGTGGCGCATCCTTCAACTCGCTCAAATTGAGCGAGTCCTGCAGATAAATCTTCGATACCGCTACATCGTCCATCGAGCTTATGTCAGCAAGATCGTCGATCATTCCAGAGGCGTGCGCTACGAACGTGCTCATTACGTCCATGGACGCATTAGATTTGTCGACAAAATGAAGCTGAAGGCGGCCTAGAGTCACATTCGTTAGGTCAGGAACCAAGGCACCCGCAAACGCGAGCAAGAAGAAATCTCTAACTCTATCGTCTGCACTTGATCTGATGCATCTCTTCAGGCGCAATAGATCAATTAGCACATCGGACCGCCACCATCTGTGCGGATTGTGAATGGGCGGAACCGCAAGACCTATATCTTGCAGATCGTCTATATTGCTAACGAGAGGCGATGAAGCAAAACGATCCTGTATCTTAGAAAGTTCTTCACGAAGAATTTCGCTTTCGATTGACCAATCTGTCGATACCCTTCCAACGAAATGAAGAAACGGGTTGATTTCGAATCCGAACGACCTGATCCCATTAAGCTTACATTCAATCAGGGTCGTGGATGCGCCTGCGAATGGGTCCAGAACGACGTCCGAGGAGCTGCAGTTCAGTTTGTCTAACATCAGGCGGACGAGGTCTGGACCGAAGCTGGGGGTCAGGCGGAACCAGCGATGCACGCTCGCTGCCACCCCCGCCTTGAATGTGCTCCGGGCAACGTGCACAGGCTTGAACTCTACCAGCAGCTTCAGCTCGCTGGGCAATCTCGGCTCCCATGCGTCGCCGTCGGCGGGTGTGTTGAACGCGAACGAGCGCTGGATGGTCATGTCGTCTCCACTGCTATCCAGCGCGTAGGAATCCGACCGCTCGGGGTCAAGCGTGTGCTTAGGCGGATCCACCGCGCTGGTGACGCGCCTGTTCGATCCCCAGCTCGTTTGCGCCTCGATCAACAAGGAGCCTCCACCGCCCCGAGAAGGTCGTGCCACGCGCGCAGTTGGAGATCTTGGGGTTCCACAACCGGCCGATGTCGGGCAGAGACCATCACAGCGACCCACACCTCGTCTGGATCGCTCATGAACGGCGGAAGCTCTGCCCGCCCGCATTCCGAGCCGGT
This sequence comes from Pseudomonadota bacterium, assembly GCA_023424215.1. Taxonomy (GTDB): domain Bacteria; phylum Pseudomonadota; class Alphaproteobacteria; order Caulobacterales; family Caulobacteraceae; genus Brevundimonas. Next base: position 17,829 of record JAFAEC010000005.1, read on the forward strand.
CGGGAGGCCGTGGAGTCCCTCTGCCGCTCCATGATGAGATCCCCTCATGACGAGAATGCCGCTCGCCGGCGCCCCTGCCGAACAGAAGCCGACCCGAGTCCTGGACTTGGGGCCCTGGGGAGAATCCGTCCCGCCGTGTAGCTAAAGCGTCGAGCCTTTCCAGGTAGGAGCATCAACGAGAGTGGAACGAAGTGGTCGAATCCGCCAAGGGTGTTTTCGGATCGTAGGCGGCGAGTAACTGTTGAAGCTCGCGCGCGAGGCGTTCCAGCCGATCGCCTGCTGGAGGCAGGCCGGGGCAGAAGCCTCTCAGCTGGTTGAAATTCGTGTTTCTAGAGCCCCAATTGTCCCACTTCGGTCCTACTTGCGGCAAACTTCGGGGAAGCTCGTATTGCCGGATGCAGCACCAGGTGCGTTCTGATTCTCCAAGGAGGGGCCCCCGAGCTCGCCGAGCCCAGGATCGAACCCCTAAGCTAGTCTATGACACCTCTGGGACTTCGGCCGGGTCCGCCAGGCACCGGCAATCGGTTGAAGCACCAAACAGCCTCAGCCGCCCCTGGACGGGCCTTTGCCTCTCGCCGCATGAGAACCCCCTGTCAGCGGTGAATCGTCTTCAGCGGGGCTCCAAGCGAGCCCACCGCGCCGGCTCGGCACGAGCGGGCACGCATATTTGGTCACGCCCTGCTCAGAGCTGCGGGAGGCCTCTGACACAGAGCCGGAGGTGATTACATAGGAAACAGAAGCTTCGATCCAATCCGGTCACGTTTCTGCCGGAATCTGAGAAAGGATCGACGTAGATAGGCCAAAGGCTCGAGCTCCGGCTCGAGCCAAAAGAAATAGCTATCTTATAAGCTCTTAGTATTCTTATCTGTAAGGAAGCCTGCCTCACCCGCTCCCGGCCCAAACGCTCGCATTTTCAACAACTTGCCGGGTGACCTTGCCCCCTGATTGCCCCCGTTCATAACCAGAGTCCGTTCTGGTTCTGGTCCTGTCTGGACCGGGTTGCGAACTCGTTCGGGGTGAGGCCGCCGAGGCTCGTGTGCGGCCGGTGGAGATTGTAGTCGTTCCGCCAAGCGTCGACGATACGGCGGACCGTCGGCAAGCTCCGGAAGAGGTGCTCGTTCAGGCACTCGTCCCGGAAGCGCCCGTTCAGGCTCTCGACGAAGGCGTTCTGGATGGGCTTGCCCGGCGCGATGTAGTGCCACTCGACGCCGCGCTCCTCCTGCCAGCGCAGGATCGCGTGTGAGGTCAGCTCGGTGCCGTTGTCGCTGACGATCATGAGTGGGCGGCCGCGATACTCAATGATCCCGTCGAGCTCGCGCGCGACCCGCCGGCCCGAGAGCGAGCTGTCGGCCACGAGCGCCAGGCACTCGCGGGTGAAGTCGTCCACCACGACCAGCACCCGGAACCGCCGGCCATCCGCCAGCACGTCCGACACGAAGTCGAGCGACCAGCGCTGGTTCGGCCCCTGCGGCAGCGTCATGGGCGCTCGCGTGCCGAGAGCGCGTTTGCGACCGCCGCGCCGCTTCACCGTGAGCTTCTCCTCGCGATAGAGCCTGAAGAGCTTCTTGTGATTGAGAGTGACGCCCTCACGCCGCAGCAGGATGTGCAGCCGCCGATAGCCGAACCGCCGCCGCTCTGCGGCCAGAGCGCGAAGGCGCGTTCTCAGGCCGGCATCGTCCGCACGGCTCGGCGCATAGCGGTA
>JAFAEC010000048.1 GCA_023424215.1 Pseudomonadota bacterium
CCAGGTTGGTGTCGATGCTCAGGGTCGCCGGGGCGACCATGGTGAAGGCCGCGGCCGGGCCGGTGTTGTCCGAGGCGTAGATGCCGATCTGGCCGAAATCGAGCGTCTCGGTGTTGTTGTTGCCCGAGTAGTAGGCGCAGTCGGTCGACACCGTGCCCTGCAGGGTGAAGGTCGCGCCGTCCGAGTTGGCGGCCGTGCCGTTGTTGTTCACAGCATTGCCGATGGCGTGCCAGGACGAGATCGGGGATTCGCCCCAATTGGCATTGATCAGATTGGCTCCGTTCTCAATGAAATCGGGGACCCACGGGTTCGAGGGGACGTTGACGTCCGTCCCGAAGATGTGGGTCTGACCCTTGTTGATGTCCTGGGCCGAAGCGGCCCCGGCGGTGATGGCGACGGCGGCGACGCCGGCCAGAATCGAAGCGATTTTCATTTTGGTCTCCAAAGGCTTGGTTGAAGCAATGCGCGTCGACCGGACGGACCCTTCTCCCCCGATCTTGGCAAAAGTTAAGAGCGCCTTAACGCTCCGCGTCAAGTAGAAAGAACGTTAATATGGGAGATTGTTTAGTTTTTCGCGCACGTGGCGAAATATTCATGCACCAACATGCCAATTATAAATGCCGCCGTCGGCAGCGACGGCGGCTTTTCAATTATAGTTTTACTTCGCCTTACTGACGATCATAGCCTCGAGGCGACCGTGATCGTCAGGGTCTCGGCGTAGCGCCCCGCCAGAAGCCCCTCCCCCTCGGGTCGGGCCGTGCGGATCTCGATCTGCGCGCTCCCCGCGGCGATGGCCTCGCCGCTGTTCAGCGTCTTGGGAGCGGTCAGGGCGCGGCTCTCGTAGCGGCCGCGCAGGGTCGAGGGGCGAGGACCGACCACCGGAACCCGCACATCCAGGGTGTAGCCCAGGGTCCCGGCGTAGGGCCCTTCGCCGGCCGGCTGCGTCACGTGGGCGAGTCCGCCCCGTGCGGACTGGAAGCTGAGGTCGAACGGCACGTTGCAGTCGAGCCCGACCCGGGTGCGGGCGGTCAGGCCGCCGGCGAGTTCACCGAAGTCGATGTCGCCGCCGCCGTTCAGATCGCATCGCGCGCTGATCCGCCCGACAACCATCATGTCGACACGCGAGAAGGTCGCGGCGTCCGGGACGCCCCCCGCCGGATGGGCGGCCTCGGCGGCCGCGGCCGGTACGCTCACAAGCAAGCCGAGAGCCGTAACCAGACTCACGACAGCGCTGTTTCCCGCTCTGAAACCCGCCCCCATGTCGCCCCCCAACAGCGCGACGCCATCGCCGCGCCCGGCCCTTGCGGGCCAGTACAACCACCGGTGGCCGGCGAGGCCTGTGGACCACGCGCCTCCGGCAGGGAAGCCGTTAATGCTTCCTTAACTTTTACGTTTAGTTCGCGCGGCGGTCGCGGGCGTCCCCGCTTTTGGGTATCCACGTTCGTTTCAACTGGCAGGCGATTTCGCGTAAACTGCGACGCTTGTTGGGAGAATCGGCAGCCCGGCCGCGTTGAAGACCTGGCGGTCCGCCGGGGGTCGCCAGACCAGTGTTGACCGGGGGCCGGCGGACGGTGAAATGGTCGGGCGCACCCGTGGAGAGCCATGCGATTGGCGTGCTGGCTGAGTACCGCTGCGTCTGAATGGCCCGACGCGAGCGGGACGCCGCGGACGCCTGCCCCCCACGCCTCGCCCTCCGCCCGCAAGACTCCTTGCGCCCGACGGCCCGGCGAAAGCGGCCGTGCCGTCTGCCGCCAGCGGCCCCGGGCGTCATGACCGGCGCGGACGGCCCGGTCGGACGGCGACACTGGATTGATATGATTGGCGACGGGGGGCGTTGGACCGACCCCGTCGGCCTGAGACTCGAGGCGCGGAATCTCTCCTCCGCCGCCATCTCCCTGCTGGCCGAGTTCGCCCTCGAAAATCCATCGCCCGGCGGAACGTGGAGTGCGGAAGTCCGCACCGAGGAGGGCCGGGTTGTGCTGACCGCGACCCTGACGAGCACCTACCACCGGTAGTGCGCCGGGAAGCTGTATACCCATGATTGGGGATGGCGGCCGTCGGGGCCAGCCGATACTCCTCAGCTTCCTGCCAACGGTGCACGCCTATGAATTTCCGCGCTCCGACGCTGGATCCGCCGGAAGCGCTCGCCCTGGAAGCGCTCGACACCTGCAGCCACCCGGTCGTCCTGCTCGCTCCGGTTGAACCGTTGATCGTCTGGCGGAACGGAGCCTCCAGGCCGTTCTTCAACCAACACGCGATCTCCGACGGGGGTGGGCGGATCGCCCTGCCGCAACGCGCGCTACAGCCGGTGTTCGACGAATTCCTGGATAGCGTGGGAGAGGATCCGTCGAGCTGGGTGCTGGCGGGCTCCTGTCTCGACGACACGCTGATCTTCCGGTGCCGCAAGGTCGTCAGGGACGCCGCCGCGCTCGCCCGCATGCTGACGATCCATTGCCCGGCCCGACCTTGCACCGTCGTCCCCGACATCAGGGCGCTGTTCGGCCTGACCCGGTCCGAGATGAAGGTCCTGCACTGCCTGATCGACGGCATGAAGGCCGACGCCCTGGCCGGGCGCCTGAACATCACCATCGAGACCGCCCGCACTCACATCCGGCGCGTCTACAACAAGATGGACGTCTCCAGCCGCGAGCAACTCCTCGCGCTGACGAACCGATACCGGGTGCCCTGACCCCAAACCAGTCAGCCCTTGGGCCGCACCACCTCGCCATCTTCCTTGGTGAAGGTCTCAGGCGCCGAATCCAGTAGATCCAGCACCTTCTCCGATGGCCGGCACAGGGCCGCGCCTTTTGGCGTCTTCACGAGCGGGCGGTTGACCAGGATGGGGTGCTCGACCATGGCGGCGAGGATGGCGTCGTCGCTGACGCCCGCCTCCAGCAGTCCAAGCTCAGCGGCCGGCGAACCCTTCTCGCGCATCGCGTCGCGCGGGGTCAGGCCCGCCTCGGCGAACAGGGCGCGCAGCTGGTCGGCGGTCCAGCCGGCCTTCAGATACTCCACCACCTCGGGCTCGTGACCGGCCGCGCGGACCATCTCCAGCACATTGCGCGAGGTGCCGCAGGCGGGGTTGTGGAAGACGGTGACGGGGAAGTCGGACATCGGAATCTCCTGCGGCGCGCCTCGGCGGCGTCCTAGCACCGTCCGGACGGGTTCGCGACCGGTCGCTCACGACCCGTTTCAGAAGCCGAATTCCGCCGCGCCGCGGTTGCGCCTGCGACATTCCGTCCGCATCTGGCCGCGATGACCTCCCCCGTCGCCGCCGAACCCGCCCGCGCCGGGCCGGGCTTTCCCGAATTCGTCTGCCTGATCGCCATGATGATGGCGCTCAACGCCCTGGCCATCGACTCCATGCTGCCGGCCCTGCCGATGATCGGCGAGGCGCTGGGGGTGGCGCGCGAGAACGACCGGCAGTGGATCGTCACCGCCTATCTGCTCGGCTTCGGCGCGGCCCAGATCGTCTACGGGCCGCTGGCCGACCGCTACGGGCGCAAGCCGGTGCTGATGGTCGGCATCGGCCTCTATGTGCTGTTCAGCGCCCTGGCCGCCTTCGCCCCGACCTTTGAACTGCTCGTGCTGGCGCGGGTCGGGACCGGCCTCGGCGCCGCCGCCCTGCGGGTGCTCGCCGTCTCCATCGTGCGCGACCGCTACAGCGGCCGGACCATGGCGCGGGTCATGTCGCTCAGCTTCCTCGTCTTCCTCGGCGTGCCCATCCTCGCGCCCAGCGTCGGCGCGGCCATCCTGAGCGTCGGCCCATGGCCGTGGATCTTCGGCCTGCTGGCGGCGGCGGGGGCGGCGGTGATGCTGTGGGCCGCCGTCCGCCTGCCCGAGACCCTGCACCCCGAGGACCGGCTGCCGATCGACGCCCGCCGCATCGCCGGGGCCTTCCGCGAGGCCCTGACCAACCGCCAGTCGGTCGGCTACACCCTGGCGATGACGGCGATCACCGGGGCGCTGTTCGGCTTCATCAACTCCTCGCAGCAGATCTTCGCCGACGTCTTCGACGCCGAGGCCGCCTTCCCGCTGGTCTTCGCCGGCATCGCCAGCGGCATCGCCGCGGCCAGCCTGCTCAACGCCACCCTGGTGGTGCGGCTGGGCAGCCGCCTGCTGTCGCACTCGGCCCTGCTGGCCTTCACCGCGGTCGCCGCGATCCACACGGCCGTCTCGGCCCTCGGCTTGGAGACCATCTGGACCTTCGCCATCCTGCAGGGCCTGACCATGTTCTGCTTCGGCTTCGTGGCCGGCAATTTCGGCTCCATGGCCATGGAGCCGATGGGCCATATCGCCGGCACCGCCTCCTCGGCCCAGGGCTTCATCTCGACCACCGCCGGCTCGCTGATCGGCTTCCTGATCGGCCAGCAGTTCGCGGGCAGCGCCACGCCGATGGCCGCCGGCATCGCCGTCTGCGGCGCGGTCGCGGTGGTCTTCGTGCTGGTCGCCGAGCGCGGCCGGCTGTTCCGCGCGCATCACCAGCGGGTCGGCGCGCCGGCCGGCTGACCGCCTTGCCCCTTGATCTTTTCCGCCGGGCGGGGCGTTGTCCGGCGCAAAGGAAACGGCTCCGGCCGACAAGGGAAGAGGAAACGCCGATGATCCGCACGCTTGGACTGGTCTCCGCGCTCGCGCTGGCGACCGCGCTTTCGGGATGCGCATCCATGGGCGGGGCGTCGGACATGCCGCCGGTTCCCGCCCCGGCGGTGGCGAACGTCGACTTCGTCCGCGACGTGCACAGCTACGCCCGGCCCGAGATCGCCCGCGTCCGCCACGTCTCGCTGGACCTGGCCGCCGACTTCGAGGCCAAGGTGCTGTCGGGCACGGCGACGCTGGACGTGCAGGGCGTCCCCGGCGCCAACGAGGTGGTGCTGGACGTCCGCGACCTCGACATCCGCAACGTGCGCGACGCCTCGGGCGCCCCGCTGCAGTACGAGACCGGCGCCCCGGCCGAGTTCCTCGGCCAGCCGCTGACCGTCCGGTTCCCCGCCCTGGCTCCCGGCGCGACGCAGCGCATCGTCATCGACTACGCCACCCGTCCCGACGCCGCGGCACTGCAGTGGCTGACCCCGCAGCAGACCGCCGGCGGCCGCCTGCCCTATCTGTTCAGCCAGGGCCAGGCGATCCTGACCCGCACCTGGGTGCCGACCCAGGACAGCCCCGGCATCCGCCAGACCTGGGACGCCCGCATCGTCGCCCCGTCGGACGTGAAGACGGTGATGAGCGCCGAGATGCTGACGCCCGAAGGCGAGCCGGCCGGCGACGGCATGACCGCCTGGCGCTTCCGCATGACCAATCCAGTGCCGCCCTATCTGATCGCCATCGGCGTCGGCGACGTCGACTTCGCGGCCATCGACGAGCGCACCGGGGTGTGGACCGAGCCGTCGGAGCTGCAGGCCGCGCACCACGAACTGGTTCCGACCGCGGAGATGGTCGACCTCGCCGAGCGCCTCTACGGCCCCTATCGCTGGGGCCGCTACGACCTGCTGGTGCTGCCGCCCAGCTTCCCGTTCGGCGGCATGGAGAACCCGCGCCTGACCTTCGCCACCCCGACCATCATCGCCGGCGATCGCTCGCTGGTCTCGCTGGTGGCGCACGAGCTGGCCCACTCGTGGTCCGGCAACCTGGTGACCAACGCCACCTGGGACGACTTCTGGCTCAACGAGGGCTTCACCACCTATTTCGAGAACCGCATCATGGAGGCGCTGGAGGGTCCCGAGCGTGCCCTGATGCTGCAGTCGCTCGGCTGGGGCGACCTGCAGGACACCCTCGCCTCGACGCCGCCCGCGGACACCCGGCTGAAGCTTGAGCTCACCGGCCGAGATCCGGACGAGGGCATGAGCGACGTCGCCTACGAGAAGGGCGCCTCCTTCCTGCGCACCATCGAACGCATCGTCGGCCGCGAGCGCTTCGACGCCTGGCTGACCGGCTATTTCGAACGCAACGCCTTCCGCCCGATGACCACCGAGCTGTTCCTCGAGGACATCCGCGAGCACCTCGTGCGCGGCGACGCCGCCCTCGAGCAGCAGCTGATGATGGACGCCTGGATCTACCAGCCCGGCATGCCGTCGAACTGGGTCCCGCCGGTGTCCGACGCCTTCGTGCCGGTCGACGCGGCGGCGGCGGCCTTCGTCGCCGGCGGCCCGGCCTCCGCCATTCCGTGGAGCGGCTGGTCGACCCAGGAGCGCCAGCGCTTCCTCGCGTGGCGGCCGACCGGCGGCGCCGAGGGCGCCGACTGGCTGACGCCGGCCCAGCTGGCCGACCTCGAGTCGACCCTGAACCTGCGCGAGGAGGGCAACGCCGAGGTGGTGTTCGGCTGGCTGCAGATCGCCGTGCAGCACCGCTACCAGCCGGCCGTGCCGACGCTGGAGAAGTTCCTCACCACGATGGGCCGGCGCAAGTTCGTCCTGCCGCTGTTCCAGAGCCTGTGGGCCGAGGGCGACTGGGGCCGCCCGATCGCCCGCCGCATCTACGCCGAGGCGCGCCCGGGCTATCACCCGGTCACCACCGGCTCGGTCGACGCGGTGGTGGGCCGCCCCTGAACCTTTCCGCCGAGGCAGGTTCATCTCAACACAAGGGCAGTCCGCCCGCCGTAGCTTCCTTCTCCCCTCGGGGGAGAAGGAAGACGATCGCCCCTTGGTGACCTTCGTGATGAACCAGCGGACGCCCGGGAGCCGAACCCCGGTCGCGGCGTTGCCATGTCCACACGGGACACGCCGCCATGCTGAAGAAATACGCCTACGCCTGGATCACCCTGGCCTTCTTCACCGTCTCGATCGCGCTGCACTGGATGTTCGGCTGGTTCGCCTTCGTCGACGAGCAGACGTCGCACGGCCAGGCTGCCGAGCTGTCGCCGTATCTCATGGAGATGGGCCGCGACACCTTCGAGAACTGGCAGTCCGAATTCCTCCAGCTGCTCTGGCAGGTCGTCGGCCTCGCCTACTTCCTCTACGTCGGCTCGCCCTCGTCCAAGGAGAACGACGACCGGATGGAGGCCAAGATCGACGCCATCCTCCAGCTGGTCGGCAAGGAAAAGGGTGAGAAGCTGATCGCCAAAATCGACGAGAGCCACCTGCGCCACCACGGCCACGCCAGGGTGCACGCCGCCCGGGGCACGACGGAGGGCGGCGAATAGGAGCGCCTCCCGCGCCTGTGACCGTCCTGAACCTTGGCTTCGCGGCTCCCCGCCACTAGGTTCCGCCGCAACGACGGCGGCCCGCCGCAAGCCTTTCAGGAGACGCCCCATGCACGACGCCCCGCAATCGGAAGCCGCCGCCCGGCTCGATCAGGAGAACCCGCTCGGCGTGGACGGCTTCGAGTTCGTCGAGTTCACCGGCCCCGAGCCCGAGGCTATGGCCGCCCGTCTGGAGCTGATGGGCTTCACCCGCACCCATGTGAACCCGGCCACCGGCGCGGTGCGCATGAAGCAGGGCGACATCACCCTGCTGGTCGATCTGCAGCCGCGCGGCCAGTCCGAGGAATTCGCCCGCGAGCACGGGCCCTCCGCCAACGGCATGGCCTTCCGCGTCGCCGACGCGAAAGCCGCGTACGAAGGCGCCGTGGAGCGCGGCGCGCGCCCGGCCGAAGGGCACGACGGCGGGGCGCTCGGGAACGGCTATCCCTACATCCTGCAGGGCATCGGCGGTTCGCTGCTCTACATCGTCGACAGGTACGGCGAGAAGGGTTCGCTCTACGATGGCTGGGAAGAAATCCCGGGCTGGCAGGAAGCCGAGAAGAAGAACTCGGTCGGCCTCTACTGCCTCGACCACCTGACCCATAACGTGCGCCGCGGGCAGATGCGCAACTGGTCTGGCTTCTACGGGAACGTCTTCAACTTCGAGGAACAGAAGTACTTCGACATCAAGGGCAAGGCGACCGGCCTGTTCTCCCAGGCGATGATCGCGCCCGACCGGGCCATCCGCATCCCGCTGAACGAGAGCCAGGACGAGAACTCCCAGATCGAGGAATTCCTGCGCCGCTACAACGGCGAGGGCATCCAGCACATCGCCCTGGCCACCGACGACATCTTCGAGACCGTCGAGGAGATGAAGCGCCGCGGCATCCCCTTCCAGGACACCATCGAGACCTACTTCGAACTGATCGACAAACGCCTGCCGGGCCACGGCGAGGACGTGGAGCGGATGCGCAAGAACCGCATCCTCATCGACGGGTCGAAGGAGGAGGGCCTGCTGCTGCAGATCTTCACCCAGGACACCTTCGGGCCGATCTTCTTCGAGATCATCCAGCGCAAGGGCAACCAGGCCTTCGGCGAGGGCAATTTCCAGGCCCTGTTCGACTCCATCGAGCTGGACCAGATCCGGCGCGGCGTCATCAAGGTGGATGCCTGAGTTTCGCTTCGGGCCGCCCGGCTGGCTGCCCTGGCTCGGGCCGCTGCTGGCGGCCGGGATCGGGGCGGCGGTCGGGGAGTACGGCCTCGGCGGCGGCTTCTGGACGGTGCTGATCGCCGCCCTCGTCGGCGGCTTCCTGCCCATCCTCGGCAACGCCCTGTGGAAGTGGAGCCACCAGCGGAAGGGTTAGGCGGGGGGCGTGTCTCGCTGGTCCACCTTGTCGCGCTCTCGTCTTCTGTGTCCCTCCCGCGGTGTCTCGCATATCCGTCCCGCATGTCCTGTGGACAGGCTGTGGATGGTCAGTGGAAGTCCCGTGAGCCCGGCAGCACCCGCACGTCCCTCGGGTGCCGCCCCCGGGCCGGTTCGTGGGCCGAGCCCGGCGCCCGGTCGGGGGCGAGGTCGCCCAGCGCCGGAGTCCAGTCGACCAGTTCCTCGACCACCAGATGGCTGACCCCCTCGGCCCGCTGCACCCGCCCCTTCGCCAGCACCATGCGCGCGCCCATGGCGGTGGGGCGGAAGGCCTCGAACACCCGCTCCCACAGCACCAGATTGGCCACCCCGGTATCGTCCTCGAGGGTGATGAAACAGACCCCCTTCGCGGTGCCCGGCCGCTGGCGCACCAGCACCACGCCGCCGACCTGCACCCGTCGCCCGTCGGGCAGCCGGCCGTAGGCCTCGGCCGTCACCGCCCCGGCCTGCGTCAGCCGCTCGCGCAGGAAGGCCACCGGATGGCCCTTCAGCGACAGGCGGATCGACTGGTAGTCGCCGACCACCTCCTCGGACGGGGCCAGCTCGGGCAGGGCCTCGGGCGGCCGGCCGTCGGTCTCGACCAGGCCCATGGCCTCGAACAGCGGGGCCGAGGCGGCCGGCGGCGCCCCCTTCACCGACCACATCCCCTGCCGCCGGCTCAGTTTCAGCGAGCCACAGGCGTCCGCCTCGGCCAGCCGGTCCAGCGCCGCGGGCGGCAGCCGGGCCCGCAGCCGCAGGTCCTCGACGTCGGCGAACGGCCCGGCCGCCCGGGCCTCGACGATCGCCTCCGCCCACGCCTGTCGGAAGCCGTCGATCGAGCGCAGGCCCAGCCGCAGGGCCCGGCGCTTGCGTCCCTCCCGCAGCTCCAGCGAAGCGTCCCAGCCGCTGGCGTTGACGTCCGGATGGCGCACCTCGACCCCATGCTCCCGCGCGTCGCGGACCAGCTGGGCCGGCGCGTAGAAACCCATCGGCTGGCTGTTCAGCAGGGCGGCGGCGAAGGCCTCGGGCCAGTGCCGCTTCATCCACGCCGAGACATAGACCAGATGGGCGAACGAACAGGCGTGGCTCTCCGGAAAGCCGTACTCGCCGAAGCCCTTGATCTGCTCGAAACAGCTCTGCGCGAACTCCGGCGGATAGCCGCGTGCGATCATCCGGCCGACGAACATCTCCTCGTATTCGTGGATGGTGCCCATGTGCCGGAAGGTGGCCATGGCCCGGCGCAGGCCGTTGGCCTCCTTCGAACTGAACCGCGCCGCCTCCATGGCGATGCGCATGGCCTGCTCCTGGAACAGGGGCACGCCCAGGGTCTTGTGCAGCACCCGCCGCAGCTCGTCGCGATCGCCGTGCTCCGGGGCCGGATGGGGGAAGTCGACGGCGTAGGGGCGGCCCCGCGCCTCCGCCTCCCGCTTCTCCTTGCGCCGTTGCAAGTAGGGATGGACCATACCGCCCTGGATCGGGCCGGGGCGGACGATCGCGACCTCCACCACCAGGTCGTAGAAGGTGCGCGGCTGCAGCCGCGGCAGCATGGCGATCTGGGCCCGGCTCTCGACCTGGAAGACGCCGATGGAGTCGCCCCGGCACAGCATCTCATAGACCGCCGGATCCTCCTGCGGGACCGTGTCCAGCTCGAACCGTCGGCCATAGGCCTCCCCGATCAGGTCGAACCCCCGCCGGATCGCCGTCAGCATACCCAGCGCCAGCACGTCGACCTTCATCAGGCCGAGGAAGTCGACATCGTCCTTGTCCCATTCGATGAAGGTCCGATCCTCCATCGCGGCGTTGCCGACGGGCACGATCTCGATCAGCGGCGTCTGGCTCAGCACATAGCCGCCGACATGCTGGCTCAGGTGGCGGGGGAATTTGATCAGCTCGGCGGTCAGCTCCAGCGCCAGGGCCAGACGCGGATCCTCGCGGTCGAGGCCGGCGCCGTCGACGTGCTCGTCCTTCACCCCGTCGCCCCAGCTGCCCCAGACGGTGTCGGCCATGCGGGCGGTGACGTCTTCGGTCAGGCCCAGGGCCTTGCCGACGTCGCGGATCGCCGAGCGCGGCCGGTAGTGGATCACCGTCGCCACAATGCCCGCCCGGTCGCGGCCGTAGCGACGATAGACGTACTGCATCACCTCCTCGCGTCGCTCGTGCTCGAAATCGACGTCGATGTCGGGCGGCTCGGCGCGGTCGGCCGACATGAAGCGCTCGATCAGCACGTCCTGCTCGGCCGGGTTCACATTGGTGACGCCGAGGCAGAAGCAGACCACCGAATTGGCCGCCGAGCCGCGGCCCTGGCACAGGATCGGCTGCGGCCGCGACCGGGCCCAGGCGACGATGTCGTGCACGGTCAGGAAGTAGTTGGGATAGTTCAGGAGCTTGATCAGCTTCAGCTCCTTGACGATGGTCGCCCGGATGCGCGGCGGCACGCCCTCGGGCCACTTCTCGCGCGCGCCCCGGAAGGCCAGACGGATCAGCCGTCTCTGGGCGGTCCAGCCGTCCGGCACGGGCTCGTCGGGGTACTGGTAACGCAGCTCGCGCAGGGAGAAGCGGCAGGCGCGCGCCACCTCCATGGTCCGCTCCAGCGCCGCCTCGTGGCCGCGAAACAGGCGGGCCATCTGCTGCGGCGGTTTCAGGTGGCGCTCGGCGTTGGCCTGCAGCCGACGGCCGGCCTTGTCGATGGTCGTCCCCTCGCGGACACAGGTCAGCACGTCCTGCAGCCGGCGCCGGTCGGGGTGATGGTAGAGCACGGCGTTGGTGGCGATCATCGGCGCCCCCGTCCGCCCGGCCATGGCCGCCAGCCGGTTCAGGCGGCGCCGGTCGTCGCCCCGCCACAGCGGCGCCGCGGCCAGATACAGGTCGTCCGGCCACGCCCGCCGCCACGCCGCCAGCCGCGCCTCGAAGGCCGCGTCCGGCCGTTCCGGCGCCGGAGCCAGAGCGATCAGACCCTCGCCCAGCGCCGCCGCCTGTTCGAAGCCCAGCCGCGTCTCCGCCTTGGCGATACGATCCGCCTCCTCCCCGTCGCGCAGCGATGGGGACGAGAACACCTCGCTCTTGCCCAGCGACAGCAGGCGGCAAAGCCGGCCATACGCCGCCCGGTCGCGCGGGAAGACGATCAGCTCCGCGCCGTCGGTGAAGCCCAGTCGCGCCCCGACCACGAGCGGGATCTCCGCCTCCTCCGCCCCCATCAACGCCCGCACCACGCCGGCGAGGGTGTTGCGGTCGGCCACGCCCACCGCCGCCAGCCCCAGCGCCTTCGCCTGCAGCATCAGTTCGCCCGGATGCGACGCCCCCTCCAGGAAGCTGAAATTGGTCATCGCGCCGAGCTCGGCGTACGCGCCGTTCCAGCCGCTCACGGCAGCACCCCGTGCATCCACCACGACGGCGCCCGCTCGTCGGTCCCGCCGCCGTACTCGCGCCCGTACAGTCCCTCGCGGAACAGCCAGTAGCGGCCGCCCGACTCGTCCTCCACGCGATAGTAGTCGCGGGTGCGCGGGGCGCGACGGTCCCCGGCCGGCCGCCACCACTCCGGCGACAGGCGCTCCGGACCGTCGGCGCGGATCACCCGCCGCGACAGCCGTCGCCAGGTGAAGCGGGCCGGGGCTCCATCGGGCAGTTCGGCGATGGCCTCGACCGGCTCCGGCGGGTCGAACAGCAGGATCGGTCTTCGGCCGAGATCGGCCTCCACCGGTGCAGGCGAACCCGCCAGCGCCGGCCGCCAGCGTTCGGCCCGCTCGGGGAGCCAGCTGTCCACCGCTTCAGGAACCAGCACCCGATCCTCGCCGAGGCGGGCCGACAACCGGTCGACCAGCGCCGCCAGGTCCTCCGCCTGCTGCGCGGCCGCCTCGCCTTCAATGACAACCTGCCGGGCGACCATCGGCTCGACGATGTCGGCGGCCAGCATCAGGGCGTCGACGCCGAAGCCCAGCTCCAGCCGGCCCAGCCCGGCCTCGCGGAACAGCCGCAGCCACACCGACGGCTCCCGTCCCGGCCGTCCGGTGCGGATCGCCAGCGATGTCGTCCCGCCGTCGGTGCGGAAGCCGGTCAGGGTCAGGCTGCGCGCGCCCTGCCCGTCCCGCTCCAGCGCCGTCGCCAGATCGCCGGCCAGCTCCGGCAGTCGCGCCTCGACGCCCGCGAGGTCGCCCAGCGGCTCGGCGTAGGCCTGCCAGGCGCGATAACGGGCCGGCGGCCGCACCGGGGTCAGGGCCTCGCCCTCGTAACCCAGCGCCTGGTCCAGCCGCCGCACCAGCTCGACGCCGCCGGATCCGCGGAAGCGCCGCGCCAGGCCGGCGCGCGGCATCGCATAGAGGTCGCCGATCCACTTCAGTCCGAAGCGCCGCGCCTGCCCCAGGGCGCCGGCGTCGAGCCGCAGCGCGTCCAGCGGCAGATCGGCCAGACGCTCGCGCAGCCGGTCCTGTCCCACCACCGGGGCAGGTTCGTCGGGATCGCTCCACCGCGCCAGGGCCCAGGCCGCTCCCGGCGTCGGAGCGGCGGCGGCGCGGGCGGCGATCCCCGCTTCCGCCAGCCGCTCGCGGATCTGCGCCAGCAGGGCCCGCTCGCCGCCGAACAGGTGTCCCGCCCCCGTGACGTCGAGGAACAGCCCCTCCAGCCCGTCGGGTGCGGGATCGACAGCGACCGAGGGCGACCAGCGCTCGGCCCAGACCGCCAGCGCCTCCAGCGCCCGATCATCGGCGAGGGGATCGGCCGGCTGGCAGGCGAGGTGGGGCAGCATGGCCCGCGCATCGGCCTGGCTCTGGCCGCGGCGCAGGCCGGCGGCGCGGGCGGCCGCGTTGAGGGCGTGCAGGACCACCGCCCCCCGGCTGTTCTTCAGGGTCAGGGCGAAGGGCTTGCGCGGGTCGAGCGCGGGCTCAGGCGGCGAGGCCGGCGCGCGCGCCCGTTCCAGCGATCGCCGCCGGACGGACACCGGCCAGTCGATCAGCCAGACGGAGACGATGCGTCTCATCATCCTGCTCCAGAATCCATGCACCGGGCCGCTCGCCCCGACCGCGCACCAGTTCGACCCCCAGCCGCGCCGGCCCGGGCGCGCGCGGGTCGTCGACGTCGCCGGTCCCGACGAGGGTCGAGACGCGCCAGCGCCGACGGGCCGCGCTCAGCCCCTCAAGGGTGCGCGACAGGGTGACGCCGACGGCCGCGCCATGCCGGGCCGCGAACTCCAGCCGCCGGCTCTGGGCCAAGGTGGCGTCGCCCACCGCCCCCAGCGCCAGGGACACCGCGCCCGAACGCAGCCCCTGCTCGAGCGCCCACAGAACCTCCGCCGCCGTGGCCGCCCGGACGAGGATCGGAGGCGGCCCGGCCAGTCCCGCGGCATAGGGACGCCCGTATTCTCCCAGCCAGGCGCGAGACAGGGCCAGCAGCACCGGCCGCCCATCCTCCACGGGTCGCCGCGACAGGGCGAAGCGCAGGGCCGCGCCCACGTCCCGGGGCAGGGGCGCGCACGCCTCCTCCAGCGGCGCGGCCGCTTCCGGAAAGCGCTCCGACGATGCGAAGGGCGAGGGGGTCATGGGGAGTCCAAAGAGATTGTTCTCTTTTTGTTCCCGCGCCCGGAGAGAGTCAAACCGGAATCCGGCAGCCCTGTGGGAAAGCGGCGGATCAGTCTTTCGGGCGGGCCCGAAGCTCGTCGCGGATCTCGGCCAGCAGGGTTTCGGTCGGCGTCGGCGCCGCGGGAACGGCCTCGCGCGCGGCGGCCTGCTGGCGGCGCAGCCGGTTGATCCCCCTGACCAGCAGGAAGACCACCATCGCCACGATCAGGAACTGGATCAGGGTGTTGATGAAGGCGCCGTACTGGATCGCGACCTTCTCGACGGCCTCGGTGGCGGGATTCTCCGGCCTCAACACCCATTCGAGCCGCGAGAAATCGACGCCGCCCGTCAACAGCCCGACCGGCGGCATCACCACCTGGTCGACCAGGCTCTTGACGATGTCGTTGAAGGCCGCGCCGATGATCACGCCGACGGCCAGGTCGATGACGTTGCCCCGGGCGATGAACTCCCGGAACTCCGACGCCATGCCCATGATCAGGCGTCCCCGGAGGCGTTCAGCCGTTCCCGCAGCTCCTTGCCGCTCTTGAAGAAGGGCACCGCCTTGGCCGGCACGGCGACCGGCTCTCCGGTCCGGGGATTGCGGCCCGCCCGCGCCGGGCGGCCCCGCACGGAAAAGGCGCCGAAGCCGCGCAGCTCCACGCGACCGCCGTCGCCCAGGGCGTCGACCATCTGGCCCAGCACCACGTTGACCACCCGTTCGACCTCGGCGTGGGTCAGATGGGTGTTCTCGGAAGCGAGCTTTTCGATCAGCTCGGACTTGATCATTCAGACCCTCGCCCAGTTCAGTCCTGCCCGGACCCCATACGGGCGCATCCGAGCGCGGGACGCAACCCACCCTAGCCGTCGCGTGACAGCTGAAAAAGGGCCAACCGTCGGTTCGGGCATAGAAATATGGGTTAACTGTCGTCAACCGTACAATGCTTCGCGGTGGGGATCACGCACGAAAAAGGCGGCCGGATCGCTCCGGCCGCCTCTCGTTTTTCCACCGTGGCGGAAGGCTTACTCCTTGGAGCCGGCCTTCTCGCGCAGGGCCGCGCCGAGGATGTCGCCGAGCGAGGCGCCCGAGTCCGACGAACCGAACTGCTCGATGGCCTCCTGCTCGTCCTTCATCTCCAGCGCCTTGATCGACACGGAAACGCGACGCGAGGCCTTGTCGAGGC
>JAFAEC010000101.1 GCA_023424215.1 Pseudomonadota bacterium
GGGTGGGCAAGCTATTCGGCGGGTACCGCGGCGCCGACCGGGGGGGAGCGGCGCCAGGGGACGCGCCGGCCGTGCAGGAAGCGGCCGAGGAAGCTGTGCCGGACGAGGAGTTCGTAGCTCACGAGGCAGATGGCGAAGACGCCCAACGACAGCCCGGCCAGCTTGGCCCACCAAGGACCGGACCAGTCCTGCATCCAGACCTGGGCCAGCATGACCAGCGGCAGGTGGAGGATGTAGATCCAGTAGGAGGCGTCGGCGAGGTAACGGCGCGCCGGGCTGCGTCCGGACAGGAAGCGCAGACACAGGCCGACGGCGGCCAGGGCCGAGGCATACACCGCGAAGGCGACGGTCGCGGCGGCGACGGCCTTGTCGAGCGTCGGCTCCGCCATGGGTGCGAGGCGCGGGCCGCCGGCGAGGACCCAGGCGGCGACTCCGGAGACGGCGGCCATGGCGAGGAACAGCGGCGACCAGGCGGCGATCCGGTCGAGCAGGTCCCGCCGCCGGTCGAGCAGGAAGCCGAGGCCGAAGGCGAGGCCGAAGCCGACGAGGGCGGCGGTGTCGGGAACCAGCCCTTCGTCCGGGGTCGGGACGGCGAAGAAGGCGATCCACGCCGGGTCCAGCCACAGGGCGAGGGCCAGCGGGGCGGCCAGCAGGACCGGCGTCCACGGGCCGATCGCGGCGCCGATGAAGCGGTCGACCGCCCTCCCCCACGCCCCGCCCCGGTCGAGGGCGGCGAAGGGCGCCCGCAGCAGCAGGGTCGCGCCGTAGAAGAGCAGCAGCACCCAGAGGAACCACAGATGGGTCAGGGGGAAGTTGGTCCAGTCGTAGCTGGGCGGCGGGGGCGGCGGCGCGCCGGGGGCGACCAGGCCGTTGGCGTGGGCGTTCCAGACCAGGGCCGTGACGATCCCGGCCATGACCGGCACCCAGAAGACCGCCAGCGGTGCGGCGATCCTGACGAGGCGATCGCGGACGAAGCCGATCCAGCCGCGGCGCGCCAGCATCATGTGGGCGAACAGGCCGGCGATCAGGAAGAAGGCGGTCATCCGGAACAGGTGGATGGCGAAGAACACCACCGCCGCGCCGGTGGAGCGGCTGTCGTCGGCGACGATCCAGGCCTGCTGCGGGAAGAAGGAAAGGCTGGCGTGGAGGACCACGCCCAGCAGAAGCGCCCCGGCCCTGAGGGCGTCGAGGCCGTGCAGGCGATCGGTCGGCGAGGCGGTGGACGTCATCGGCGGTCTCCCTTCGGACGCCGCACCGTTACGACAGACTTGTTTGAATTGCAAACTTGTTCGCACGCACGTAGCGTGTGCCGGGAAAGCCGGGTGTTGGTTGGGGGAAGCCCGGAAAGGAAAAAGCCCCCGGACCTGGGTCCGGGGGCGGGTCTCAGTGAACCGTCGGCTGTTCGACGTCGACGCCGTCGGAGACCGGGGTGATCGGCACGGAGACCGAGGGACCGGCGTTGGGGAAGTTGTTCTCGTCGCGGTTCGGCGCGACTCCCTTCTCCAGCAGGTCCTTGATCTCCTCGCCCGACAGGGTCTCGTATTCGAGCAGGGCCTGAGAGAGCTTCTCGTGGTCGTCGGCCTTCTCGGTCAGGATGCGGCGGGCCTCGTCCCAGCCCGAGGTGACCAGACGCTTGACCTCCTCGTCGATGATCCGGGCCGTCTCCTCGGAGACGTTCTGGCTGCGCGCCACCGAATGGCCGAGGAAGACCTCCTCCTGGTTCTCGCCGTAAGCCACCGTGCCGAGCTTCTCGGAGAAGCCCCAGCGCGTGACCATGGCCCGGGCCAGCTTGGTGGCCTGCTCGATGTCGGAGGAGGCGCCGGAGGTGATGTTCTCCTTGCCGAAGATCAGCTCCTCGGCGACGCGGCCGCCGGCCATGATGGCGATGCGGTCGACCATCTGCTGGTACTTCATCGAGTAGCGGTCGCCCTCGGGCAGCTGCATGACCATGCCGAGGGCCCGGCCGCGCGGCACGATGGTCGCCTTGTGCACCGGGTCGGCCATGCGGACGTTCATGGCGACGATGGCGTGGCCGGCCTCGTGATAGGCGGTGAGGCGCTTCTCTTCCTCGTTCATGGCCATGGACTTGCGCTCGGCGCCCATCATGACCTTGTCCTTGGCGTCCTCGAAGTCGCGATGGGTGACCATGCGACGGTCCTTGCGCGCCGCCATCAGCGCCGCCTCGTTGACGAGGTTGGCCAGGTCGGCGCCCGAGAAGCCGGGGGTGCCGCGGGCGATGGTCTTGACGTTGACGTCGGCGGCCAGCGGCACGTCCTTCATGTGCACGCGCAGGATCTTCTCGCGGCCGGTGACGTCCGGGTTCGGCACCACGACCTGGCGGTCGAAGCGGCCGGGACGCAGCAGGGCCGGGTCCAGCACGTCGGGCCGGTTGGTGGCGGCGATCAGGATGATGCCCTCGTTGGACTCGAAGCCGTCCATTTCGACCAGCAGCTGGTTGAGGGTCTGCTCGCGCTCGTCGTTGCCGCCGCCCAGGCCGGCGCCGCGGTGACGACCGACGGCGTCGATCTCGTCGATGAAGATGATGCAGGGGGCGTTCTTCTTGGCCTGTTCGAACATGTCGCGGACGCGGCTGGCGCCGACGCCGACGAACATCTCCACGAAGTCCGAGCCCGAGATGGAGAAGAACGGCACGCCCGCCTCCCCGGCCACGGCGCGGGCCAGCAGGGTCTTGCCGGTGCCGGGGGGGCCGACCAGCAGGGCGCCCTTGGGAATCTTGCCGCCGAGACGCTGGAACTTGCCCGGGTCCTTCAGGAAGTCGACGACCTCCTGCAGCTCCTCCTTGGCCTCGTCGACGCCGGCGACGTCTTCGAAGGTCTTGCGGCCCTTGTGCTCGGTCAACAGCTTGGCCTTGGACTTGCCGAAGCCCATGGCCCCGCGCGCGCCGCCCTGCATCTGGCGCATGATCAGGATCCACAGGCCGATGATCAGCAGGAAGGGCAGCAGGGTGACCAGGGCGCCGACCCACCAGCGCTGGGTGGTGTCGGCGACCTCTACGGTGGCGCCGGAGGCGCGAATGGTCTCGATCACCTCGCCGTTCGGCATGGTGGTGACCGCCGAGAATTTCGTCCCGTCCTTCAGCTCGCCGGTGACGTTCTGGTTGCGGACCTCGATGGCCTTGATGTTGCCGGCGTCGCGGGCGGCCATGAGCTGGGAATAGTTCATGCGCTGCGGACGTTCGGCCGCAGCGCTGTCGGCCGGCGTGGCCATCGGCCCGCCCCGGCTCACGGCGACGTAGACCGCCATGGCGCCCAGAATGACGGCGCCCAGGATGGCCATGTTACGCAGGTTCATGCTCGTCTCGGTTCCTCGGGGCCCGGAAAGCGCCCCTCGTTCATGATGGTGACGCCCGAAAATAGGTGCTTCCGGGGCGCCGCGCCATGGAAGACCGCGTCCGGATCGCTTTCGTGCGTCATTCGGTCCAGCGCGCGCGCCAGTCGTTCCTCGACCAGGGCGTGCGCCTTCCCGGTTTCCCCTGCAAGAACCGTCGCAGGCGGATCGTTCCGGATCAGCACAGGCCGTGCCGCCCGGACAGCGGGCGGCAGCGCCTGCAGGATGGCCCGGTCGGCGTGAGGCAGGCGGGCCATAACGCCGGCGACCGGCGCCACGGACCAGCCCGGTTCCGGGACGGTCAGAGACCAGCGGCCGTCCCACACCGCCTCGACGCCGGGCGCGAGCGGCCGGGAACCGGCGGCGGCGCGCCGCAGCTCGCCGGGCTCGCGACAGACGCGGACCCGGTCTCCCTCCGCCTCGATCCGGGCCCCGCACAGGACGGCGACGAAATCCTCTCCCGACCGCAGACGCGCCAGCAGGGCCGCCAGCCGGTCGCCGCGCGGAGGCCGGTCGCCGCCGCCGGCGCAGACGAGGGCCGCGGCCAGAGCCCGGCCGTCGACGGCGCGGGCCAGGTGGATGAGATCCTCCTCGACCCGCAGGACACCCTCGGCCGCTACGCCCTCCCCCGCCGGCTGCATCACCGGGACGAGCCGCCCGGACAGGGCGCGGCGGGCGCGGGCGCGGGCGAAGCGCGAATCCTCGTTGGCCGGGTCCTCCACCCAGTCCGCGCCGAGGGCGGTGAGCCAGTCGCGCAGTTCGCCACGGCGGGCGGCCAGCAACGGGCGAAGCAGCATCACGCCGCGCCCCTCGGGCCAGACGGGCGACGGGGCCCAGGCGCGCAGGCGGCCGAGGCTGGAGCCCTCGGCCCTCATCCGCTCGCTCTCGGCGACGTCGTCGGCGGTGTGGGCCATCAGGACGACCC
>JAFAEC010000164.1 GCA_023424215.1 Pseudomonadota bacterium
GCGCCGCCCAGGGCGCAGCGCAGCGACGAGACCACCTTCTTCTGACGCAGGAAGGCCGTGCGGCGCGAGGTATCGTCACATTCCACGATGTCGCGTTTCGGTCTCCGGTATCGTCCCGCGATGTCTCGCTGATCCACCCGGGGATGTCGCGCAAGTCGCGCCCCGGCGCCGGGGCTCAGAGGGTGCGGCCGCAGACCTCGATCAGGCGCTCCACGTCGGCCTCGTCCTGGTAGAGACCGAAGCCGAAGCGGATCACGTCGTCGCGCACGTCGGTGACGATGCCGGCCTCCAGGAGGCGGGCCTTCCACGCCGCCGCCCGCGGGTGGCGCAGCGCGAGGAAGCGGGCGTGGGCGCTGTCGGCCTCGAGCGGATTGAGGATCTCCGCCTCGGCCAGCCGACCGGCCCGCCCGTCGACGACCGCTGTCTGGAAGGACCTCATCAGGCGATGGGCGTGGGCCGACACGGCGGCGGTGTCGAGGCCGGCCTCGGCCAGCATGCGCCGCACGCCGTTGAAGCGGTACAGGGCGGTGAAGTCCGAGGTCGCGCCCCAGAACCGCCCGCCGTCCTCGCGGTACTGCACCCCGTTCGGCGGCCCGGTCAGGTTGCCGAACTCGGCGAACCAGCCGGTGATCACCGGCCGCGGGCAGAAGCCGTCCGGGGCGTGCATGAAGGCCGCGCCCTCCCCGGCCATGGCGTATTTGTAGCCCCCGCCCAGGTAGAAGACGCGGTCGGCCGCCGCCGACAGGTCGGTCGGCAGGGCCATGAAGCCGTGGTAGCCGTCGACCACCACCCACGGCCCGGCCGGGTCGGCCAGCGCCGCCAGCTCCGCGATGCGGTCGAACACCAGGCCGGTGCGGAAGAACACATGGCTGACCACGATCAGGTCGAAGCCGCCGCCCCGTGCCGCCTCCACGAAGCGGTCGCCGAAGCTCTCGAACGGGTGCAGCGGGATGCGGGTGATCACCGCCTGGCCCGCCTCCTCCCAGCGCTCGCCCTGGCGCCGGAACGAGTGAAACTCGCCGTCGGTGGACAGGATGCGCGCCGGCTTGCGCTCGATCCCGGAGACGATGCGAAGCAGGAAGTCGTGGGTGTTGGAGGCGAACACCACCGTGTCCGGCGACGGCAGGTTCAGCTCCGCGGCCACATGCCCCTGCGCCTCCGGCACGACCTCGCCGAAGATGAGGTCCCACTTGCGATCGGCGAAGTGGTTGGCCTCGACCCAGGCTCGCACCTGGCCGTCGAAGCTGGCGTCCGGCCACAGGTGATGGCTGTGGGCCGCGAAATGCAGCCGCTCGGGGTCGAGCGACAGGGCGCGGGAGAAGAGGTCCTTGCGCGCCCCGGTCATGGTCAGACCAGCGCCCCGTGGCAGTGCTTGAACTTGCGGCCCGAGCCGCACGGGCAGTCGGCGTTGCGCGGGGTGCGCTCCCAGCCGACCGGCAAGGCGTCCACCGGCAGGCGGGCGCGGTCCTCGCCCTGCAGCTGGCCTTCGGGCAGCTGCGCCGACGGATTGGACATCTCGTTCTCGCCGGTGCCGGGGTTCAGGTGGATCTCCTGGAACTCGGGCAGCTCCATCGGCGGCGGCGCCTCGAAGCGGAACTCGACCGTCATCAGCCAGCGGGTGACGTTGTGGCGCAGCTCGTAGAGCAGCGTCTCGAACAGGTTGAAGGCCTCGGTCTTGTACTCGTTCAGCGGATCGCGCTGGCCATAGCCGCGCAGGCCGATGACGCCGCGCAGGTGGTCCAGGTGGACCAGGTGCTCGCGCCATTGCATGTCGACCATCTGCAGCAGGAACTGCTTCTCGAGGTTGCGGGTCTGCGTCTGGCCGACCAGCTCCAGCCGCTCGGCGGCGTGGGCGTCGGCGGCGGCGACGATCCGCTCCTCGATCTCCTCGTTGGAGACGCCCTCCTCGGCGGCCCACTCGGCCAGCGGCAGCTCGAGTCCGAGGGTGTGACGGACCTTCTCGTCCAGCCCCTCGATGTCCCACTGCTCGGCGTAGGCCTTGGGCGGCATGTGTTTTTCGACGAGATCGGAGATCACGTCGTTGCGGAACTCCGCGACCAGCTCCGACAGGTCCTCGGCGTCCATGAACTCCTGGCGCTGCTCGAACACGGCCTTGCGCTGGTCGTTCACAACGTCGTCGTACTTCAGCAGGTTCTTGCGGATGTCGTAGTTGCGCTGTTCGACCCGCTTCTGCGCCGTCTCGACCGCGCGGTTCAGCCACGGGTGGCTGATCGCCTCGCCCTCGGCCACGCCGAAGTTGCGCATGATCGCGTCCAGCCGGTCGCCGGCGAAGATGCGCAGCAGGTCGTCCTCGCACGACAGGAAGAATTTCGAGGTGCCGGGGTCGCCCTGGCGGCCGGTGCGGCCGCGCAGCTGGTTGTCGATGCGGCGGCTCTCGTGGCGCTCGGTGCCGAGCACGAACAGGCCGCCGGCGGCCAGCGCCTTCTCCTTCTGGACCGCGATGTCGGCCTTGAACTCGGCCTCCTGGGCGGACTCCATCTCGGGAGTCACCTCGACGGCCATGTTGCGCTGGTCGAGGCGCCACTTCTGCATCCGCATCTCGAGGTTGCCCCCGAGCTGGATGTCGGTGCCGCGGCCGGCCATGTTGGTGGCGATGGTCACCGCGCCGGGCAGGCCGGCGTCGGCCACGATGTAGGCTTCCTGTTCGTGCTGACGGGCGTTCAGCACGCTGTGCGGAATGCCGCGGCCCGTCCTGATCTCGATGTCGAAATCGTCGTCCTTGAGCGCGTGGTAGGCCTTCTTCGCGGCGGCGCGGACCTTGGGGTCCTCGCTCCGGGCCTCGGCCTCGAGGTGGGCGTGCTGCGGCTTCAGCGTCTTGATCCGGACCTCGTATTCGTAGGTCTGGAGCAGTTCGGACAGGGTCTCGGACTTCTCGATCGACACCGTGCCGACGAGGATCGGCTGGCCGCGCACGTGGCATTCGGCGATCTGGGCGGCGATGGCCCGGTTCTTCTCGGCGGCCGTGCGGAAGATCTCGTCGTCGTGGTCGATGCGCTGGATCGGCCGGTGCGTCGGCACCTCGAGCACGTCCATCTTGTAGATGTCGAGGAATTCCTGCGCCTCGGTGGCGGCCGTGCCGGTCATGCCGGACAGCTTCTCGTAGAGGCGGAAATAGTTCTGGATGGTGACCGAGGCCAGGGTCTGGTTCTCGGGCTGGATCTTGACGCCTTCCTTGGCCTCGATGGCCTGGTGCAGGCCTTCCGACAGCCGCCGGCCCTGCATCATGCGGCCGGTGAACTCGTCGATCAGCATGATCTCGCCAGCGCGGATGATGTAATCCTTGTCCTTTACATACAAGGTGTTAGCCCGCAGCGCCTGGTTGATATGGTGCACCAGGGTGATGTTGGCGGCGTCATAGAGGCCGGTGGTGTCGGGCGCGAACAGGCCGCGCTCCTCCATGATCTGCTCGATCCGCTCGGAGCCCTCCTCGGTCAGCAAGGCCTGGCGCTGCTTCTCGTCCAGGTCGAAGGTCGCCTTGTCCTGGATCAGCTCCTTGATGATCGCGTCGACCGTCACATAGAGCTCGGACCGGTCCTCGGTCGGGCCCGAGATGATCAGCGGCGTGCGGGCCTCGTCGATCAGGATCGAGTCGACCTCATCGACGATGGCGAAGTGGTGCGGCCGCTGCACCATCTCGCGCCGGTCGTAGACCAGGTTGTCGCGCAGATAGTCGAAGCCGAATTCGTTGTTGGTGCCGTAGGTGATGTCGGCCGCGTAGGCCGCCTGACGCTGGCCCTGGCTGAGGCCGTTGACGATCACCCCGACCTCGAGGCCGAGGAACCGGTAGACCCGACCCATCCACTCGGCGTCGCGACGGGCGAGGTAGTCGTTGACGGTGATGACGTGCACGCCCTTGCCGAGCAGGGCGTTCAGGTAGACCGGGGCCACGGCGACGAGGGTCTTGCCCTCGCCGGTGCGCATCTCGGCGATGCCGCCGTCATGCAGGATCATGCCGCCGGTCAGCTGTACGTCGTACTGGCGCTGGCCCAGCACGCGCTTGGACGCCTCGCGGGCGACGGCGAAGGCCTCGTTCATCAGCTTGTCGAGGCTTTCGCCCTGGGCGATGCGGTCCCGGAACGTGTCCGTCATCATCCGCAACTCGCCGTCGGAGAGGGCGGCGTACTTCGTCTCCAGCGCGTTGATCTTCTGGACGCGGCCCATGAAGTCCTTGACCTTGCGGTCGTTGGATGAGCCGAAAAACTTCTTGGCGATGCCGAGCATGGGTGTTCCGAAGGGCGGGCGAGCGGCGAATGGCTCTGGTACGAGGTCCCGGAAGGGCGGCGGTCAGACGCCGCGGAGAGGCCTCGGCGACGGCGGCCCGCAGCACCCGTCACGGGCGATCGCACGGGGCCGCGCGAACATTCGAAAACCCCTCGACTTGGGCGCAGGCGGGACTTAAGCACCGGCCTTATCCCTGTCAACGCGAGGGCTATTGCCGCCCGCAGACGGAGCGCGCCCGCATGCGGCCTTCCCGCCTCCTGATTTCCGCCGTGCTGGCCCTGGGCCTGGCCGTGGCCGCGTGCGGCCGGGGCGGCGGCGACGCCCGCCCGCCGGAGCCCGGCGACCGGGCGGTGGCGAAGGTGCAGGACGAAACCATCTGGGCGTCGGACGTGAAGCGCGAGGCCGTGGCCCAGGGGCTGGTCGGCGAGGGCGAGCCGCTGGACGTCACCTCCGACCTGTTCCGTCGCGTGCTCGACGAGGTCATCGACCAGAAGCTGCTCGCCCGCGAGGCCGAGCGGCGCGGTCTCGACAATTCCGCCCTCGCCCAGCGACGCCTCGAGGCCACGCGCGAGCGCATCCTCGGCGACATGCTGGTGGAGACGGTGGTCAACAACACCATCTCCGAGCGCAAGGTCGAGGAGCTCTATCAGGAGCAGCTGCGCCTGGCCCGCACCTCCGAGGAGATCCGCACCCGCCTGATCCTGTCGCGGACGAAGGAAGAGGCCGATGCGGTGGTCGGCATCCTCGCCCAGGGGGCCGCCTTCGAGGCGGTGGCGATGGAGCGTTCCATCGACGAGGCGACCCGCTTCTCGGGCGGGGATCTGGGCTATTCGACGCTCGACGTCATGCCCCAGGCCTACGCCAACGCCCTGCGCGACAAGCCCGCCGGCTCGACCGTCGGGCCCTTCCAGACCGAGGGCGGCTGGGCCGTTCTGCGGGTCGAGGACCGCCGCCGCGAGACCCCGCCGACGCTCGAACAGGCGCGGCCGCAGATCGTCCGCTACCTGACCTACGAGGGCGTGCGCCAGTTGCTCGAGGAGTTGCGCGGCAAGGCCGAGGTCGACGTGCTGCTGAACGGCGGCGCGGTCCGGCCGCAGGAGCCGGCCTCGGCCCCGGCCGCCCCGGCGGCGGGTGCGACGCCCGTCCCCGCTCCGACCGCCGCGAGCGCGTCGTGAACCGCCCGCCCGCTCCCGGCCGCGGCTCGGCCGGCCAGAAGATCGAACAGGCCATCGAAAAGGCGCTGGACCCCCTCGCCTCGGCCCTGAAGCGCGCCGCGCCCGGCCGCGCCGCGCCCGCTGCGCCGGGCAAGCCGGGGCTTGAGATCTCTCCCCTCGCCGTGCCCTTCCCCGTCATTCCCCCGGTCGCCGGGGTCGAGATCGCCACCGCCCGGGCCGGCTTCTACAAGCACGAGCGGGACGATCTGGTGGTGTTCCGCTTCGCCCCCGGAACGACCTGCGCCGGCGTCTTCACCCGGCACAAGGTCGGCTCCGCCCCGGTGGACTGGTGCAAGCGCCACCTCGGCGCGGAAGGCGGCGGCGCGGAGGTGCGGGCGCTGGTGGTCAACGCCGGCTGCGCCAACGCCTTCACCGGGAAGGCCGGGGCCGACGCGGCGCGCCGCACCGCCTCGGAGGCGGCCAAGCGCTTCGGCTGCCGCCAGCGCGACGTGATGCTGGCCTCGACCGGGGTCATCGGCGTGGTTCTCGACGACCGCAAGATCGCCGCCCGCCTGCCCGACGTCGAGGCGGGGATGTCGGCCGACAACTGGACCGCGGCCGGCCGGGCCATCATGACCACCGACACCTTCCCCAAGGGCTCGTACGCGGAGTGCGAGATCGAGGGCGTCCGGGTCAAGGTCGCCGGCATCGCCAAGGGATCGGGCATGATCGCCCCGGACATGGCGACCATGCTGGCCTTCATCGTCACCGACGCCGACATCCATCCGAACGTCCTGCGCGCCATGCTGGGCCTGCACGTTCGCACCACCTTCAACAGCGTCACGGTCGACGGCGACACCTCGACCAACGACACCTGCCTGCTGTTCGCCACAGGGGCCTCGGGCGCGCCGCGCATCGGCCGGGTCGGCGACCGCCGGCTGAAGGATTTCTCGCGCGCCCTCGACCAGGTGATGCTGGACCTCGCCCATCAGCTGGTGCGCGACGGCGAGGGCGCGACCAAGTTCGTCAAGGTCACCGTCGACGGCGCGGCCAGTCCCGCCTCGGCCCGCAAGCTGGCCAAGTCGATCGCCGACAGCCCGCTGGTCAAGACCGCCCTGGCCGGAGAGGACGCCAACTGGGGCCGGGTGGTCATGGCCGTCGGCAAGACCGAGGAGCCGGTCGACCGCGACCGCCTGATGATCCGGTTCGGCCCCCACGTGGCCGCGATCGACGGGGCTCCGTCGCCGGCCTACGACGAGGCGACGATGAGCGCCTACATGAAGAACGCGGAGATCGACATCACCGTCGACGTGGGCTCCGGCCGGGCCTCGGCCACCGTCTGGACCTGCGACCTGACCAAGCGCTACGTCGAGATCAACGGCGACTACCGCTCGTGAGCGAGCCGCTGAAGACCGTCCTTGTCGTCGCCGTCGCCCTCGTCGACGCCGAGGGTCGGGTGCTGATCGCCCAGCGCCCCGAAGGCAAGCAGTTGGCCGGTCTGTGGGAGTTCCCGGGCGGCAAGGTCGAGCCCGGTGAGCGGCCCGAGGCGGCCCTGGTCCGCGAACTTAAGGAGGAACTTGGGATCGACGTCCGGGAAGCCTGCCTGGCGCCCTTCGTGTTCACCAGTCACGCTTACGATTCCTTTCACCTGTTGATGCCACTCTACCTGTGCCGACGGTGGTCGGGGACGGTGCAGGCGCGCGAGCACGCCGCGCTGAAGTGGGTTCGGCCGAACCGGCTTCGGGACTATCCCATGCCGCCGGCGGACGAACCGCTGGTCGCCTGGCTGTGCGACCTGCTCTAGCCGCCGGGGAGGGGGCGAATGAGACGTTTCCTGTCCCGTTTCCGGAATGACGAGCGCGGCGCCACGGCCCTGGAATACGGGCTGATCATCGCTCTGATCTTCCTCGTTATCCTTTCGGCGCTGACCGCCTTCGGGGCCACCGGCAGCGGCATCTTCAACACCGCCATGGACGCGCTTCGCGCCGGCATGGGGGGCTGACCGGCCGGATCAGTCCTCGCCGGTGTGCTCCGTCACCCCCAGCGCGTCCGCCAGCCGCATCTTCGCCGAGCCGCGCGGCAGCGGCTTCTGCTGGCTCTCATGTGGGGCCCAGCCGGCCAGATGCACGATCTCGAAGGTCGCCGGAATGCGTCCGTCGGCATCCCCGTAACGGTCGGTGTAGAGCTGGGCTGCCCGCCCGACGATGCCGCGGGTGAGGGGACGGATCGGCCCCGCCAGGGCATTGGTCTCGCCCATGGCCCGCAGATCGCGCACCAGGGCGAACAGGTCCGGATAGCGGACGGTCAGCCGGTCCACGTCGGCGACCGGCAGGGCGAAGCCGGCGCGCTGCAGCAGGGCCGCCCCGTCGAAGCCGTCTGCGAAGGGGGACACCCGCGCCTGGGCGCCGCCCCGCGCCTCCAGCTCCGCCTCGGTCAGCACCGCGCGCAGCTCCTTCAGCGTGCCCGCTCCCAGCAGCGTGCCGATGAACAGGCCGTCCGGCTTCAGCGCGCGCCGGATCTGGGCGAGGGCGCCGGGCAGATCGTTGGCCCAGTGCAGGCTCATCAGCGAGACCACCAGGTCCTGCGACTGGTCGGGCAGATCGAGCGGAGCCTGGCCCGGGCCGGCGCGACGGACGGGATCGGCGACCGTCTTCACGGGGCCCACCCGCGCCGCGGCGCGGCTGTCCGCGAGCGTCCGGGCGAACGGACCCGGGTGGGCCGAAAGATCCGTGGCCTCGGGCCACTCGCGCACCAGGGCCTCGAGGCTGTGCACCGCGTTCTCCGCCGCCCGCAGGTGCAGGAAATCCGCGGCGTGCACGGCCGGTTCGCTACGAACAAGCCTTGCCGTCCGGCGGCGACTGTCGAAGATGACGGGAGGGGCGGAGGACGAACTCATGCGGCTTCAGGATGGGGTCTGGCGCGCGCGTTGGGAAGCCGCGGCGGCGAAGGGGCGGACGTTCGGTCGCGGCCTCGCCGATCTCCTGTTGCCGCCGCTCGCCCATGACAGTCCCGAGGCGACCGCCGGCGCCGGGCTCACCGCCGGCGCCTGGAGCCGGGTGAGCTTTCTCGAGGATCCGGTCTGCGACGGCTGCGGCGGCGCCTTCGAGATGGACGGGGGCGACTTCGCATCCGAGCGCTGCGCCGCCTGCCTGGCCCGGCCCTACGCCTTCGCCCGGGCGCGGGCCGCTTGCGTCTATGACGAGGCTTCGCGCGGGCTGATCCTGCGGTTCAAGCACGGCGACCACCAGCCTTACGCGCCCCTGTTCGCCCGCTGGATCAGCCGCGCCGCCGCCCCGCTCCTTGTCGAGGCCGACGCCATCGCGCCTGTGCCGCTGCATCCCCTCCGGCTGCTGTCCCGCCGCTTCAATCAGTCGGCCGAGATCGCCCGCCCGCTGGCCCGGCTGAGCGGCCGCGACTACCTGCCCGACGCCCTGGTCCGGCTGAGCCACACCGCCAGCCAGGGCGGCAAGTCGGCGCGGGGCCGCCGCCTGAATGTGAGAAAGGCCTTCGCCGTCACCGACGCGGGCGGGCGTCGGGTGCGCGGCCGCCGCATCCTTCTGGTCGACGATGTGTTGACCACGGGCGCCACCGCCGAGGCCTGCGCCCGCGCGCTGCTCGACGCGGGCGCCCGCGCCGTGGACCTGGCCGTCATCGCCCGGGTGCGCAGGGCGCGGGAACTGCCTACATAGCGGCTTCAGTTACAGGAGTTCCCCTTGGCCGACATCGTCATCTACACCAAGCCCGGCTGCCCGTATTGCGTGGCGGCCAAGGCCCTGCTCCAGCGCAAGGGCGCGGATTTCACCGAGATCGTGGCCTCCAACGACCCGGCGAAGAAGCAGGAGATGATCCAGCGCTCCAACGGGCGGATGACCTTCCCGCAGATCTTCATCGACGACCGCCACATCGGCGGCTCCGACGACCTTCACGCCCTCGACCGCAAGGGCGGGCTGGACCCGCTCCTCGCCGCCTGATGACCGCCCTTCCGGTCGCCCTCGTCCAGACCCGCACCCCGGCCTCGCCGGCCGCGGCCTGCGCCCACGTCGAGCCGCTGATCCGCGAGGCGGCCGCGGGCGGGGCCAAGCTGATCCTGACGCCGGAGGCGACCAACTTCGTCATCAGGGATCGTCAGGGCCGCGAGGCGGTGCTGGCGGCGGCGGAGGAGGACGAGGTCGTCCGGCGTCTGCGGGATCTGGCGCGGGAGCTGGGCGTCTGGCTGCTGATCGGCTCCGCCATCGTGCGCTCCGGCGTGGACGGCGACGAGCGGGCGGCCAACCGCTCGATCCTCGTCGACGACCACGGCGGGGTCGCCGCGACCTACGACAAGCTGCACGTCTACGACGTCGACCTGCCGACCGGCGAAAGCTGGCGCGAGAGCGCCGCGATCCGGCCCGGCGACGCGGCGGTCGTGGCCGGGACGCCCTGGGGCGGGCTGGGGATGACGGTCTGCTACGACCTGCGCTTTCCGCAGCTGTTCCGGGCGCTGGCGAAGGCGGGGGCGTCGCTGATCGCCGTGCCGTCGGCGTTCACCGTGCCGACCGGAGAGGCGCACTGGGAAACCCTGCTGCGCGCCCGGGCCATCGAGACCGGCTGCTTCATTCTCGCTCCGGCCCAGGGTGGCGCGCACGAGGACGGCCGCCGCACCTGGGGCCGGTCCACGAGCGTCGGGCCGTGGGGCGAGGTCGTCGCCAGACTTGACCACGACGAGCCCGGCGTGCTGTTCGCCACGCTCGACCTCGACGCCGTGGCCCGCGCCCGCCAGGCCGTGCCCCAGCTGACCCACGACCGCGACTTCGCCCCGCCCCGATGATCCGCTACGCCCTCCACTGCGATCTGGCCCACGAGTTCGAGGCGTGGTTCGCCTCGTCCTCCGACTACGACGTCCAGTCCGCCCGGGGACTGGTCCAGTGCCCGGCGTGCGGTTCGTCGGCCGTCAGCAAACAGATCATGGCGCCGGCCGTGGCCGGCACGAGGAAGGCGGCGGCCCCGGAACTGGCGGCGAAGATGCAGACCATGATGATGCAGGCGGCCCGCGAGGTGCGCTCCCACGTCGAGCAGAATTTCGAATACGTCGGCGACGCCTTCGCCCGTGAGGCCCGCGACATCCACGAAGGCCGCTCGGAGCGCCGCGAGATCTACGGCGAGGCCACGCCCGCCGAGGTCAGGAAGCTGCGCGACGACGGGGTTCCGTGCGCGCCCCTGCCGCCGGCGCCCCCGGAGCCGGAGAAGCTGAACTGAGCGGTCGCGCTCCGGGCCCGACCGGGGCATGATGGTGGGGCCGAACGGAGGCTTCGACCATGCCCTTCGCAGCACTTCTGCTTGCCGCCGTGATAGCCGACCCGACCGTCGGAGACCTGTCGTGGATGTCCGGCTACTGGCTGTCCTGCGAGGAAGGCCGCGAGGTCTCCGAGACATGGAGCGACCCTCGCGGCGATCTGATGGTCGGTCATGGCCTGACTGTCGCCGGCGGACGTACGTCGTTCGAGGCGCTGCGCATCGCCAGCCATGACGGGGGGCTCGCCTACATGGCCCAGCCCGGCGGATCGTCGGCGACGGTCTTTCCGGCGGTCGAGGTCGGAGACCGGCGGGCGGTCTTCGAGAATCCTGGTCACGACTTCCCGCGCCGCATCGCCTACGCCCGCGACGGCGACATCATGATCGCCCGCGTCGAGGGCGAGGTGGACGGCCGGTCCCGCGCCTTCGAATGGCGCTTCCGCAGCGTGGAGCTGAACACCCGATGCCCGGTCTGAGCTGGAGATCCATGACAGCGGACGATCTCGACGCCGTCGCCGAGCTCGCTCTCGTCGCCTTCCCGGACCACTACGAAGGCCGCCACTGCTTCGCCAACCGCCTGGAGCTGCACCCGCAGGGCTGTTTCGTGCTCGACGGGGCGGATCAGTCCGATGCGGCGGCGGCGGGCTACATGGTCGCCTATCCGTGGCGGGCTGGGGAGGCGCCGGCGCTGAACACCCTCGTCGACGCCCTGCCGGCGGACGCGGACCTCGTCTACCTGCACGACCTCGCCCTGCATCCGCGCGTGCGGGGGCAGGGCTGGTCGCGGCCGGCGGTCGAGCGGCTCGCCGACGACGCCCGCGCCGACGGCTGGCCAGCGCTGGCGCTCGTGGCGGTCAACGACGCCGCGCCGTTCTGGGCCCGGCACGGCTTCGCGGTCGAGGAGTCGCCGGCGCTGGCCCGCAAGCTCTCGAGCTATGGCCCCGGCGCCCGCTACATGGTGCGGCCGCTCTGACGCGAGGCGCTATTCGCGGCTGCGGGTCCACCCCTTCTCGGACATGCAGGTGACGAAGGCGGTGGTGCCCTCGTCGTGGCCCGAGCGGGCGCGGCATTCATCGCGCGCCGCGTCGAAAGGCTGGGCGCCGTGGCCCGACCAGCCGTAGTCGCTGTCGGCGTCGATGACGGTGACGCAGGCGGCCGAGGCGAGGGCGGCGGCCGAGACGGCGGCGAGGATGGCGATGCGCTTCATGAGGAGGACTCCCTGAATGGTGGAGCTTCCCGTTCGCACATCCCGCCGCCGCAGGTCCCGTTACAAGACGGCAAGCTCGATGAATTCCCCGTAAGGCGGCTCAGTCGCGCAGGCCCACCATCATGTAGTTGATGCCGGCGTCAGCGCTCTCCCTCCAGCGGTCGGACAGCGGGTCGTAGACGAGGCCATAGGGGCCCATCACCGTCAGCGGCTCCGGCGCGAGCATCTCGCGGATCTCGTCGGGCTTCAGGAACTGGCGCCAGTCATGGGTGCCCGCCGGCACCCAGCGCAGCACGTACTCGGCCGCCACCTTGCCCAGCGCCAGCGACTTGAGCGTCCGGTTCAGCGTGGCCACGACCAGCATGCCGCCGGGCTTCACCAGCCGGGCGCAGGTGCGCACGAAGGCGGCGGGATCGGCGACATGTTCGATGACCTCGAGCGTCAGGACCACATCGAAGGGGCCGGCGCCCTCGGCCTCCAGCTGTTCCACGGTGGCGGCGCGATAGGCGATCTCCAGCCCCGTCTGGGCCGCGTGCGCCCG
This sequence comes from Pseudomonadota bacterium, assembly GCA_023424215.1. Lineage (GTDB taxonomy): Bacteria > Pseudomonadota > Alphaproteobacteria > Caulobacterales > Caulobacteraceae > Brevundimonas. Next base: position 12,416 of record JAFAEC010000164.1, read on the forward strand.
GGCCGTGCCGATGTTCTCGCTCGAGGCGTCGATGGCCGTGACCTCGAACCCCAGCCGGCTCATCGGCTCGGCCATCAGCCCGCCGCCGCAGCCGACGTCGAGCAGGCTCAGGCCCGCGAAGGGCGCCCGCGCCCGGACGTCCCGGCCGAACCGCTCCGCGGCGCGGTCGCGCACGAAGGCCAGCCGGGCCGGATTGAACCGGTGCAGCGGCGCGAACGGCCCCTTCGCGTCCCACCATTCGGCCGCCTGGGCCGAGAAGCGCGCCACGTCGGCAGGGTCGATGGAAGGGCCCTCGGCCTGCCCGTTGAATTCGCCCGCGCTTTGGGGTTCCCGGCCGTCCGCCGGGTCGTTAGAAGCGACCATGGGCCGAGGGATGAACTTCCGCGGCCCTCCATGCAAGACGGAGCGGTTCGCCACGATGACGCGGCCAGATGCCACGCGGCTGGTGATGAAGTTCGGCGGCACGTCGATGGGCGACCTCGAACGCATCCGTCGCGCGGCGCGCATCGTCGCCGCCGAGGTGCAGGCGGGCCGCAAGGTGGCGGTGGTGGTCTCCGCCATGGCCGGCAAGACCAACGAGCTGGTCGCCTGGACCGACGGGGCGGGCCGCCCCGCCCAGGGAATTCCGCTCTCCGACGACGAATACGACGTGGTGGTGGCCTCGGGCGAGCAGGTGACGGCGGGGCTGCTGGCCCTGACCCTGCGCAATCTCGGTGTGGCGGCGCGCAGCTGGATGGGCTGGCAGATCCCCATCCTGACTGACGACGCCCACGGCCGCGCCCGCATCGATGACGTGCCGGGCGAGGTCATCGGCGCCGCCATCGACGGCGGCGAGGTGGCGGTGGTGCCCGGCTTCCAGGGCGTCACCCGGGACGGACGCATCACCACCCTCGGCCGCGGCGGCTCGGACACCTCGGCGGTGGCTGTGGCGGCGGCGCTGGGCTGCGCCTGCGACATCTACACGGACGTGGACGGCGTCTACACCACCGACCCGCGCATCGAGCAGAAGGCCCGCCGCCTCGAAAAGGTCTCCTACGAGGAGATGCTGGAGATGGCCTCGCTCGGGGCCAAGGTGCTGCAGACCCGCTCGGTCGAACTGGCCATGGCGAAACAGGTCCCGGTGCGGGTCCTGTCCAGCTTCATCGAACCGGACGCCGACGGCGTCCTGCCCGACAAGGGCGGAACCCTGATCTGCGACGAGGAGGAGATCGTGGAAAAGCGCATCGTGTCCGGCGTGACCATGAGCCGCGACGAGGCCCGCATCACCCTGCTCGGCCTCGCCGACCGCACCGACGCCCCCGCCGACGTCTTCACCCGCCTCGCCGAGGCCAACGTCAACGTCGACATGATCGTCCAGTCGCAGTCGCGCACGGAAGGGACGGTCAACCTGACCTTCACCACCGGCCGCCGCGACGCGGCCCGCGCCGCCGAACTGATGCGCGCGGCCCAGGCCGAGATCGGCTTCGACGAGATCCGCGTCGACGAGGACGTGGCCAAGGTCTCGGTGATCGGCGTCGGCATGCGCAGCCACGCCGGCGTGGCCCAGACCATGTTCCGCGCGCTGGCCGACAAGGGGATCAAGTTCCAGGCTATCTCGACGTCGGAGATCAAGATCAGCGTGCTGATCGACGCCGCCTACGCCGAACTGGCGGTGCGCGCCCTGCACGCGGCCTACGGACTGGAAACCGTCTAGCGAACAAGCTTTGCTGCGCCCATCTGGGGTGCGCAATCGAGGAGAGGCCATGCCGGGAGGCGGATTGACGACGAGGGGGCCGAGGAACCTCCTTCGCCAGATCCGCGAGGCTATGGCGGGGGCGGCGCCGGCCCAGGAGCGGCTGGACACGGTCGTCCGCATCATCGCCCAGTCGATGGTGGCGGAGGTCTGTTCGATCTACCTGCGCCGCGCCTCCGGAGAGCTGGAGCTGTTCGCCACCCAGGGCCTGAAGCCCGAGGCGGTGCACAAGACGCGCCTGCGGCCGGGCGAGGGCCTGGTCGGCGAGGTGGCGCGCTCGGCGCAGCCGATCAGCCTGTCCGACGCGCCCTCGCATCCCAGCTTCGCCTACCGGCCCGAGACCGGCGAGGATCCCTACCACGCCTTCCTCGGCGCCCCGCTGCTGCGCGGCGGCCGCGCGATCGGGGTGCTGGTCGTCCAGAACCGCTCCGAGCGGCGCTACGACGAGGACGAGGTCGAGGACATCCAGACCATCGCCATGGTCCTGGCCGAGACGGTCGCCTCGGGCGAACTGCTGGCCGAGGACGAACTGCGCGACGTCGAGGTGGCACCCCATCGGCCAGAGCGGCTGAAGGGCCAGCGGTTCGCCGAAGGCCTGGCGTTCGGACACGCGGTTCTGCACGAGGCGCCTCTGGCGCCGGAAAGGCTGCTCAGCGACGATCCGGCGATGGAGGAGGCGCGGCTGAAGCTGGCGCTGGCCACGCTGAAGAGCGGCCTGGACGCCATGCTGGACGGCGGTCAGGGCAAGCTGGCTGGCCCGTCGTTCGAAGTCCTGGAAACCTATCGGATGTTCGCCGACGACCGGGGCTGGAACCGGTCGTTGGAAGAGGCGGTGCGCAACGGCCTGACCGCCGAGGCGGCCGTGGACCGCGTCAGGAACGAGCACCGCGCCCGTTTCGCCCAGGCCCCCCACCCCTATATCCGCGAGCGGCTTCACGACTTCGAGGACTTGGCTAACCGGCTGCTGCGGGTGCTGGCCGGCGACAAGCCGGGCGAGCGCAAACTGCCCGACGACGCCATCCTGGTGGCCCGCAATCTGGGGCCCGCCGACCTGCTGGAATATCCGCGCGACAAGCTGAAGGGTCTGTTGCTGGAAGAGGGCTCGGCGGCAAGCCACGCCGCCATCGTCGCCCGCGCCCTGCAGATTCCCTGCGTCGGCCGCCTGATGGGGCTGCGCGACCGACTGTCGGAAGGCGACCTGGTCATCGCCGACGGCGAAACGGGCGAGGCCTATCTGCGCCCCCGGCCCGACATGCTGGAGGCGGTGCAGTCGCGCATGGCGGTGCGCGAGCAACGGCGGGCCGAGTTCGCCCAGCTGCGCGACACTCCCGCCGTGACCCTGGACGGCCAGCGCATCAGCCTGCTGACCAACGCCGGGCTGGCGGTGGACCTGGAGAACCTGGCCGAGACGGGGGCCGAGGGCATCGGCCTGTTCCGCACCGAGTTCCAGTTCATGGTGTCGGACGAACTGCCGCGCCTGACGGCCCAGACAGCGCTCTATAGGCTCGTGCTGGACGCCGCGGGCGACCGGCCCGTGACCTTCCGCACCCTGGACATCGGCGGCGACAAGGTCCTGCCCTATCTGGAGGCCGAGCGGGAGGAGAACCCCGCCCTGGGCCGGCGCGCCATCCGCCTGGGCCTGGACCGGCCGTCCCTGTTGCGGATGCAGCTCCGCGCGCTGCTGACGGCGGCGGCGGGACGCGAGCTGCGCGTCATGTTCCCGATGAGCGCCACGGTGGACGAGTTCCGGGCCGCGCGCGAACTGGTCGACATCGAATGCGCCTGGGCGCGGCGCCGGGGCCGCCCCCTGCCGGCCCTGCTGCGCGTCGGCGCGATGGTCGAATGTCCGTCGCTGCTGTGGCACCTGGACGCCCTGCTGCCGCTGACCGACTTCGTCTCGATCGGCACCAACGACCTGTTCCAGTACATGTACGCCGCCGACCGGACCAATCCACTGGTGTCGGACCGCTACGACCCGCTGTCGCCGCCGACCCTGCGGGCGTTGCAGACCATCCAGAAGGCCTGCGCCGACACCGGCACGCCGGTCTCCATCTGCGGGGAGCTGGCGGGTCGGCCGCTGGAGGCCTTCGCCCTGATCACCCTGGGCTTCACCCGCCTGTCGGCGCCCGCCGGCGGGGTGGGGCCGGTCAAGCGCATGATCCTGTCGGCGGATCTGACCGCGGCCCGGCGCGGCCTGAACAATCTGCTGGCCCTGTCGACCGGCTCGGTTCGCAACGAGATCGAGTCCCTGGCGCGCAAGCTGAACGTCGTGGTCTGAGCT
>JAFAEC010000174.1 GCA_023424215.1 Pseudomonadota bacterium
GCCCTGCAATGACCGCACACGACCTGACCAAGAACCAGGAAATGGTGCTCGGCGCGCTGTCGGCGGCCGACGGCCCGCTTTCCGCGTACACGATCCTCGATCGCCTCCGGGACCGCGGCTTCCGCGCGCCGCTGCAGGTCTATCGCGCGCTCGAGAAACTTCTCGAATACGGCCTCGTCCATCGGCTTGAATCGATCAACGCCTTCGTCGCCTGCGCCCACCCGCATTGCCACGGCCACGGCAGCATCGCCTTCGCGATCTGCGAGAAATGCGGTCAGGTCGAGGAATTCTCCGACGCCACCGTCCAGTCCCGCCTCGGCGACTGGTCGCGCGACCACGGCTTCAAGCCATCCAAGACCGCCATCGAAATCCGCGGCACCTGCGCCACCTGCCTGGCGGCTTGAGCCGCGCCAGACTACGTCGCCACCGCTACACTGGCTTGGCGTACCCGCCCCACCCCACCGCCGTCATCAAGTCAGTTGGATTTGTGCGTCTCTGAGTCGTGCATTTGCGATGACGATGATCTTTCGCATGATGGCCGTGAGGGCGAGGCGTTTGGCTTTGCCGGCGTTGATGAGGGCCTGGTATGTGGTGGCTAGCGGGCTTTGGGGTCGTGCGGCGACGAGCGCTGCGACGAAGAGCAGGGGCCGCAGTTGGCGTCGGCCGCCACGGGTGGCGCGGTAGGCGTTGCGGGTGCCGCTTTGGCGGGGATGGGGGGCACAGCCGGCGAGGCTGGCGGCCTGGCGCCGGTTGAGGCGTCCGAGTTCGGGCATGATCGCCTGCAGCGTGGCGGCCAGGACCGGTCCGATGCCGGGCACGGTGCGCAGCGTTGCGGCTCGGGCGGCCAGGCGCCGATCGGCGTTCAGGCAGGCCTCGATGGCCGCGTCGAGGGTGGCGATGCGCCGGGTGAGGTCGGCGACATGGTCGGCGATGTCGGCGCCGGCGAGCGCGTCGGCGCGGGTGCGCGGGGCCTGGAGGCGGTTCTTCTCCTGGACACGCATGGCGACGAGATCGGCGCGGCGGGCCACGAGTGCCTTCAGGGTCTGCTGGGCGGCGGCGGGCGGTGTCCAGCGCGGCAGGCGCGCGCCGCGGTCGAGGCCGTAGCGGGCCAACCAGCGCGCGTCGATGGCGTCGGTCTTGGCGCGTTTGCCGAACGAGCCGATATAGGCCTTGACCTTGGCGGCGTCGGCGCGATGGGCCGGCAGGCCGAGTTCGTCGAGGACGGCGAGCACGACGTCCTCATGCCCGCCGGTCGCCTCGCAGACGGCCAGTCGACAGGCGGGCACAGTTGCGAGCAGCGCGCGCAGGGCAGCCGCCTCGTTGGGCACGGTGACGGTGCGGCCGGTGCCGCTGTCATGCACGGTGACGCTGTCCTGGGCTACATCGAGGCCGAGGACGGACTGGATTTGCGGGGAGACAGAGATCATGATCGGGGTCCATGCTTTGCATTGTCTGCGGGCGTGCCGGTTCGGGCGGCCCCTTCAAGTCAACAAGCGATGCAAGGCTGGATGCGGCGCGGTCCCGTGATGACGACGGCCGTTCCGGCCCACTCCTGTGCGGGCGCCGAACCGCAATTGGCCTCGGGTGCGTCGACCCGAGGCCATCCAGCCTCAGGCCCAGTAAAGCACATTCACAACAGACAACCCCTGTGCTTGTCACATGAATCCAGGCCTCAACGCGCGATGCCGATCGCCATACCAAAAGAAGAACTGCGACGGTCGCCCGCCGCAGCGCTGGGTCGTCGCCCGCCCTACTCCGCCGCGATGGCGTGCTTGGGCTGCACTTCGGCGGAATAGTCGTTCATCAAATTGCGCGAAATATCGCCCGGCGTGAAGCGGTAGGGGCCGACTTCGGAGACGGGCGTGACTTCGGCGGCCGTACCGGTCAGGAAGCACTCCGTGAAGCCTTCCATCTCCTCCGGCTGGATCGCGCGCTGGACGACTTCGATGCCGCGGCGCTTGGCGAGGTCGATGACCGTGCGGCGCGTGATGCCGTCGAGGAAGCAGTCCGGGTCCGGCGTGTGAATCTGGCCGTCCTTGACGAAGAACACGTTGGCGCCGGTGGCTTCCGCGACGCGGCCGCGCCAGTCGAGCATCAGCGCATCGGCATAGCCTTTGGCCTCGGCCGCGTGCTTGGAGAGCGTGCAGATCATGTAGAGGCCGGCGGCCTTCGACTTCGACGGCGCGGTGCGCGGGTCGGGGCGGCGGTATTCGGCGAGGTCGAGGCGGATGCCCTTGAGCTTCTGCTCGGGGTCGAAATAGCTCGGCCACTGCCAGATCGCGATCGCGCAGTTGATGCGGTTCGACTGAGCCGAAACCCCCATCATCTCCGAGCCGCGCCAGGCGATCGGGCGGACATAGGCGTCCTGAAAACCCTGCTTCTTCAGGAGTTCGCGGCAGGCGTCGTCGATCTCGTCGACGGAGTAGGGGATCTTGAAGCCGAGCAGGCGCGCGGATTCGTGCAGGCGCTCGGTGTGCTCGGTCAGCTTGAAGATCTCGCCGCCATAGGCCCGCTCGCCCTCGAACACGGCGCTGGCATAGTGGAGGCCGTGGGTCAGCACGTGAATCTTGGCGTCCGCCCATTTGACGAATTCGCCGTTCATCCAGATATGGCCGTCGAGTTGGTCGAAGGGAACGGATGCCATGGTAACCTCCCGCGGGCCTTTGCCCTGATCGTTGAGAGCTGCGTTTCTTGTCCTGTCGCGTTTCGTCCGCATTGGCGCGACGGCGGGGCAAATTGAAGGAAGTTCCAGAAAAATCCGCTTCGACTTGCCTTTTCGTTCGTCAATTGGCGAAAAGATTGGCAAAAATTACAAGGCCGTGCAATTTATGTCAACAAGGCTGACATAAATTTCAAATCTGGTAGAATGACCGAACGATGATGGCGAAGAAACCGGCCGAGACGGCCAAGGCGATCCGCACCCCGCTGACGGTCGACGACGGCATCGATTTCCCGATGATCGAGCTGTTCTTCTTCGCCTATCGCGATTTCACCTCCGATCCCGACCAGTTGCTGGCGACCTACGGGTTCGGGCGCGCGCATCACCGCGTCGTCCACTTCGTCAACCGCATACCGGGCCTGACGGTCGCCGAGTTGCTGGACGTGCTCAAGATCACCAAGCAGAGCCTTGCGCGGGTGCTGAAACAG
>JAFAEC010000016.1 GCA_023424215.1 Pseudomonadota bacterium
GCCGTCGCCATGGCGTCGGCGCTCTGGCTGTTGCGCCCGACGCCGCTGGAGGTCGCGGACGCCGTCGCTGTCGCCGCCCCGGCCACGGCCCTCGCCCTGTTCCTAACCGGGCTGAAGGCGGGCCTGCTGACCTTCGGCGGGGCCTATACCGCCATCCCCTTCGTCCGCGCCGACGTCGTGCCGCGCGGCTGGCTGAGCGACGGCGGCTTCCTCGACGGGGTGGTGCTGGCCAACGTCATGCCGGCGCCGCTGGTCATCTTCGGGACCTTCGTCGGCTACGCCGCCGGCGGCTTCCCCGGGGCGCTGGCGGTCACCGCCGGCATCTTCCTGCCCGCCTTCGCCTTCTCCATGATCCTCCACGACCGGCTGGAGCGGGTGGTCGAGACCCCGGCCGTCCACGCCGTGCTGGACGGCGTCGCCGGCGCCGTCGTCGGCGTCATCGCCGCCACCGTGTTCCAGCTCGCCGCCGGGCTGGCGGGGCAGGAGGCGGGGTGGCCGCTGCTGGCCATCGGCGCCTTGGCCCTCCTCGCAGCCTGGACGCTGAAGGGCCGTTTCGCCGCCCCGTTGATCCTCGCCGTCGCCGCGGCGGCCGGCCAACTCTGGCTCGGCTGACCGCCCCGCTTGCTATTTCAGCCGGTTACGCCTAGAGACCCCGCGCACTTCGCACGCGGGCGTGGCGCTTCCGGGGGAGACATCCCCGGCGGCTCCGTTCCGAGGGGCCATCCGGTCCTTTAACCGTCCGCGCAACGTCTATCGGAAAAAGGACAAGACGATCATGGCTCTGCCTGAATTCTCCATGCGTACCCTGCTGGAAGCCGGCGCACACTTCGGCCACCAGACCCACCGCTGGAACCCGAAGATGGAGCGCTACATCTTCGGCGCCCGCTCGAACATCCACATCATCGACCTGTCGCAGTCGATCCCGCTGATGCACCAGGCGCTGGTCGCCGTGCGCGACGTCGCCGCCAAGGGCGGCCGCGTGCTGTTCGTCGGCACCAAGCGCCAGGCCGCCGACCCGGTCGCCGAGGCCGCCAAGCGCTGCGCCCAGTACTACATGAACAACCGCTGGCTCGGCGGCACCCTGACCAACTGGAAGACGGTGTCGGGCTCGATCGCCCGCCTGCGCGAACTGGACACCCTGCTGGAGTCGGGCGGCGAGGGCCGCGTCAAGCGCGAGCTGCTCAGCCTGCAGCGCGAGCGCGACAAGCTGGAAGCCTCGCTGGGCGGCATCAAGGACATGGGCGGCATCCCCGACATCATGTTCGTGATCGACACCAACAAGGAAGCGATCGCGATCCAGGAAGCCCGCAAGCTGAACATCCCGATCATCGCGATCCTCGACACCAACTGCGATCCGGACGGCATCACCTATCCGATCCCGGGCAACGACGACGCCGCCCGCGCCATCCAGACCTACTGCGACCTGATCGCCGACGCCGTCCTCGACGGCCTGGCCTCGGGCGCTGCGGCCTCGGGCATCGACCTGGGCGCCTCGGAAGCCCCGGTCGAGCCGATGCTGCGCGAGGCCGAAGCCCCCAAGGCTGAAGCCGAGGCCGCTCCGGCCGGCACGGAAGGCGTCGCCGCCGAGATGGAAGCGGCCGCCGAGCCGGCCGTGGTCGATGAAGCCGCCCAGGAGGCCACCACCGAGGCCAACGACGCGGTCGAGACCGAGAAGGCCACGGGCTGATCGCCCGACGACCCTCGCCGAGGGGGTCTGCGTGACTGACACACGGCCGGGCTAATCACCCGGCCGTACCCGCATATCAAGACTCAGGAGACTACAATGGCCGAGATCACTGCCGCCCTCGTGAAGGAGCTTCGCGAGCGTTCGGGCGTCGGCATGATGGACTGCAAGAAGGCGCTGCAGGAAACCAACGGCGACATGGACGCGGCCATCGACTGGCTGCGCGCCAAGGGCCTGTCCAAGGCCGCCAAGAAGGCCGACCGCGTCGCCGCCGAGGGCCTCGTCGCCGTCGCCTCGAAGGAAGAGGGCAAGGGCGAGGTCGCCGCGGCGATCGAGTTCAACGCCGAGACCGATTTCGTGGCCCGCAACGAGCTGTTCCAGAACGCCGCCAAGCGCTTCGCCCAGCTCGGCCTCGAGCACCATACCGTCGAGGCCCTGCACGGCGCCGAACTGGAAGCCGGCAAGACGGTCCAGGACGAAGTGACCCAGATGATCGCCACCATCGGCGAGAACATGCAGCTGCGCCGCGCCGCCCGCCTCGCCGTCGACGAGGGCGTGGTCTCCACCTACGTCCACAACGCGGTCTCGCCGGGCGTGGGCCGCATCGGCGTGCTGGTCGCCCTGCACGGCGGCGGCGACAAGACCGCCCTGCGCGAGCTGGGCCGCAAGATCGCCATGCACGTCGCGGCCACCGCGCCGCTGGCCCTCAACACCGACGACCTCGACCCGGCCGCGGTGGAGAAGGAACGCGCCGTCCTGATCGAGAAGGCCAAGGAAGAAGGCCGTCCGGAGAACATGATCGAGAAGATCGTCTCGGGTCAGATCGCCAAGTTCCAGAAGGACGTGGTGCTGACCAAGCAGCCGTTCGTCATGGATCCGGACAAGACCATCGAGCAGCTGGTCGCCGACGCCGGCAAGGAGCTCGGCGCGCCGGGCCTGCACGTCGCCGGCTTCGTCCGCCTCGCCCTCGGCGAAGGCGTGGAGAAGGTCGAGGGCCCCGACTTCGCTTCGGAAGTCGCATCGATGACCAGCGGCAGCTGATCGCTCCTCCTTCGGAACGAGCAGAAAATCAGGGGTCGGCGAGTTCGCTCGCCGGCCCCTTTTTCGTACCGAGGCCGGAGACCGCAAGACGGTTGACGTGATAACGCGACAACTGTAGCGTTCTCACGACAAGTGGGAGATGCAGCTTTGGCCGGTGTCGATCCGAACGATACGGAACTGGAGGTTCTGAAGCGTTTCTGGCGCGACGGAGAACTTTCAGCGCGGGAAGTTCACGAGCGCGTGGCGGCGGATTTCGACTGGACCCCGTCCACCACCCGCACCGTGCTGGAGCGTATGCGGGCCAAGCGCCTGCTGTCCCGCCGCCAGGTTCATGGCGTGGTCGTGTACGCCGCCGTCCAGCCCAAGGTGCAGGTGCTGGGGCGTTTGATGCGCCGGCTCTCCGCCCTGCTCGAACTGGACGAAGGCCTTCCAGCCGCGGCCTTCGTCGGCAGCCAGCTTCTCGATGCCGAGGATATCGCCGAGCTGGAGGCGCTGCTGGGCGGGTCGCCGGAAGGGAAGGAGAGGGCGGAATGACCGGGCCCCAGCTCATTCTTCTCTCGCTCGGCCTGTCCATCGGACTGGCGGCGGTCAGCCTGGTCGCGTTCGGCAGATGGGAGCGGCGGCTCGGCGATCCCGATCTCCGCGAGCGGCTCTGGGGCGCGCTGCTCTACGTTTCGGTCGTTCCGGCGCTGCTGGTGCCGCTCAGTCTGCTGTTGCCCGCGCCGGTCGTAAGGGTCGAGGAGCTGGCCCGCAGTTCTGCGCCTTCCGTCGACGCCCTCTCCGCGACCGCCGCTGCCGGCGGATTTTCATTCGGCGCGGCGGCGCTGGCGGTCCTCGCCTCGGCTGCGGGACTGAGCCTGCTGCGCGCCGTCGACCTCGCCCGCCGCGCGATCGCCCTGCGGCGACTGGTCTCCGGGGCCAGAGACGCCGACCCCGGACTCGTGCGCCGGGTCTCCACAATGGCGGCCCGCCTGGGCGCCCCCGCGCCGCGCGTCCTCTGCAATGCCGCGCTCCCGACCGCCCTGCTGACGGGCTTTGTCCGTCCCATCCTGCTGCTGCCCGAGACGGCCGGACCCTCGGCGGAGGCGATCAGCGCCCACGAGCTCGCGCACCTGCGCCGGGGCGATCACCGCACGGTCTGGATCGAGGAGGCGCTGCTCATCGTGGTGGCGGCCAATCCCTTGCTGTCCCGGGTTCGCGCTCGCCGGGCCGCCGCGCGGGAGGAAGCCTGTGACGCCCTGGCGCTCGCGGGGGCCTCGGATTCCGTCCGGCGCCGCTACGCTCGGGCGCTCGTCGAGGCGATCCGCAAGGCCCCGAATCCGACCGTCCCGGCCCTGACCTTCACCAGTGCGAAAAGGAGCTTCGCCATGCTGCGCCTGAAAGCCATCCTCGACCCCGTCGCCCCCGCGGCCGTCGGTCTGCGCCGAACCGCCTCCGTCGCCGTGGTTCTCGCTGCGGTGGCCGCGGCCTCCGCGTCGGTCGCCGTGGCCGCCCAGCGAGAAGCGATCGTGACATCCTCCGGCCAGTCGTCCGACACCGCCGAAGCGGACCGGACGATCCGCAACCCCGCGTGGGCCCAGCACCCGATTCCCGCTTACCCGGCCGCCGCCCTGGAAGCGGGCGCCAACGCCGGATCGGCCTCAGTGCGCTGCATCGCCCAAACGGACGGCGCGCTGTCGGACTGCGCAATGCTTACCGAGACGCCTCCCGGCCTCGGGTTCGGCGCGGCGGCGGTAGAGGCGGCCGGCAACGCCCGTCTGGCGGCGCGTCACCTCGCGGAAGTGCGTGAGCCTACGCCGGTTGTCTTCACCTTTCGCTTCCGGATCTCGGGCTGACATCAGTCCCCGAAGGAAAAGGGCAAGGGCCGGCGACGGATCGTCGGCCCTTGTTCGTTCGAGCGAGGCCGGTCCAAATGCCGGCCGGTTTCCGATTCCCGGGGGGTCCCTTCATGAAGCGCCTGTTCGCCGCCGTCTCCGTCGCCGCCGTTCTCGCCGCCGCGCCCGCCATGGCCCAGACGCCCGACCTGGTCGCGGTCAACGGCATCTTCGACCAGGGCTTCAACCATTCCGAGGTGATGCGAACCGCCGCCCACCTGACCGATCGCATCGGCGGGCGGATGACCAATTCGCCGCAGATGCGCGAGACCGAGCGCTGGACGCAGGAGCGGTTGCGCGAATGGGGCCTGTCGAACGTGCGCGCCGAGGGCTTCGAATTCGGCCGCGGCTGGTCGATCGTCCGCTCCGACGCCCGCATGGTCGAGCCGCGGCCGCTGGAGCTGCGCGCCATCCCGGTGGCGTGGACGCCGGGCACCGACGGGACGATCAGCGCCGAGGTGGTGCTGGCCCCGATGAGCCGGGTCGAGGATTTCGAAAAGCACCGCGGCAAGCTGGCCGGCAAGATCGTGATGATCTCCGCGCCGACCGACGCCAGCGATCCGACCGAGCCTTTCTTCCGCCGCTGGACCGACGAGGAGCTGGCCGGCCGCACCGCCTATGTGCAGCCGAACCACGCCCCGGTGCGGGTCTCCCGCGACGGCGGCCGCGACAACTTCGCCCTGCGCATGGACGAGTTCCTCGCCTCGGAGGGCGCGCTCGGCTGGGTGCGCATGTCGTATCGCGACGGCGGCCTGCTGCACGGGGCCGGCTACACCCACCGCGTCGGGGCCACGCCGACCCTGCCGGGCATGGAGCTGGCGGCCGAGGACTATCGCCGGCTCGCCCGTCTGTCGCGCGCCGGCGCCGCGCCGAAGCTGGAGCTGCTCAGCGAGGTCCGTTTCCACGACGAGGACGTCAACGCCTACAACGTGCTGGCCGACATCCCGGGAACCGGCCGCTCGGGCGAATACGTCATGGCCGGCGCCCACTTCGACAGCTGGGTGGCCTCGGACGGCGCGGTCGACAACGCCGCCGGCACGGCCGTGGTCATGGAGGCCGCGCGCATCCTCAAGGCCCTGAACGTGCGCCCGAAGCGGACCATCCGCTTCGCCCTCTGGAACGGCGAGGAACAGGGGCTGCACGGCTCCCTGGCCTATGTCGACCGGCACCTCGCCACGCGGGCGCCGCTGGGCGACGCCGACCTGGACGCCCTGCCCAACGGCCAGACCTGGCGCGCCCGCTGGCCGGTCCAGCCGCGCGACGGCCACGAGGACCTCGTCGCCTATTTCAACATCGACAACGGCTCGGGCCGCATCCGCGGCATCAACGCCGAGGGCAACGTGGCCGCGGCGGCCGTGTTCGAGGAGTGGCTGCGGCCGTTCCACAGCCTCGGCGCCACGACGGTGTCGCTGCGCCCGGCCGGCGGCACCGACCACGTCTACATGCAGACCGTCGGCATCCCGGGCTTCCAGTTCATCCAGGACCCGCTCGACTACGGCAGCCGCCTGCACCACACCTCGATCGACAGCTACGACCACCTGAAGCCCGAGGATCTGCGTCAGGCCGCCGTGGTGCTGGCCGGCCTGCTGCTGACCGCCGCCAACAGCGACGAGCCGCTGCCGCGCATGCCCGTGCCGACCCGTCCGACGCCGACCGACCCGTTCGCGGAGTGAGTCCCGGGTCGTGGGGGAGGGGCGCGTCATCGCGCGACTTCTCCCGGGCCTCCGGAACCGCTAAGTCCTCGCCATGATCGGAAGACTGAACCACGTCGGCGTCGCCACCCCCTCGATCGAGGCCAGCGTCGCGATGTACCGTGACATGCTCGGCGCCACGAAGGCGCATGCGCCGTTCGACCTGCCGGCCCAGGGGGTGCGGGTCTGCTTCATCGACCTGCCCAACAGCCAGATCGAGCTCATCGAGCCGCTGGGCGAGGACAGCCCGATCCACGGCTTCCTGGCGAAGAACCCGAAGGGCGGCCAGCACCACGTCTGCTTCGAGGTCGAGGACATCCTCGCCGCCCGCGACGCCTTGCGCGCCAAGGGAGCGACCATCCTCGGCACGGGCGAGCCGCGCATTGGGGCGCATGGCACGCCGATCATCTTCCTGCACCCGAAGGACATGGGCGGGGTGCTGGTGGAACTCATGGAAACGCCGAAGGAGGCGCACTGACATGCCGGTGGGCCTCTTCACCATGGTCGCCATCTACCTCGTCTGCTGGTGGGTGGTGCTGTTCACCGTCCTGCCGCTGGGCATGAACCAGCGCGACCAGGAGCAGCCGACCGACGGGGCCCAGTGGGGCGCCCCGGTCCAGCCCAATCTCAAGAAGAAGTTCCTCACCACCACCTGGGTGTCCGCGGTCGTCTGGCTGGTGGTGATGGTGCTGGTCTGGATCGGCTGGATGCCCTTGCCCGATCTCGCCCCGCCCGCTGTCTGAGGAGTTCGCCGTGACCGAGCGTCTGTTCCTGATCAATCCGGGCTGGACCGACGACCATGGCGGCCCGTGGTACTGCCCCGCCGGCGCGATCGTCGAAGGCGTGCTCGCCTTCCACCCGCAGCTGAAGGAGCGGCTGGACATCGTCCGTCTCGACTGGCCCCGCCCGCGTCCGCCGGTGATCGAGGCCGTCGGGGAGGAGAACCAGTCCTGCCCGCTGCTGGTGCTGGACGGCGAACTGGACTGGCCGGACGCGCAGACCAGCGCCGCCACCGGCGCGCGCTTCCTCCAGGACGAGGCGATCATTCCCTATCTGGCGGCGCGATACGGCATCGCCCGGCCGCACCCGTAGGTAGGGACGAGGTTTTAGGGGCTAGGTTCTAGGGAGGCTTCCGCCCTATCCCTGCTCGCCCTAACCCCTAATCCCTAGAACCTGGCGCCTCGCCCGGCCTAGCTTTCGCCCCGCCGGACCCGCTAAACCGTTCCTCCCCACGCCTCCACGCCGGATTCTCCCCATGCGCCTGTCGCGCTACTTCCTGCCCACGCTCAAAGAGGCGCCCGCCGATGCCCAGATCGTCTCGCACCAGCTGATGCTGCGCGCCGGCCTGATCCGCCAGGAGGCCGCGGGCATCTACGCCTGGCTGCCGCTGGGGCTGCGGGTGCTGCGCAAGATCGAGCAGATCGTGCGCGAGGAGCAGGTGAGGGCAGGGGCCGTCGAGCTGCTCATGCCGACCCTCCAGCTCGCCGACCTGTGGCGCGAGTCCGGCCGCTACGACGCCTACGGCCCGGAGATGCTGCGCATCACCGACCGGCACGAGCGCGAGCTGCTGTACGGCCCGACCAACGAGGAGATGATCACCGACATCTTCCGGGCCTATGTGAAGTCCTACAAGGCGCTGCCGCTCAACCTCTTCCACATCCAGTGGAAGTTCCGCGACGAGCGCCGCCCGCGCTTCGGCGTCATGCGCGGCCGCGAGTTCCTCATGAAGGACGCCTACTCCTTCGACATCGACGAGGCCTCGGCCCGCCGGGCCTACAACCGGATGTTCGTGGCCTATCTGAACACCTTCGCCCGCATGGGCCTGAAGGCCGTGCCGATGCGCGCCGACACCGGCCCGATCGGCGGCGACCTCAGCCACGAGTTCATCGTCCTCGCCGACACCGGCGAGAGCGCCGTGTTCTGCGACCGCAAGCTGGTCGAGATGCCGGCCCCGGGCGGCGACGTGAACTGGGACGACCTCCAGTCCATCGTCGACCAGCGAACCTCGCTCTACGCCGCCACCGAGGAGATGCACGACGCCGCCCGCTTCGAGAGCGAGACGGCCGAGGGCGACCGCCTGTCGGCCCGGGGCATCGAGGTCGGCCACATCTTCTACTTCGGTACCAAATACTCGGCCCCGATGAAGGGCAATGTGCAGGGGCCGGACGGCAAGGACGCGCCGGTGCACATGGGCTCCTACGGCGTTGGCGTGTCGCGCCTGCTGGGGGCCATCATCGAGGCCAGCCACGACGAGGGCGGCATCATCTGGCCCGACGCCGTCGCCCCGTTCGACGTGGTGGTCATCAACCTGCGCGCCAACGACGCCGCCGTCTCCGCCGCCTGCGAGGACGCGGTGGCGAAGCTCGAGGCCGCCGGCAAGGACGTCCTCTACGACGACACCGACGAGCGCCCCGGCGGCAAGTTCGCCACTGCGGACCTGATCGGCGTGCCGTGGCAGCTGACCATCGGGCCCAAGGGGCTGGCCGACGGCGTCGTCGAGCTGAAGCGCCGCGCCACCGGCGAGAAGCTGTCCCTGTCGCTGCAGGACGCCGTCGCGAGGCTGACCGCATGACCGACGCCGGAGCGGCCCTGAAGCCCGCCAAGCCCGCCGGACCCTTCGCCGCCTGGGAGTTCGGACTGGCCTTCCGCTACCTCCGCGCCCGGCGCAAGGAAGGCGGCATCGCCCTGATCGCCATCATCTCCTACGTCGCCATCGCCCTGGCGGTGATGGCGCTGATCACGGTGATGAGCATCATGGCCGGGTTCCGCAGCGAGCTGCTCAGCCGCATGCTGTCCTTCAACGGCCACGTCTACGTCCAGGGACAGGTCCTGACCTCGCCCGATCGCGACGCGGCGGTGGCGCGGCTCGGCGAGGTGCCGGGCGTGGTCTCGGTGACGCCGCTGACCGAGGACCAGAGCCTGGTCCGCGGCTCCGGCCGCACCACGGGGGCCATGGTCCGCGGCATCGCGCCGGGCGACCTCGACTCCATGGCCTATGTCTACGCCAGCCTCGACGACCGGGCGAAGCGCAGCTTCGGCGAGGGAGCCTACGGCGGCGACAACCTGATCATCGGCAAGGCCCTGGCCGAAGGCATGGGCCTGCGCGTCGGCGACCCGATCACCCTCTATTCGCCGACCGGCGCCGACAGCGCCTTCGGCAATCTCGGGGGGCTGGAGAAGACCTATCGCGTCGGCGGCGTGTTCAGCTCCGGCGCCGCCGACTTCGACCAGGCCTACATCTTCATGCCGCTGGAGCAGGCCCAGCTGTTCTTCGCCAAGGAAGGCGTGTGGGACGTCATCGAGATCAAGGTGGCCGAGCCCGACCGCGTCGGCGAGATGCTTCCGCCCCTGCGCGAAGCCGTCGGGCCCGGGGGCCTGGTCAGCGACTGGCGCGACCGCCTCGCCGCCTTCTGGGGCGCGCTCAAGGTCGAGCGGGTGGCGATGAGCATCATCCTCGGCCTCGTCGTGGCCATCGCCGCCCTCAACATCATCTCCGGCATCGTCATGCTGGTGAAGAACAAGACCCGCGACATCGCCATCCTGCGCACCGTCGGGGCCAGCCAGGGCTCCATGCTGCGCATCTTCTTCATCGCCGGGGCGACCATCGGCGTGCTCGGCACCCTGACCGGCCTGCTGCTCGGCCTGCTGTTCTGCCTCAACATCGGGGCCATCCAGCACTTCCTCGAGGGGCTGCTCGGGGTCCAGCTGTTCAACGCCGATGTCTATATGCTCGACGCCATCCCGGCCGAGGTCGACCCGGTCGACGTCTTCTGGGTCACCGTCTGGTCCTTCTTCATGAGCTGCGTCGCCGGCCTGATCCCCTCGTGGCAGGCCGCCAAGCTCGATCCGGTGGAGGCGCTCCGCTATGAGTGAGACCGCCCCCAACCTTTCGTCGCCCGTCCTGTCGGTGCGCGGCCTGACCCGCACCTACGACACCGCCACAGGCGGCCTGACCGTGCTCCGGGGCGTCGATCTCGACGTCATGCCGGGCCAGGTGGTCGGCCTGATCGGCCCCTCCGGCTCCGGCAAGTCGTCCCTGCTGCACGCCGCCGGCCTGCTGGAGCACCCGACCTCGGGCGAGGTGCGCATCGACGGCCAGGAGATGGGCCACCTGCCGGACAGCGCCCGCACCCGCGTGCGGCTTGGAGCCATCGGCTTCGTCTACCAGTTCCACCACCTGCTGCCGGAGTTCGACGCCCGCGACAACGTCGCCCTGCCGCTGCGCATCGCCGGCGTCGGCCGCGACGCCGCCCGCGCGCGCGCCGAGGAGCTGCTGGTCCGCCTCGGCCTCGCCGACCGCCTGACACACCAGCCGGCCCAGCTCTCCGGCGGCGAGCGCCAGCGCGTCGCCGTCGCCCGCGCCCTCGCCAACCGCCCGCGCCTGCTGCTCGCCGACGAGCCGACCGGCAACCTCGACCCGGCCACCAGCCAGACCGTGTTCGAGGCCCTGCACGACCTCGTCAAATCCACCGGCGTCGCCGCCCTGATCGCCACTCACAACATGGAGCTGGCCGGGCACATGGACCGGGTCTTCGCGCTCAAGGACGGGCATCTGGAGGAGCGTCCGGCGGAGAGCCACGCGTACTAGGAGGCGCAGGCGATGGTCGCGATCAAGATTCTCACGGCGGCCTCGGCCCTCCTGTCCCTCACCGGCGGCGTGACGCTCGGTTTGGCATTCACCCGCTTCATCCGCGCTTACGAGCGGTCGTTCGACGCGCTCGAGATGACTGTTCACGCCCTCGCACGGGGCGACGCCGCACCGGTGTTCACCAGCACTGACGGCGACCGGCTCAAGGCCGCCCGCGCCAACCGGTGGCTGACCAGCGCGGGGGTCGCCTGCCTCATCCTGTCGGCCATGCTGGGTCTGGCCGTAACTTTCGGGGTCTGGACCCGCTAGGCCGGCGCCGGCGGAACGGCCCTGGTTGACAGGAACAAACCGGCAACATAGAACAGACCCGGAACACGCAACCGGGAGGACCGTCATGGCGCGTTGGATGAGGGATCTGCTGTCGCTGGCCTCGTGCGGCGGGGTGGTGTGGGTGATGTGGCAGGCGGCGCTGATGCTGCCGGCGGCCTGAGGGCCCTGCCAGGCGCGCTTCGGGCGCCTTGACGGTTCGTCGGAGAACCAGAGGGTTCGCGCGTGCAGGCCCGGAAATGTGCACGATGTGCACCCGTTTTTTCTCTGAGTGCACTTTCTTCGGCCGGAGCGCGGCCTGTCCACAGACGATCCCCGCCATCGCTGTCCGTCTCGCGCTTTGCGGTGTTTCCGGCCGCGGTGATGTGAGACTCGGGGCAGGGTAGGGCCGATGTTCCGGCGATGGATCGAGGGTGCGACGGGCGAGCGATGAACGGTCAGGGCTTCATCCACCTCCGGGTCCGTTCGGCCTATTCGCTGCTCGAGGGCGCCATCAAGGCCGGCAAGGTCCCGCGCCTGGCCGCCGACGCCGGCATGCCGGCCGTGGCCGTGGCCGACCGGGCCAACCTGTTCGGGGCGCTGGAGTTCAGCCAGGCGGCGAAGGACGCCGGGGTCCAGCCCATCATCGCCTGCGCCCTGCCGGTGACGGGGATTGGCGGTCGTCCGGCCGAGCGCTGGGCCAAATGCCCGACCGTGGTCCTGATCGTCCAGAACGAGACCGGCTGGCTCAACCTCTGCGCCCTGTCCTCGGCCGCCTATCTCGAGGCCGGGCCGATGGACGAGCCGGGCGTGCCGTGGGAGCGGGTGGTCGAACGCGGCGAGGGCCTGATCCTGCTCTCCGGCGGCCCCGACGGTCCCGTCGACCCCCTGTTCGTCCAGGGCAAGCCGGACGAAGGCGCGGCCGCGCTCTCGGCCATGCGCGAGGCCTTCGGCGACCGCCTCTACGTCGAGCTGCAGCGCCACGGCCTGCCGCAGGAAGCCCAGGCCGAGCGGGGGCTGGTCGAGTGGGCCTACGCCCACGACGTGCCGCTGGTCGCCACCAACGACGTCCACTACGCCAAGGCCGCGCAGGCGAAGAGCCACGACGCCTTGCTGTGCATCGCCGACGGCGCCTTCACCGGTCAGGAGGATCGCCGCCGCATCACCGGCGAGCACTGGTTCAAGCCCGCCGCCGCCATGCGCGAGCTGTTCGCCGATCTGCCCGAGGCCTGCGACTCGACCATCGACATCGCCCGGCGCTGCGCCTTCCTCGTCACCACCCGGGCGCCGATCCTGCCGCGCTTCGACACCGGCGCCGGCCGCGACGAGCCGGCCGAGCTGGAGCACCAGGCGCGCGAGGGGCTGAAGGCGCGCCTGCAGCAGGTGGCCCCGGCCGCGCCGGAGGAGGAGTACTGGAAGCGCCTCGAATGGGAGGTCGGGATCATCGTCCAGATGGGCTTCCCCGGCTACTTCCTGATCGTGTCGGACTTCATCAAATGGGCCAAGGCGCACGGCATCCCGGTGGGGCCGGGCCGCGGCTCCGGAGCCGGCTCGCTGGTCGCCTGGGCCCTGACCATCACAGACCTCGACCCGCTGCGCTTCGGCCTGCTGTTCGAGCGCTTCCTCAACCCCGAGCGGGTGTCGATGCCGGACTTCGACATCGACTTCTGCCAGGAGCGGCGCGAGGAGGTCATCGCCTACGTCCAGGACAAGTACGGCAAGGACCGCGTCGCCCAGATCATCACCTTCGGCACCCTGCAGGCCCGCGCCGTGCTGCGCGACGTCGGCCGCGTGCTGCAGATGCCGCTCGGCCAGGTCGACCGTCTCGCCAAGATGGTGCCGGCCAACCCGGCCAATCCGGTCACCCTGGCCCAGGCCATCGATCTGGAGCCGCGCCTCAAGGAGGCCCGCGACAGCGAGGCGGCGGTGCGCTCCCTGCTCGACACGGCTCTGGAGCTGGAGGGCCTGTACCGCAACGCCTCGACGCACGCCGCCGGCGTGGTCATCGGCGACCGCCCCCTGACCGAGCTGGTGCCGCTCTACCAGGATCCGCGTTCGGACATCCCGGCCACCCAGTTCAACATGAAATGGGTCGAGCCGGCCGGACTGGTGAAGTTCGACTTCCTCGGCCTCAAGACCCTGACCGTGCTCGACCGCGCCCATGGCTACCTGTCGCGCCGCGGCGCCGCGCCGAACTGGAATACCCTGCCGCTCGACGACAAGCCGACCTACGAGCTGATGGCCTCGGGCCAGACCGTCGGGGTGTTCCAGCTGGAATCCCAGGGCATGCGCGACACCCTGCGCAAGATGCGCTGCGGCTCCATCGAGGAGATCACCGCCCTCATCTCCCTCTACCGGCCGGGGCCGATGGAGATGATCGACACCTACATCGACCGCAAGTTCGGCCGGGCCGAGGTCGACTACCTCCATCCGTCGCTCACCGAGGTCCTGACCGAGACCTACGGCGTCATCATCTACCAGGAGCAGGTGATGAAGATCGCCCAGATCCTGGCGGGCTACAGCCTGGGCGAGGCCGACCTGCTGCGTCGCGCCATGGGCAAGAAGAAGAAGGAGGAGATGGACTTCCAGCGCGCCCGCTTCATCAAGGGCGCGTCCGAGAAGGGGGTTCCGGAGGAGCAGTCGGGCGGCATCTTCGACCTGGTGGCCAAGTTCGCCGGCTACGGCTTCAACAAGTCGCACGCCGCCGCCTACGCCCTGATCTCGTTCCAGACCGGCTGGCTGAAGGCCAATCATCCGGTCGAATTCTTCGCCGCCTCGATGAGCCTGGACCTGTCGAACACCGACAAGCTGGCGGTCTTCTATCAGGACGCCAAGCGGTTCGACGTGCCCGTCCTGCCGCCCGACATCAACCGGTCCTCGGCCGACTTCGACGTGTCGTGGGAGGACGGCAAGGGCGCGGTCCTCTATGCGCTGGGGGCCATCCGCAACGTGGGTCTGGAGGCCATGCGCCACGTCATCGAAGTGCGTGAGCAGGGCGGCCGCTTCGTCGACATCTTCGACTTCCTGGAGCGGGTCGATCCGCGCTGCGTCAACAAGCGGGCGCTGGAAGGCCTGGCCAAGGCGGGCGCCTTCGACAGCCTTCATTCCAACCGTCGCCAGCTGGTCGAACAGGCCGACGTGCTGATGGCCTATTGCCAGAGCGTGGCGGCCGAGCGCGCCTCGGCCCAGGTCAATCTGTTCGGCGGCGACCAGGCCCACGCCGGGCGGCCTCGCCTGAAAAGCGTCGAGCCCTGGGTCGGGCCGGACCGGCTGGATCAGGAACTGTCGGCGGTCGGCTTCTATCTGTCGGGCCACCCGCTGGATGACATGGCCCAGGCCCTGAAGCGCAAGCGCGTCACCTTCGTCGCCGAGGCCCTGCCTCTGGCTGAAAGCGGTCACGAGGCCTTCCAGATGGCCGGTGTCGTGCGTCGTCGCCAGGAGCGGGCCAGCGCCCGCACCGGCGAGAAGTTCGCCTTCGTCACCTTCTCCGACCCGACGGGGGAGTTCGAATGCCTGTTCCCGCCCGAGCAGCTGCGCCGCTGCCGCGAAGTGCTGGAGCCGGGCGCCTCGGTCATGGTTCGGGTGCGGGCCAAGGCGTCGGACGGGGAAGTGCGCTTCTTCGGCGACGACGCCTCCCAGATGGACAATCTGCTGGACGACGCCAACATGGCCCTGCGCGTCCACGTCTCGGCCCGCACGGCCGACGCCGAAGCCTTGAAGGCGCGGCTGGAGCGGGCGCGATCCGGCGCTATCGGCAAGGGCGGCGAGATCTGGCTGATGATCGCGGGCCTGGACCAGGGCAGGGAGGCGGAAATCCGTCTGCCGGGCCGCTATCGCCTGGATGGGGCGCTGCGCGGCGCGCTGAAATCCGCGCCGGGAGTGGTGATGCTGGAGGACGCCTGACGGTCCATGCCGTCGTCCAACCCGCCGCCGAAGGCGGGGTCTTAACGGCTAAGCTTCTGAAAAATCGGAACCTCACGGACGCGTGAGAGGTTTTCAGGGTCTCACTAGGGAGACTGTTCCAATGATGAAGATCACCGCCCTCGCCAGCCTCGCCTCCGCCGCCGCGCTTCTCGCCGCCTGCGGCCAAGGCGGCGACAGCGCCCAGCAGAACGCCGAAGAGGCGGTCAACGCCACCCAGGACATGACCTCGGGCGTCGTCGGCCAGACCTCGGCCGCTACGATGGGCGCCAACACCGTCGACGGCTTCGTGACGAACCTCGCCGTCGGCAACATGTACGAGCTCCAGGCCGCCGAGATCGCCCAGGCAAAGTCGACCAACGCCCAGGTCAAGGCGCTGGCGTCCACGATCCGCACCGACCACACCCAGGCCGGCGAAAAGCTGTCGGCCGCCGTCCCGACGGCCGCGCCGAACGTCGCGGTCCCGACCACGCTGGACCAGCGCCGCCAGGGTCTGATCGACAATCTGAACGCCGCCTCGCCCGGCGATTTCGACAAGGTCTATCTGGAGCAGCAGGTCGCCGCCCACAACGAGACGCTGACCCTGCTGAACGGCTTCTCGGACAACACCGACGCGCCGACCCTGGCCACGCTGGCGCGCGAGCTGATCCCGACCGTCACCCAGCATCGCGATCGGGCCAAGCAGTTGCTCGACGCGATGGGCTGATCGACACGACGAAAGACGACAGGAGAGGGCGGTCCCGTGGGCCGCCCTTTTCGCGCGACTTGCCTTTTGATCCGATCCCGCCTACATGGCCCCCGCATTTCGCAACGCGGGCGAGGCGCGGGCCGGGGAGACATCCCGACCTGCTCCATTCCGAGGGGCCAGCCGGTCCTTTTATCGCCCGCGCCACGTTGATCGGAAAAAGGACTGAACGATCATGGCTCTGCCTGAATTCTCGATGCGCACCCTGCTGGAAGCGGGCGCCCACTTCGGCCACCAGACCCACCGCTGGAACCCGAAGATGGACCGCTACATCTTCGGTTCGCGCTCGAACATCCACATCATCGACCTGTCGCAGACGATGCCGCTGATGCACCAGGCGCTGGTCGCCGTGCGCGACGTCGCCGCCAAGGGCGGCCGCGTGCTGTTCGTCGGCACCAAGCGCCAGGCCGCTGAGCCGGTGGCCGAGGCCGCCAAGCGCTGCGCCCAATACTACATGAACAACCGCTGGCTAGGCGGCACCCTGACCAACTGGCGCACCGTGTCGGGCTCGATCGCCCGCCTGCGCGAGCTGGAAGGCATCGTGGAGACCGGCGGCGAAGGCCGGAACAAGAAGGAGCTGCTGACGCTGCAGCGCGAGAAGGACAAGCTGGAACTGTCGCTGGGCGGCATCAAGGACATGGGTTCGATCCCGGACATCATGTTCGTCATCGACACCAACAAGGAGTCGATCGCGATCCAGGAAGCCCGCAAGCTGAACATTCCGATCATCGCCATCCTGGACACCAACTCGGACCCGGACGGCATCACCTATCCGGTGCCGGGCAACGACGACGCCGCGCGCGCCATCCAGACCTACTGCGACCTGATCGCCGACGCGGTGCTGGACGGCCTGGCCGCCGGCGCCTCGGCCTCGGGTGTCGATCTTGGCGCTTCGGAAGCCCCGGTCGAGCCGATGCTGCGCGAAGCCTCGGCCCCCAAGGCTGAAGCCGAGGCGGCTCCGGCCGGGACGGAAGGCGCCGCCGAGGAACTGCTGGCCTCGGATGACGCCTCGGCCAACACCCAGGCGCTCGACGCCGTCGAGACCGAGAAGGCCACGGGCTGATCGCCCGCAGGACCGCGCTCGCGCTCGTGGGCGCCGCCTGACGAACTGACACACGGCCGGGCTAAGGCAGTCCGGCCGTTCCGCATACGAATCCCATAGGAGAAGAACATGGCCGAGATCACTGCCGCCCTCGTGAAGGAGCTTCGCGAGCGTTCGGGCGTCGGCATGATGGACTGCAAGAAGGCACTGCAGGAGAACGACGGCGACATCAACGCCGCCATCGACTGGCTGCGCGCCAAGGGCCTGTCCAAGGCCGCCAAGAAGGCCGACCGTGTCGCCGCCGAAGGCCTGGTCGCCGTGGCGGCCAAGGAAGACGGCAAGGGCGAAGTCGCCGCCGCCATCGAGTTCAATGCGGAAACCGACTTCGTCGCCCGCAACGAACTGTTCCAGAACGCCGCCAAGCGCTTCGCCGAACTGGGCCTGGAGCACCACACGGTCGAGGCCCTGCACGGCGCCGAACTGGAAGCCGGCAAGACGGTCCAGGACGAAGTCACCAACATGATCGCCACCATCGGCGAGAACATGCAGCTGCGCCGCGCCGCCCGTCTGTCGGTCGAAGAGGGCGTCGTCGCCACCTACGTCCACAATGCGGTGTCGCCGGGCGTCGGCCGCATCGGCGTGCTGGTCGCCCTGCACGGCGAGGGCGACAAGGCCGCCCTGCGCGACCTGGGCCGCAAGATCGCCATGCACGTCGCGGCGACCTCGCCGCTGTCGCTGAACACCGACGACCTGGACCCGGCCGCGATCGAGAAGGAACGTCAGGTCCTGACCGAAAAGGCCAAGGAAGAAGGCCGCCCGGAAAACATGATCGCCAAGATCGTGGAAGGCCAGATCAACAAGTTCCAGAAGGACGTCGTGCTGACCAAGCAGCCGTTCGTCATGGACCCGGACGTGACCGTGGAACAGCTGGTCGCCAACGCGGCCAAGGAACTGGGCTCTTCGAACCTGCACCTGGCCGGTTTTGTCCGCCTGGCGCTGGGCGAGGGCGTGGAGAAGGTCGAAGGACCGGACTTCGCTTCGGAAGTCGCCTCGATGATGGGCGGCCAGTAAGCCGCCGTCGCCCTCATTCGTGAGGGTTTTGTTCAAGAAGGGCGCGTTCGGCTTTGATGGCCGGCGCGCCCTTCGTCTATAAGGGGCCGCCCGATTCAGCGGCGCCGCAGTACACGGACCTTTTCCCGCATGCCCGACGCCCCCTCCGAGTTCCGCTACAAGCGCGTCCTGCTCAAGGTCTCGGGCGAGGTGCTGATGGGCGATCAGCCCTACGGGGTCGACATGAAGACGGTCGACGTGGTCGCCCAGGCGGTGGCCGAGGTGGCGCGCGAGGGCGTGGAGATCTGTTTGGTCATCGGCGGCGGCAACATCTTCCGTGGCCTGTCCAAGGCGGCCGCCGGCATGGAACGTGCGCAGGCCGACTACATGGGCATGCTGGCCACCGTCATGAACGCCCTGGCCATGCAGTCGGCGCTGGAGAAGATCGGCGTTTCGACCCGCGTGCAGAGCGCCATTCCGATGGCGGCCATCGCCGAGCCCTACATCCGTCGCCGTGCGCTGCGTCACCTGGAGAAGGGCCGCGTGGTGATCTTCGCCGCCGGGGTGGGCGCGCCGTTCTTCACGACCGATTCGGGCGCGGCCCTGCGCGCCGCCGAAATGGGCTGCGACGCGCTGCTGAAGGGCACCAGCGTCGACGGCGTCTATACCGCCGCCCCCAAGAAGGCCCCGACCGCGACCCGCTACGACACCCTGACCTATCAGGACGTGCTGGCCAAGGATCTGCGCGTGATGGACGCATCCGCCATCGCCATGATGCGCGACACCGGCATTCCGATCGTGGTCTTCTCGATCCGCGAGGACAAGTCCCTGCGCCGGACCCTGACCGGCGAAGGCACCTTCACGGTCATCAAGGACGCCGCCTGAGCGTCCGACAGGAACCAGGAAAGACGAAAGAAACCCAAATGGCCAAGCCCGACCTGAAGAGCTATCGCGATCGCATGGACAAGTCCGTGGCGGCGTTGAAGGACGAATTCAGCGGCCTGCGCACCGGCCGCGCCAACGCCGGCCTGCTGGAGCCTGTGCGTGTCGAGGCCTACGGCTCGACCTCGCCGCTGAACGCCGTCGCCGCCATCAGCGTGCCCGAGCCGCGCATGATCACGGTCAATGTCTGGGACAAGGGCATGGTGGTCTCGGTCGAGAAGGCCATCCGCCAAGCCGACCTGGGTCTGAACCCCATCGTCGACGGCCAGACCCTGCGCATCCCGGTGCCGCCGCTGACCGAGGAGCGCCGCAAGGATCTGGTCAAGCTGGCCGGCAAATATGCGGAACAGCAGAAGATCGCCGTGCGCAACGTTCGCCGCGACGCCAACGACGATCTGAAGAAGGCCGAAAAGGCGGGCGAGATCAGCCAGGACGACCAGAAGCGCATGGAGACCGAGGTTCAGAAGGACACCGACGCGGCCATCAAGCGCATCGACGAGGCCTTGAAGACCAAGGAACAAGAGATCATGCAGGTCTGAGGCGGCCTTGGACCTGAAGGGATCGACAATCGCATGACGGCCGCGCCCTCAGGCCCGGAAAGCCCCACGGGCGGCGATGGTCCGCGCCATGTCGCCATCATCATGGACGGCAACGGCCGCTGGGCGAAGCGTCGCGGCCTGCCGCGCGCGGTCGGCCATCGTGAGGGCGTCCAGGCGCTGAAGCGCACCATCGAGGCCGCGCCCAGGCTGGGCATCGGCTGCCTGACGGTGTTCGGCTTCTCGACCGAGAACTGGAGCCGGCCCGAGGACGAAGTGTCGGACCTGATGGGCCTGGTGCGCACCTATGTCGCCAGCGATCTGAAGCGGTTGGAAAAGGCCGGCGTGCGGCTGCGCGTGCTGGGGCGTCGCGACGGCCTCCCGCCCGATATCGCCGAGATCATCGTCCGCGCCGAGGCCCAGACGGCGCACAATGATCGCTTCCTGCTGCAGGTCGCCTTCAACTACGGCGGACGGGCCGACCTGGTCGACGCCGCGCGACGTCACGCCGAACGCCTGCTGGCGGGTGAAACGGTCGAGCCCTTCAGCGAAGAGATCATCGAGGCGGGGCTGGCCACGGCCGGCTCGCCGCCGCTGGACCTGATCGTGCGGACCTCGGGCGAACAGCGCCTGTCCAACTTCCTGCTGTGGGAAGCCGCCTACGCCGAACTGGTTTTCCAGGACATCCTGTGGCCCGACTATGGGCCACAGGCCCTGGCCGAGGCCGTGGACGCCTATCGACTCAGGGACCGCCGGTTCGGCGGACGCGAGGTCCTGGCTGAACGTGTGACGGCCTGATGGCGGTCCGGGGTCGCGATATCGGTCTGCGCGCCGCTTCCGCCGTGGTGCTGGCGCCCGCCGCCGTCGCCGCGACCTCGGCCGGGGGCGTCTGGTTCCTGGCGCTGATGGTGGCGGCCTGCGTTGTGCTGGCCTTTGAAAGGGCGGCGATGAGCGCCCCGCACGCCCGACGTCTGATGGGGGGCGCGGTGACCTTCGGCCTGGTCGCCTCGGTCGTCAGCGCGCATTTCGGGGCGATGGCGGTGGCCTTCATCATGCTGGTGTTCGGCGCCGCCGCCGCCGGCGTCTATGCTCGAAGCCGGGGGCAGCAGGCGCTCGACGCCGCCTATGGCGTGCTCTACCTCGGCTGGCCCGCCGTGCTGCTGATCTGGCTGCGCGATGTCGACAGCACCGTGGGCCTGCACTGGACCGTCCTGGTGTTCGCCGTGGCCTGGTCGGCCGACATCCTGGCCTATCTGGTCGGATCGACCGTCGGCGGCCCAAAGCTGTGGCCGCGTTTCTCGCCCAACAAGACC
>JAFAEC010000138.1 GCA_023424215.1 Pseudomonadota bacterium
CCCTGATCCCGGTCAAGACGCTGGACTTCTGGGGCGGGGTGAACGTCTCGCTGGGCCTGCCGATCATCCGCACGTCGCCCGATCACGGCACGGGGTTCGACATCGCCGGTCGGGGAATCGCGCGGCCCGACAGCCTGATCGCGGCGATCCGCCTGGCCTCGGAGATGGCGGCGGCGCGCGGGGCGCGCTAACAGGGCGCCGTGACCGATCTGCCCTCCCTTCGCGAAACGCTCGACGCCCACGGCCTGTCGGCCAAGAAGAGCTTCGGCCAGCATTTCCTGCTGGACCTGAACGTGACGCGGAAGATCGTGCGTCTGGCCGGCCCCTTCGAAGGCCGCGCGGTGATCGAGGTGGGCCCCGGCCCCGGCGGCCTGACCCGCGCCCTGCTGGAATCCGACGCCGGCCCGGTGATCCTGGTCGAGAAGGACCCCCGCTTCATCCCCTTGCTGTCCGAACTGGACGACGGCTCGGGCCGGCTGTCGATCGTCGAGGCCGATGCGCTCAAGGTGAAGGAGGCGGAGTTGGTCCAGGGGCCGGCGCACCTGGTTTCCAACCTGCCCTACAACGTGGGCACGGCGCTGCTGATCAAGTGGCTGACCGGGCCGTGGCTGCCCCACGCCCTGACCCTGATGTTCCAGAAGGAAGTCGCCGAGCGGGTCGTGGCCGCGCCGGGCGACGACGCCTATGGCCGGCTGGCGGTGATCTCCCAAGCCGTGTGCACGGCGCGGATCGTCATGCACCTGCCCGCCGCCGCCTTCACCCCGCCGCCCAAGGTGGCCTCGGCCGTGGTGCATCTGGTCCCGCGCGCCGACCGCCCCGACCGGGAGACGCTGAAGCGGCTGGAGCGCGTCACGGCGGCGGCCTTCGGCCAGCGTCGCAAGATGCTGCGCTCGAGCCTGAAGCCGCTGGGCGGCGCGACCCTGTGCGAGGCCGCCGGGATCGACCCGGAGGTCCGCGCGGAAACGGTGGACCTGGCCGGGTTCCTGCGGCTGGCGGGGGCGCTGGCGGCGGGGTGAGCCCGAAGACCCGCGCCTCTCCGGGCCCGGCCGGACTCAGACCGCGGACCGGCTCCCTTCGTACCAGCCCTTCGACCGGTTCACGATCCAGACCACCGACAGCATCACCGGCACCTCGATCAGCACGCCGACGACGGTGGCCAGCGCCGCGCCGGACTGGACGCCGAAGAGGCTGATGGCCGCCGCCACGGCCAGCTCGAAGAAGTTGCTGGCGCCGATCAGGGCCGAGGGGCCGGCGACATTGTGAGCCTCGCCGGCCGCGCGGTTGAGCAGGTAGGCCAGGCCGGAGTTGAAGTAGACCTGGATCAGGATCGGCACGGCCAGCAGGCCGATCACCAGCGGCTGGGCGATGATCTGTTCACCCTGGAAGGCGAAGAGCAGAACCAGCGTCGCCAGCAGGGCAGTGATCGACACCGGGCCGAACGCCTTCAGCGCCCGATCCAGCGCGCCGTCCGATTTTCTCAGCAAGGCCAAACGCACCGCCTGGGCGAGGATCACCGGCACCACGATGTAGAGGCCGACCGACAGCAGCAGGGTCTGCCACGGGACCACCACCGCCGCGAGGCCCAGCAACAGGCCGACGATCGGCGCGAAGGCGACGATCATGATGGCGTCGTTGAGGGCGACCTGGCTGAGGGTGAAATGGGGTTCGCCCTTCGTCAGGTGGCTCCACACGAACACCATGGCCGTGCAGGGCGCCGCCGCGAGGATTATCAGTCCGGCGATGTAGCTCTCGATCTGGTCGGCCGGCAGCAGGGGCCGGAACAGCAGGCCCACGAAGAGCCAGGCCAGCAGGGCCATGGAGAACGGCTTGACCGCCCAGTTCACGAACAGGGTCACGCCGATGCCGCGCCAATGGTTCTTCACCTCCCCGAGGGCGGCGAAGTCGACGCGCATCAACATCGGGATAATCATCGCCCAGACCAGCAGGGCGACCGGGATGTTGACCTTCGCGACCTCGGCCGAAGCGAGGGCGGCGAACAGCTCCGGGAACAGCCAGCCGAGGCCGACGCCGGCGCCGATGCAGAGGATGACCCACAGGGTCAGATAGCGTTCGAACAGGTTCATCGGGCGGCGTCCGCCTGCTGGTGGATCTCGCCCGCCCGGGTCTTCAGGGCGAGCCGGTCGAGCGCCTCAAGGTTCAGCGCCGCCAGCAACGACAGCCGGGCGTGCAGCTGACGGTGGACATCCGCGAAGGCCCGGTCGACGACGGCGTCGTCCCCCTCGACCGCGGCCGGGTCCGGCAGGCCCCAGTGCGCGGTCGCCGGATGTCCGGGCCAGACCGGACAGACCTCGCCGGCGGCGTTGTCGCAGACGGTGATGATCAGGTCGAACTCGGGCGCGTCGGGACGGGCGAACTCGTCCCACGATTTCGAGCGCAGCCCGTCGGTCGGATAGCCGCGCGCCGCGAGCAGCCGCAGGGCGCCCGGGTGCACCTCGCCTTTCGGAAAGGAGCCCGCCGACCAGGCCCGGAAGCGGCCCTCGCCGACCTTGTTCAGGACGGCCTCGGCGAGGATCGATCGCGCCGAATTGCCCGTGCACAGGAACAGGACGTTGCAGGTCATGTCGGCTCAGCAGCAGGCGGCGGCGGGCTGCGCCGGCGCGGAGCGACAGGACTTCGACGGGGTCTCCGCCGCCGCCTGGACGGCGCCCGGCTCGTCCTCGCCGTAGACGGTCGCGTCGTCGAAGGTGAAGAAGGTTTCCCAGCGCAGGCCTGAGGGATCGTTCACCCAGGCCTTGTCCGAGCGGGCGTAGCAGCAGGTCGTCGCTTCCTGGTCCCGGGTCGTTTCGCCGGCCGCCTTGAGCCGGCCCGCGAGTTCCTGGAGTTCCTCCGAAGTGTCGACCTGGATGCCCAGATGATCCACGCCGGCGACGCGCGCCCGGTCCGAGATGGCGAAGTTGACCCGCGGATCGTCGAGCATCCACTTGGCGTAATCGTCCTTCACGACGGCGGGCGCCGTTCCGAACAGGGTCGAGTAGAAGCCGATCGAGGCAGCGAGATCATCGACGGCGACGTGGACGTGCAGGCGTTTCATTGACGGGTTCCTTTCGCGGGGGTGCAGACGACTCGGGACGCCGCATCCGCGAGCGGCGCGCAGACTTCCGACCGGCCCTGGCAACAATCCTCCATCAGGAAGACGAGCAGTTCGCTCATGCCGTCGTAGTCGGCGAAGTAGATGATGGACCGTCCCTCGCGCCGGCTGTGGACGAGGCCGGCGTTCGAGAGGATGGCGAGCTGGGCCGACAGGGTGTTCGCGGGGACGCCCAGCGTCCGGGCGATCTCGCCCGCTGCCACGCCCTCGCGGCCCGCCCTGACCAGCAGCTTGAACACCGCGAGGCGGTTCTCCTGAGCCAGGGCTGACAGGCGGCTGATGGCTGACTGTGTTTCCATATTTCTGCAAATATGGAACTATTTTTCTGTCGTCAAGCAAAAGGGCCGCTCCCTTTCGGAAGCGGCCCCGCATTGTTCAGCCTTGACGGCTTCGGTTCAGGCGCAAACCCCCGCCAGAGGGGAGGTCGCGTTTGACGGCCGGGCCGCGCGCGGCTGGAAACAATGAGACATTCGACCACCTCCTTTCGCTGTTGAAACAGGAGGTTGGAGATAGGAAGCGCGGGGGGCGGCGCAAGGGCGATGCGTCAGCGCCCGCGGCCGGGCTGAACGGATACACGGCGGCGGGGATAGGGGAGACAGCCGGGCGACGACATCGGCGACCGGGGCGACACGCGAGACAATCGCCGGGAGTTAATGTTCTGCGCCCGTAATTCGGCGGCTCCGGGTCTTGAAATCGCGGAGGTTTCCGGAACGGCAGCGTCATTTTCGCGCCGGGGGAAACGGGCGCCGCAGGATGGGCGGATGACCACCGACCCGAACCTTCCCCGCCGCCGCAAGGCCTATGTCTACCTCGGACCGCGCACCTGGGCGACGATCCGACGCCGCTATCTGGAGGGCGAAAGCGCGCGGGCGCTGGCGGAGGAATTCGGCTGCAGCCAGGCCGCGATCCGCAAGCGCATCAACCGCGAGGGATGGAGCAAGAGGGCCGCGGCGCTGGCGGCCGACGCGCTGGAGCCGGCGGCCGTCGAGGTCGGCGCGGTCGGCCACCCGGCGGAAACCGCCTCCGACCTCGACCCACGCGCCGCCGCGC
>JAFAEC010000200.1 GCA_023424215.1 Pseudomonadota bacterium
ACTCGACTTGTCGTCGGACGCGTCAGTTGTGTATAAGCGACCGGCGCCGCCGCGGTCCGCACGCTGTCCCGCGTCTGGGCCAGGGTGCGGTCGGCGGTGAGCTGCGAAGGGATCGGCGCGCCGAAGATCAGGGTCTGGGCCGCGGCCCGCCCGGCCCGGGCGGCGGGGTTCTCGTCCGACATCCACAGTCCGGCGTTGAGCACCGCCGTGGCGCGGTCCACCTCAGCCTGGGTGGGGCCCGACTCGGCGAGGGCCCGCAGCTCCCCGGCGCAGACGCGGGCCAGTTCAGCGGCGCGCTCGGCCGCGGCGCCGGCGTAGATGCCCAGCACGCCGGCGTCCTCGTAGGGCTCGTGCCAGGCGTCGACGGCGTAGGCCAGGCCACGCGCCTCGCGGGCGCTCTGGAACAGCCGCGAGGCCATGCCGCCGCCGAGGATCTCCGCCAGCATGCGCGCCGCCGGATAGGCAGGGTCCGCCACGGACGCCGAGGGCAGCTGGAAGACGATGTTGGCCTGCTCGATGCGGCGGGCGAGGCTGGCGCCCCCGCCGGAGAAGCGGGCGGCGGGCGGCGGGCCGGCCGGCGTCGCGGCTTCGCTCCCGAACCAGCGCTCGGCCAGGGCCAGCAGTTCGTCCTCGTCGACGGCGCCGGCGGCGGCGACGACCATGCGGTCCGGGGAATACAGGTGGGCCCGCCAGCGCGCGATGGTCTCGCGGTCGACCGCCCCGAGGCTCTCGACCGAGCCGAGGATCGGCCGTCCCAGCGGCTGATCCGCGAAGGCGCGGGTCTGGGCCATTTCGAAGACGTGGTCGTCGGGGGTGTCGAAGGCCTCGGCGATCTCCTGGGCGACGACGTCCTTCTCGCGTTCGATCTCGGCGGGATCGAGGGTGGGTCGAAACACCAGGTCCGACAGCACCTGCATCGACAGGGGCAGGGTTCCCTCCAGCCCCCGCACCTCGAAGCTGGTGCGCTCGTAGCCGGTGGCGGCGTTGATCGAGCCCCCCTGTCCCTCGATGCGCTCGACGATCTCGCGCGCGCCCATGTCGCCGGCGCCCTTGAAGACCAGATGCTCGAGGCAGTGCGACCAGCCCGAGGTCGCCTCGTCCTCCCATCGCGCGCCGCCGAGCACGGCGACGGTCAGGGCGAGCGTGCGCAGGCCCGGCATGGGATCGCAGACGACGCGGACGCCGTTGGACAGGGTGTGGAGACGGGCGATCGGGGTGGTCCTTTGTCCCTAGGGCTCCGCGCGCGCGGGCCGACTCGAGGCGCGTCTGCGCCGGAGCAGGGCGATGTAGAAACCGACCAGCGCCAGCGCCAGTCCGAACCAGGTGATGGCGTAGCCGAGGTGGTTGTTGGAGAAGGCCGCCGGCGGGGCGGAGGGCTGCAGCGCGGCCCAGTCCGGATTGGAGGAGTCGAGGGCGAAGAAGGTCCACGGCGATACCGGCCCCTCAACGCCCAGGGCGGCGGCCATGGCGGCGTTGTCGCGGGCGTAGAAGCGCCGCTCCTCGGCCGCCGCCGCCATCGGGCCGGGCGCCGGCGTGGCGCGCACCTCGGCGGTGATCCGCACCGGTCGGTCCGACGCCGCGGCGGGCGGCCGCGCGGAGATGCCGTCGGCGACGAAGCCCCGGTCCACCAGCGCGGTCTCGCCTAGGGCGGGATCGCGGCAGGCCGAGATCAGGCGCACGCCGGCCTGGCCGTCATGGATGCTCTGCAGCTCGACCCAGGGGGCGGAGGCGAGGCCGGGGCAGACGAGCACGACCTTGCGGAACTCCGGGCGTTCGGAGGCGAGCGCTTCGGCGGCCGGAGCCGGCGGGAGGGCCGCCGCCGCGGCCGCGTCGGCGATCAGCCGCGCCTTCCACTGCATCCGTTGCACCTGCCAGACCCCGAGGCCGACGAGGACGGCGAACAGGACGGCCGCCGCGGCGGTCAGCGTCCAGGGGAACCGACGCCCGGCGTCAGCCACGGCCCGCCCCGTCGCGGACCTGAAGGGCGATCATCAGCCCCTTGGCGGGACGCATGAGGGCGAAGGACAGGCCGGCCACAAGCGGCAGGGCGACGGCGGCCACCGCCCACACCGGCGGGTTCCAGACGATCTGCACGAACAGGGCGCCGAAGACCACGGGCGCCCCGGCCGCCTGCATGACGAAAACGGCGGCGCCGTCGCCCGTGTTCAGCCGCCGGAAATCGTAGCCGCAGGTCTCGCAGGTCTCGACCACCTTCAGGAAGCCCGCGAACAGCCGTCCGCGGCCGCAGTTCGGACAGCGGCAAAGCAGACCGGCGCGGATCGAGTCGATCCGCGCCGGCTGGCCGTCTTGAACTGTGGGGTCCTTGATCAACCGAAGGTGACGTAGACGAAGGCGAACAGGAACAGCCAGACCACGTCCACGAAGTGCCAGTACCAGGCCGCCGCCTCGAAGCCGAAGTGCTTCTCCGGGGTGAAGTGGCCGGCCAGCAGGCGCAACAGGCAGACGAACAGGAAGATGGTCCCGATCAGCACGTGGAAGCCGTGGAAGCCGGTGGCCATGAAGAAGATCGAGCCGTAGAGGCCGGTCCCGGCCGCTTCCTCGTTGAAGAACAGGTGCTCGTGGATGATGTGCTGGTACTCGTAGGCCTGCACCGCGGTGAACAGGACGCCGAGCGCCACGGTGATGATCAGGCCGGTGCGGGCGGCGTTGCGGTCGCCGTGGGCGAGGGCGTGGTGAGCCCAGGTCACGGTGGTGCCCGACAGCAGCAGGATGACGGTGTTGAGCAGCGGCAGTTGCCAGGCGTCCAGGGTCTCGACGCCCTGCGGCGGCCAGGTCGACCACTTGCCGGCCACATCGGCCCAGGCGCCGACTTCCGGAATGAGCGTGCGCGCCTCGTTGAAGAGGCTCATCTCGAAGAACATCCAGAAGAAGGCGGCGAAGAACATCACCTCGGAGGCGATGAACAGGATCATGCCGTAGCGCAGACCCAGCGAGACGACCGGGGTGTGGTCGCCCTTGCGGCTTTCCTTGATGACGTCCGACCACCAGCCGAACATCGACACCAGCACGCCGGCCAGACCCGCGAAGAACAGGGCCTTGTCGCCCTTGGTCAGCAGGGCGTCGGAGAGCGGCCCGGCGCCTTCGCCGGCCAGGCCCCTCATCCACACCACGGCGCCGATCAGCATCACGGCGGCGGCGAAGGATGAGACCAGCGGCCAGGGGCTCGGGTCCACCAGGTGGTAGTCGTGATGCGGAGTCGCGTGGGCGTCGGCCATCGGTGTCTCTTGAACGGTCGAGAGTCGTTGGTGTGGGCTATAGCGTCGGCTATCCGGCCGCGCCAGAGGCAGCGGCTCCGTTTGCCGCCTGATCGAAGCCTTCCGTGGGATAGAAGGTGTAGCTGAGCGTGATTTCTGACACGCCGCGGCTCTCGCGGTCGGTCGCCATCTCCGGCGCCACGAAATACTGGACCGGGAATTTCACCGTCTGGCCGGGCTGGAGGATCTGCTCCTCGAAGCAGAAGCACTGCAGCTTCTGGAAGTACGGTCCGGCCCGCTCGGGCACCACATTGTAGGCCGCCTTGGCGCTGATCGGGGCGTCGGAGGTGTTGGTGACGTCGAACAGGGCGATGCCGGTCTCGCCGATGCGCACCCGCTGGCTGACCTGTTCGGCGCGGAAGGTCATCGGCAGGCCGCGCACATTGGTGTCGAACCGGATCAGCACCGTCTCGTCCAGCTGCACCGTCGGCGCGGCCTCGGCCCGCTTCACGGTGCCGTCGAAGCCGGTCACCTGGCAGAACATCCGGTAGAGCGGCACCGCCGCGAAGGCGGCTCCGGTCATGGCCATGACGCCGACGCCGCAGGCGATGGCGATGAGGTTGGCGCGTTTCATCGCACCGCCTCCACCACCCGGCCGGCCGCCTCGGCCTCGGCGCGGTCGTCGATGTTCCGCTTCAGGTTCAGGACCGTGACGGTGAACACCAGCACGATGAAGGCCACCAGCCCGCCGGCGATGGCGAGGTTGCGACGCTTGCGGGCTTCGAGTTGTTCGGGGGTCAGGCGCATCGGCTTACAGGCTCATCGTCCGGGTCAGGCTCTCGACCAGCAGGGCCGCGAACAGGGCCATCAGGTACAGGATCGAGAAGGCGAACAGGTTGCGGGCCGGTTTGGCCTCGGCGCGCACGTCATACAATGCGGCCTCTCGCCCCACGGCCTCGGCCTTGTCCGGCTGGTCGCCGGCCCGGGACCGCCACAGGCGGAAGGCGAGGGCCAGGAAGGCCGCGCCGCCGAGCACCGACACGGCGAGATAGACGGGTCCCCCGAGGCCCGTGAGGCCCGGCGCGACGGCCACCGGCACGAACACCAGGCTGTAGATCATTATCTGCAGGCGGGTGCTCCGGGCGCCGCGCGCCACCGGCATCATCGGGATGCCCGCCCGGGCGTAGTCGCCGGCCGAATAGAGCGCCAGGGCCCAGCTGTGCGGCGGCGTCCACAGAAAGACGATCAGGAACAGCAGCCACGGCTGCCACGGCGCCTCGCCGGTGGCGGCGGCCCAGCCGATCACCGGCGGGAAGGCCCCGGCGGCACCGCCGATGACGATGTTCTGCGGCGTCCGGCGCTTCAGCAGCAGGGTGTAGAAGACGGCATAATACAGGATGGTCAGCAGCAGCAGGCCGCCGGCCAGCCAGTTGGTGGTCATCCCCAGCAGCATGACCGAAAACACCGACAGGATGGCCCCGAAGGCCATGGCGTCGTTCTTCTTGACCCGTCCCGCCGCCACGGGCCGGCCGCGGGTACGGCGCATCAGGGCGTCCGTCTCCCCCTCCAGCGCCATGTTGAGGGCCCCGGCGGCGCCGGCCCCGACCGCGATGCACAGCACGGCGATGGCCGCCGAGAGCCAGCCGATCTCGCCGTCCGCCACCACCAGCCCGGTGACGGCGGTGAAGATGACCAGCGACATCACGCGCGGCTTGAGCAGCTGGAAGAAGTCTTCCGGCTGGGCCGTCGAGATGGCGGGGGCGGCGGCGGGTTCGGTCATCGGCTTTCCAGCGCGCTGAGTAGCGCGAAGCGCGGTAGCGCACAAAATGCGTGGGGGGCCCGCCCCGGCACGGGGGGCCCCCGCAAGGGG
>JAFAEC010000211.1 GCA_023424215.1 Pseudomonadota bacterium
ATTCCTGGAGATCTTCGACGGCTTCTCGATCGGGTCCAACGACCTGACCCAGCTGACCCTGGGCCTGGACCGCGACTCTTCGATCGTCGCCCACCTGTTCGACGAGCGGAACCCGGCGGTGAAGAAGCTGCTGTCGATGGCGATCAAGGCCGCGCGCACCAGGGGCAAGTACGTCGGCATCTGCGGCCAGGGGCCGAGCGACCATCCGGATCTGGCGCAGTGGCTGATGGAGGAAGGGATCGAGTCGGTGTCGCTGAATCCGGATACCGTGGTCGATACCTGGCTGAGGCTGGCGAAGTCGAAGGCGAAGAACGGCTGATCGGCGGCGTCATCGTCGGAACCGGAAAAGCCCGGCGTTTGCCGGGCTTTTGCTCATCCGTGCCATCGTGCTCACCCCTGTCATTTCGACCGCAGGGAGAAATCTTCTTCCCGCACGCCGGAGACGGGATTTCTCCCTGCGGTCGAAATGACAGGCTTTGGTCGTGAGGCATGGCCGGCGGCTTGCCCTGACCCGCGGCCCTCACCCCTCCGACAGCGCCCCCAGATGCCGCCGGTAGTGCCGCAACTCCTCGATCGAATCACGCACGTCGCTCAGCGCCGTATGCGCCGACGTCTTCCGTACCCCGGCCAGCACCTGCGGCGCCCAGCGCCGCGCCAGCTCCTTGAGCGTGCTGACGTCGAGGTTGCGGTAGTGGAAGAACTGCTCCAGTGCCGGCATCTGCCGGTGCAGGAAACGCCGGTCCTGGCAGATGGAATTGCCGCACATCGGCGACTGCTTCGGCCCGAGCCACTGGCGCAGGAAATCCAGCGTGCGCGCCTCGGCCTCGGCCATCGCCACGCCCTCCTCCAGCACCCGGCGCCACAGCCCGGACTTGCCGTGCTGGTTGCGGTTCCATTCGTCCATCGCCTCGAGCGCGGCCAGCGGGTGCGCGATCGCGAATTCCGGGCCTTCGGCCAGCACGTTGAGTTCCGAGTCGGTGACCACGGTGGCGATCTCGAGGATCGAGTCGTGGTCCGTGTCGAGGCCGGTCATCTCCAGGTCGATCCAGACCAGGCGGCCGTGTTCGGTGTCGTGCGATGCCATGCGCTCGCGGTCGTTGTCGGGACGCGGCATCATAGCGCAGCACCCACCTGCCTCCCGGACCGACATGCCGCCGAACGCTTCCCTGGCCCACTACGCGATCCTGACCGCGATGCTGGCGCCGGCCTTCTTCCTGACCGCGACCGCGGCGCTGCTGGGGTCGGCGAACGCGCGCCTGGCGCGCATCATCGACCGCGCGCGGAACCTGCTGAAGGACCTCGCCGCGAGCGACGACCCGGAGGAGCGGGCGCTGCTGGAGAAGCGGATCGTCGTGCAGCGCCGCCGCAGCCTGATCATCCTGCGCGCGAGCCAGCTGCTGTACGTGGCGATCACCTGCTTCGTCGCGACCAGTCTGCTGGTCGCGGGCGATTCATTCTTCGACCATGTGTTCG
Organism: Pseudomonadota bacterium; assembly: GCA_023424215.1. Taxonomy (GTDB): domain Bacteria; phylum Pseudomonadota; class Alphaproteobacteria; order Caulobacterales; family Caulobacteraceae; genus Brevundimonas. The sequence goes on from JAFAEC010000211.1 coordinate 1,474, forward strand.
GCCCGTGGCCGACGGTCATGGCCGTGCTGGGCGTGCTGTCGATGTTCGGCTCCAGCGTGCTGCTGGCCAGCGAGGCCTCGCTGGCGGTGCACGCTGTCAACGACGAGATGGACGATGCGCACCGGTTCGCGAACCGGCGCAGCCCGCTCCTGTAGGAGCGCCTTTAGGCGCGAACCTTTCCGAGGGTTCGCCGCCTCTGGACGGAAGGCGTCGCGCCTGAAGGCGCTCCTACAGGGAACCTCCAAAAACTGTCATTTCGACCCCAGACTTGATCCGGGGGAGAAATCCAATCGCTTGAAAAGCGAGATTTCTCACTGCGTTCGAAATGACAAACCAATGGTTCCCGGAGATTCCCTACAGGGGGCGTTTGCCGCGCTTGGCGCGGAAGTAGTTGCTGAGCCGGCGCCCGGCCTCCTCGCCCAGCACCCCGCCCTGCACCTCGACGCGGTGGTTGTGGCGAGGATCGGCGACGAGGTCGAACACGCTGCCGCAGGCGCCGGTCTTGGGGTCGGCTGCGCCGTAGACCAGGCGCGCCACGCGCGCGTGCACCAGCGCCATCGCGCACATCGCGCAGGGCTCCAGGGTCACGTACAGCGTGCTGCCGACGAGCCGGTGGTTGCCGGCCTCCCTGCCCGCCTCGCGCAGCGCGACGATCTCGGCGTGCGCGGTCGGGTCGTGTTCGGCGATGTTGCGGTTCCAGCCTTCGCCGAGGACCTGCCCGCCGGCCGCGACCAGCACTGCGCCGACCGGGATCTCGTCGAACTCGCGCTCGGCGCGGTCGGCCAGGGCGAAGGCGTGGCGCATCCAGCGCTCGTCGGCGGATCCGGAAGGCGTGCCCTGCACGGCGGCGTCCTGCCCGTCCGTCACCAACGCTGGTGCACGTGCGGGCGGATGTCCTCGTCGTAGATCCGCGCGACCGCATCCATCGTGGCCTGCGGCAAGGCCGGGAGCGCCGACGCGCCGATGTTGCCCAGCGCCTGCCGCGGATTGCGCGCACCGGGGATGACCACGGTCACCGCCTCGTCCATCAGGATCCAGCGCAGCGCCAACTGCGCCAGCGTCGCGCCTTCGGGCACCAGCGGGCGCAGCTTTTCCACCGCGGCCAGGCCGACCTCGTAGGGCACGCCGGAGAAGGTCTCGCCGACGTCGAAGGCTTCGCCTTTCCGGTTGAACTGGCGGTGGTCGTCCGCCTCGAAGCGGGTGTCCGCGCGGAACTTGCCGCTGAGCAGGCCACTGGCCAGCGGCACGCGCACGATCACCGCGACGTTGCGACGTTGCGCTTCGCGGAAGAACAGCTCCGCCGGACGCAGGCGGAACATGTTGTAGATGATCTGCACACTGGCCACGCCCGGGTACTCGATCGCCTTCAGCGCCTCCTCCACGCGCTCCACGCTCACGCCGTAGTGGCGCAGCTTGCCGCGCTCGACCAGCCGGTCCATCCGCTCGAACACCTCCGGATGGTAGTAGGCGTCGGTCGGCGGGCAGTGCAGCTGGACGAGGTCGAGGCAATCGGTCTCGAGGTTGCGCAGGCTGCGGTCGATCCAGCCTTCCAGATTCTCCGCGCTGTAGCCCTCGACGGTCTGCGCCGGCAGGCGGCGACCGGCCTTGGTCGCCACGAACGGGCGGTCGCCGCCGCGCTCCTTCAGCACGCGCGCGATCAACTGCTCCGAGTGGCCGTCGCCGTAGACGTCGGCGGTGTCGATGAAATCCAGGCCCGCGTCCAGCGCCGCATGCAGCGCGGCCACGGATTCGGCATCGTCGACCTTGCCCCAGGCCGCGCCGATGGCCCAGGCGCCGAAACCGATCTCGCCAACGTCGCGGCCGGTGCGGCCGAAGGGTCTGGAATGCATGGAGAACTCCGGTGCTGTGGCGGCGTCAGTCGACGCAGGTCATTCCCACTCGATCGTCGCGGGGGGTTTGCCACTGATATCATAAACAACGCGAGAAATTCCGCGTAATTCATTGATAATTCTATTGGAAACCGTGCCCAGAAAGTCGTACGGCAACTGCGCCCAGTGCGCGGTCATGAAGTCGATGGTCTCGACCGCGCGCAGCGCGATCACCCATTCGTAGGCGCGGGCGTCGCCGACAACGCCCACCGACTTCACCGGCAGGAACACGGCGAAGGCCTGGCTGGTCTTGTCGTACAGGTCGGCCTTGCGCAGTTCGTCGATGAAGATGGCATCGGCCTTGGCCAGCAGTTCGGCGTACTCGGGCTTCACTTCGCCCAGGATGCGCACGCCGAGGCCGGGGCCAGGGAACGGATGGCGATAGACCATCGTGCGCGGCAGACCGAGCTCGACGCCGAGGCGGCGCACTTCGTCCTTGAACAGCTCGCGCAGCGGCTCGACCAGCTTCAGCTTCATGAAGTCGGGCAGGCCGCCGACGTTGTGGTGGCTCTTGATCACCGCGGAGGGGCCGCCGGTGGCCGAGACGCTCTCGATCACGTCCGGATAGAGGGTGCCCTGGGCGAGGAACTCGGCCCCCTCGATCTTCGCCGCCTCGCGGTCGAACACCTCGACGAACAGCCGGCCGATGGTCTTGCGCTTCGTCTCCGGGTCGCTGACGCCGGCCAGCGCGCCGAGAAATTCCTGCGACGCATCAACGCGCACCAGCGGAATGTTGTAGTGTTCCCGGAACAGGCTGGTGACCTGCTCGGCCTCGTCCTTGCGCAGCAGGCCGGTGTCCACGAACACGCAGGTCAGCTGGTCGCCGATGGCCTCGTGGATCACCACCGCCGCCACCGAGCTGTCGACCCCGCCCGACAGGCCGCAGATCACCCGGGCCGAGCCGACCTGCTCGCGGATCTGGGCGATCTTCTCGTCCTTGTAGGCGGCCATGGTCCAGTCGCCCTTCAGCCCGGCGATGCCGAACAGGAAGTTGCGGTAGATCTCGGCCCCGCGCGGGGTGTGGTGCACCTCGGGGTGGAACTGGACGGCGTAGATTTTCCGGGCCTCGTCGGCGATGGCCGCGAACGGGGCGCCGGCGGAGGTGGCGACGACCTTGAAGCCCTCGGGGATGGCTGTGACGCGGTCGCCGTGGCTCATCCACACCGGTTCGCGATGGTCGACCGCGCCGATGCCGGCGAACAGCGGGGTCTCCTCGGTCAGGACGATCTCGGCGCGGCCGAACTCGCGGTGATGACCGCCCTCGACCTTGCCGCCCAGCACGTCGCACAGCAGCTGCTGGCCGTAGCAGATGGCCAGCATCGGCAGGCCGAGGTCGAACAGCTTGGGGCCGATGCGCGGGCTGTCCGGCTCCAGCACGCTGGCCGGGCCGCCCGACAGGATGATGGCCTGCGGCTTCAGCTCGTCGACCACCGCCTCCGCCTTGTCGAACGGATGGATCTCGCAATAGACGCTGGCCTCGCGCAGGCGCCGGGCGATCAGCTGGGTGACCTGGCTGCCGAAGTCGACGATCAGGACCTTCTCGTGGGCGCCGGAGTCTTTCGGGGGCGTGTTCATGCGGTCGTATCCGGGGCGAAGCGTTGGGCGGGGTCTTGGCTTTGTGAAGCCGGGATTTCAAGGGCGGCGAGGCCGCGCGCGGCCAGCTCGGCCGACAGCGCGTCGAGGGCGCCGGCGAGGTTCTCGTCGACCTGATGCAGGGTCGAGGTCCAGTCCTCGAGCGCCTTCAGCTCGGCGCGCCCGTCCGAGACGCCGCGCAGGGCGACAAGCGGCACGCCGAAGGTCCGGGCGGCGCGCGCCAGGGCCCAGGTCTCCATGTCCACCATGTCGGCCTCGATGAGGTCATAGGCCGGGCCCGAGATGACATTGGCCCCGGTCGACAAGCGGGCGGTCGGCAGGTCGGGGACGGGGCACGGCAGGGGCAGGACGGCAGGCTCGCCGAGCAGCGGCGTCACGCCTTTCGGGAAGCCCAGCGGACTGGCGTCCATGTCGCGGTAGGAGACCGAATGCGCCTGGTAAACCGCCGCGTGCTCCAGCGTCCGCGAGCCGCACGAGCCCAGCGAGACGATCACGTCGGGCAGGCCGTCGGCCCGGTCCAGCCGGCCCAGCGCGCCGGTCAGGGCGATGGCCGCCTCGACCGGGCCGATGCCGGTCATGAGGGGATCGATGCGGGCGCGCAGATGGCGGCCGTACTCGGCCGGAGCCGCCATGACCGGGAGGATCGCGAGGGTCCCGCACCGCTCCAGCCTCATGCGGCCCGCTCGTAGAGGCCGGCGAAGAAGCCGTCGGTGTGGGTTGAGGCCGGCGAGAGGCGCAGGCGATGGCCCGCCGCGAGGCTGGCGAGCCGCGCGCGGGCGTCTTCGGTCAGGCCGGGAGCGCCGAGGGCGTCCGCGACGGCGACCGTCCGGAACGACGGATGCGCCGCCTCGAAGGCCGCGGCCGTCGCCTCGTTCTCGCGGCTCAACATCGAGCAGGTGACATAGACCAGCCGTCCGCCCGGCTTCACCAGCAGGGCCGCCTGCTGAAGGATGCGGACCTGCAGGGCGTGCAGACGCTCGACCTCCTCGGGGGTCAGCCGCCAGGCGTCCTCGGGCCGACGGCGCCAGGTGCCGGAGCCGCTGCACGGGGCGTCGACGAAGACCAGGTCGGCCTGTCCGTTGAGGTCCTCGGCCCCGCCGCCGTTCTGGCCCAGCAGGCGGAGCTCGGCCTCGACCCCGGCGCGGGCCAGCCGCGGGCGGATGTTGTCGAGGCGCTTCTGCACCACGTCGCAGGCGACCAGACGCCCCTGCCCCCGCATGGCCTGCGCCAGCGCGAGGCTCTTGCCGCCGCCGCCGGCGCAGTAGTCGACCACGGTCTGGCCCTGCGCGGCGCCGGCCAGCCACGAGACGACCTGGCTGCCCTCGTCCTGGATCTCGAAGCGGCCGACCTTGAACCCGTCCAGCGCCTGGATGTTGGGCGGCGGCTCAGACGGCAGGCGCAGGCCGAAGGCGGAGAACGGCGTCCGCTCCGGGGCCAGCCCGGCCTCGCGCAGCTCGGCCTCGACCTCGTCGACGGTCGCGACGGCGCCGTTGACGCGCAGGTCGATCGGCGCGCGCGGGGCCATCAGCTCGCGCGCCTCCTCGCCCCAGCGCTCGCCGAAGGTCGCCTTGAAGTCCTCCACGGCCAGTTCCGGCAAGCCGGAGGCGACCCAGCCCGGCAGTTCGCCCTCGCCGGCGGCGGTGAGCCGCGAGCGCTCCTGCTTCGACAGCGGCCGCGGACCGTAGCCCTCGCCGGAGTGCAGGGCCTCGATCTCTTCCAGCGGCAGGCCGTCGATCAGGCTGAGCGAGGCGATGACCAGCGCCCGGCCGTCCTCGCGGCCGCCCATGGCCCAAGACAGCCGGCCGCGGGCGCGCAGCACCTTGTAGACGCGGTCGGCCACGGCCCGCCGGTCCTTGGAGCCGGCGTAGCGGTTCTGCTGCCCCCAGGCCTTGAGGACGGCCTCGGCCGGCTGGCGGCCCTGGGCGATCGAGTCCAGGACGGAGGCGGCGGCGGCGAGACGGGCGGCTGGGGTCAAGTCAGGGCTTTCAGGCGAACAGGGCGGCGATGACCATGACGAGCCCGGCGGCGGCGACCAGCCAGACCAGCGAGCGGACATAGGGCACGCCAAGGGCGTAGAGCGGCAGGTAGACGACGCGCGCGGCGAAGTAGAGGCCGGCGCCCCACAGCGTCAGGGCGCCGGTCTTGTCGGCGATCTCCGCCATGATCACCGCCGCGGCGAACAGCGGCAGGGTCTCGAACAGATTGGCCTGCGCCCGCATCAGCCGGCCGGCCAGCCGGCCCGGCGGCGGCGTGGCCTCGTCGCGCGGCCCAGCGTTCCACTTTGCGCCCAGCTCGGCGGTGCGCGCCATGCCCGCGGCCCCGATCTGCACCAGGGCGAGGATAAGGGTCAGAGCGAGAAAGGTGAATTCCGGCGTTAGTTCCATCACTTGCCCTCCCCTTCTCAACCCTGCCGGTAGTTCGGCGCCTCGCGGGTGATCATCACATCGTGGACGTGGCTCTCGCGCAGGCCGGCCCCGGTGATGCGCACGAACCGGGCCCGTTGCTGGAACTCGGCGATGGTCGGCGCGCCGACGTAGCCCATGGCGGCGCGCAAGCCTCCGACCATCTGGTGCAGCACCGGCGAGATCGGCCCCTTGTAGGGCGTCTGACCCTCGATGCCCTCGGGCACCAGCTTCTGGGTCTCGACCTCCTTCTGGAAGTAGCGATCCGCAGAGCCGGCCCCCATGGCCCCGACCGAGCCCATGCCGCGGTACGACTTGTAGGAGCGGCCCTGGTACAGGAACACCTCGCCCGGGGCTTCGTCGGTGCCGGCGAACATCGAGCCCATCATGGCCACGCTGGCGCCGGCGGCGATGGCCTTGGCCAGGTCGCCCGAATACTTGATGCCGCCGTCGGCGATCACCGGCGCGCCGCTGTCGCGGGCGGCGCGGGCCGACTCCATGATGGCGGTCAGCTGCGGCACCCCGACCCCGGCGACGATGCGTGTGGTGCAGATCGAGCCGGGGCCGATACCGACCTTCACCGCGTCCGCGCCGGCGTCGATGAGAGCGCGGGCGGCGTCGTAGGTCGCGACGTTGCCGGCGATCACCTGGATGCGGTTCGATTCCCGCTTCACCCGCTCGACGGCGCGGGCGACCTGGACCGAGTGCCCGTGGGCGGTGTCGATCACCACCACGTCGACCCCGGCCTCGGCCAGCGCCATCGACCGCTCGAAACCGCTGTCGCCGACGGTCGAGGCCGCCCCGACCAGCAGGCGGCCCTGCTCGTCCTTGGCGGCGTTGGGGAAGGCCTGGGCCTTCTGAATGTCCTTCATGGTGATCAGGCCGACGGCCCGATAGGCCTCGTCGACCACGATGACCCGCTCGATCTTGCGGGTGCGCAGCAGCTCCTGCGCCTCCATCCGGCCGGCGCCCTCGCGCACCGTGATCAGGTCGCCCGTGGTCATCAGGGCCGCGGCCTTGATGGTCGGGTCGTTCTCGAAGCGCATGTCGCGGTTGGTCAGCATGCCGACCAGCCGGCCCGTGGCCGGATCGACCACCGGGAAGCCGGTGATCTTCTTGCGCGCCACGATCTCGCGCACTTCGCCCAGGGTGGTGTCGGGCGAGACGGTGACCGGATTGACCACCATGCCGCTCTCGTAGCGCTTCACCTGGCGCACCTGCTCGGCCTGTTCCTCGACCGTCAGGTTGCGGTGCAGCACCCCCAGACCGCCGGCCTGGGCCATTGCGATGGCCAGCCGGGCCTCGGTCACCGTGTCCATGGCGGACGACAGCAGCGGGATGTTCAGTCGGATGTCGCGGGTCAGGCGCGTCGAGACGTCCGCGTCGGCGGGCATGATCTCGGACGGGCCGGGTTCGAGCAAAACATCGTCGAAGGTGAGCCCTTCGCGAATCTCCATGAGGAGCCTCCGTTTTGCGGGCCGCGTATAACCGTGTCCCGGCTGGAACCGCAAGGGCTCGCCGCGCCTATCGTACCGATAAGAACAATTGCCTTGCCGGAGACGGCCGCCGCCCCACATCTGGAGGGACATGGTCCAGCTGCTGATCAGCACGGCCCGCCAGCTTGCGCTCAAGATCGCGAGTTATGGCGTGATGCACTCGGTGGTCGCCATTCTGGTGGCCCTCGCCATCACGCGCGACTGGCGGCTGGCGCTGGCGGTGGGCCTGGTCGAGCCCTTCTTCCAGACCATCGCCTACTCGATCCACGACCGGGTCTGGCACCGCATCGAACGGCGGCGGATGCTGTCCGGCCTCGAAGAGGCCTCGGAGGCCTTCACCGCCCGTCTGGAGGTGATGTCGGCGGGGGAGCAATCGCGCGCGCACGGCCATGCCGGGCACAGCCACGCCCTGCCCCGCTCGCTGAAGCAGGTGGCGTTCAAGACCGTGACCTACGGCGTCATGCACTTCGCCGTCGCGGTTCTGGTGGCCTTCGCCCTCACCCGCGACATCGGCGTCGCCCTGGCCATCGGCATCATCGAGCCGCTGGTGCAGACGGTGTTCTTCACCGTCCACGACCGCATCTGGAGCGGGATCGAGGCGCGCCGCGAGCGCCGCCGCAGCGCGCTCGCCAAGGCCTGACGCCTACTTCTTCCCCGTCGCCACCAGATAGACCTCCGACGAGCCCTTGCGGCTGGCCTTCGGCTTGATCGGGCGCACGTCCTCGAACTCGGCCCGCAGCCGCGCCAGCACCTCGCCGGCGTCGCTGCCCTGGAAGCTCTTGGTCACGAAGGCCCCGCCGGGCTTCAGGTTGCGGATGGCGAAGTCGGCGGCGATCTCGATCAGGGCGATGATCTTCAGGTGATCGGTCTGGCGGTGTCCGACGGTGTTGTGGGCCATGTCCGACAGGACCAGGTCGGGCGGCCCGCCCAGCGCCTCCAGCAGCTGCTTGTCCACGCCCGGATCGGTGAAGTCGGCCTGGATCAGCGTCGCGCCGGGGATCGGCTCGATCATCAGCAGGTCGACCCCGACCACCGCCGCGGCCCCGCGATCCAGCGCCACCTGCACCCAGCCGCCCGGCGCGGCGCCGAGATCGACCACCCGCGAGCCGCGCTTGATCAGCCGCAGGCGGTCGTCGATCTCCATCAGCTTGAAGGCCGCGCGGCTGCGCCAGCCCTCGGCCCGGGCCCGCTCCGACCACTCGTCGGCCAGCTGCCGCTTGATCCACTGCTGGCTCGACATCGACTTCTTGTCGGCCGTGCGGATCTTCTGGCCCATGCCGCGCCCGGCGGCCGTGCCGCCCGAAGGCGGACGCACCATGCGGCGGCGTTCGACCGGCTTATCGTCCTCGCTCATGCATCCCACATAGCCCCGACCGGGTTTGCGGGCTATGACCCCCGCGAAACGAAAGGAGCCGACATGGCCGAGACCCTGACCTTCACCCTGGACACCGGCGACGGCGAGCCGCGCGACGTGGTCATCAAGCTGCGCCCCGACCTGGCGCCCAACCACGTCAAGCAGATCACCGACCTGGCTTCGGAAGGCTTCTACGACGGCGTCGTCTTCCACCGCGTCATCCCGGGCTTCATGGCCCAGGGCGGAGATCCGACCGGCACCGGCACCTCGGGCTCGTCGAAGCCGAACCTGAAGCAGGAGTTCTCGTCGGAGCCGCACGTGCGCGGCGTCTGCTCGATGGCCCGCACCTCCGATCCGAACAGCGCCAACAGCCAGTTCTTCATCTGCTTCGACGACGCCACCTTCCTCGACCGCCAGTACACCGTGTGGGGCCAGGTCATCGAGGGCATGGAGCATGTCGACGCCCTGCCGAAGGGCGAGCCGCCCCGCGCGCCCGGCAAGATCGTCAAGGCGACGGTGGGCTGAGACCGTGTTCTCCAGTGCGGTTCGCGATCGCCTCATCGCGCGCTATCGCGAGCCGCATCGCCGCTATCACACCCTCGCGCACGTCACCGACTGCCTGGCGCAGGCGGCGGCCTCCACCGACCTGACCACCGGCCAGCGCGACCTGCTGGAGACGGCCTTGTGGTTCCATGACGCGATCTACGATCCCTCGCGAAGGGACAACGAGGCGGAGAGCGCCCGCCTGGCGCGCGAGGAACTGACCGCGGACGGGGCGACGGAGGACCATGTCGCCGAGGTCGAACGGCTGGTCGGCCTCACCGCCGGTCATGCCGCCGACGCCGCGGACGTGCTCGGGGCGCGGATGGTGTCCATCGACCTGTCGATCCTCGGCGCCGGGCCGGCCGTGTACGACTCCTACGTCCGCGGGGTGCGGCAGGAGTACGGCCACGTCCCGGAAAAGGCGTGGCGGGCCGGACGGCAGGCCGTCCTGCAGCGCTTCCTCGACAGCCCGCAGCTTTACCCCGATCCGGCCTGGGCGGCGCGTTTCGAGGCCCGGGCCCGGGCCAACATCGCGCGCGAGCTGGACAGCCTGCGCGGCTAGCCCTCGATCTCGACCACCTCGACGCGCGACCCGTTCAGGACCAGGGCGATCTCGCCGCGCTTCAGCTTCAGGGCGTCCTCGCCGAACAGCTGGCGGCGCCAGCCCTTCAGCGCGTCGACGTCGGCCGTGTCGCTGAGCGCGATCTTCTCGAGGTCGGCCACATTGGCGATCAGCTTGGTCGCCACCCCGGCGTTATCGCTCTTGGTCTTGAGCAGGACCTTGAGAAGCTCCACCACCGACGGCGGCGCGGGCTGGTTGTGCGACGGCCGCTCGAGCTTCGGCGCGTAGGCCTCCGGATCGGCCAGCACCCGCTTCAGCTCCTCGGTCAGCTCGAGCCCCAGCCGCGAGGCGCCGAAGCCCTTCGGCACCGATCGCAGCCGGTTGAAGGCTTCCGGATCGGTCGGGGCCTGGGCGGCGATCTCGTCGATGGCGTCGTCCTTGAGGATGCGGCCGCGCGGCTGGTCGCGCTCCTGGGCGGCGCGCTCGCGCCACACCGCCGCCGCCTTGAACGCGGCCAGGTACTTCGCCGAGTACTTCTTGGGCTTCAGGCGCTTCCACGCCTTCTCCGGATCGGTGTCATAGAGCGCCGGGTCGGTCAGATCCGACATCTCGGCCATCACCCAGTCCAGCCGCCCGTCCTTCTTCAGCCGGTCGCGCAGCTTCGGATACAGGGCCGCCAGATGGGTCACGTCGCCCATGGCGTAGGTCAGCTGGGCGTCGCTCAGCGGCCGGCGCGCCCAGTCGGTGAAGCGGCTGCCCTTGTCGACCTCCTGGCGCAGCATCTGCCGGACCAGCGATTCGTAGGACACCTGGTCGCCGAAGCCCGCCGCCATGGCCGCCACCTGGGTGTCGAACATCGGCCTGGGCATCGCGCCGAGCTTGGCGAAGATCTCCACGTCCTGCCGGGCGGCGTGGAAGACCTTCAGAATCGATTCGTCGCGCAGCAGCTCAAGGAAGGGCTCCAGATCGAGGCCGTCGGCCAGCGGATCGATATTGGCCGCGTCGGTCGGCGAAGCCGCCTGGATCAGGCACAGCTTGGGCCAGTAGGTCGTCTCCCGCATGAACTCGGTGTCGACGGTGATGAAGGGAGCTGTGGCCAGGCGGGCGCAGAACTCGCGCAGCGCCTCGGTGGTGGTGATTGGCGTCATTCGGGTGCTATAGCCCCGCGCGACGGCGGTGTGGCAAGAGCCGCTGAAGTATTTGCGCCTCCAGAATCAGGCCCGTGACCGATGAGCGACACCCCCGACAGCCTCCGCAACGGCCTGACCTACGCCGATGCGGGCGTGGATATCGACGCCGGCGAGATGCTGGTCGACGCCATCAAGCCGCTGGCGAAATCGACCCGGCGGCCCGGCGCGGAGGCCGCCCTGGGGGGCTTCGGGGCCCTGTTCGACCTCAAGGCGGCCGGCTTCGAGGACCCGCTGATCGTCGCCACCACCGACGGCGTCGGCACCAAGCTGAAGATCGCCATCGAGACCGGCCGGCATGACGGCGTCGGCGTCGACCTGGTGGCCATGTGCGTCAACGACCTGCTCGCCCAGGGCGCCGAGCCGCTGCTGTTCCTCGACTACTACGCCACCGGCAAGCTGGACGTGGACGCCGCCAGGCGCGTCGTCTCCGGCATCGCCGAAGGCTGCCGCCAGGCCGGCTGCGCCCTCGTCGGCGGCGAGACGGCCGAGATGCCGGGCATGTACGGCGGCGGCGACTACGACCTGGCGGGCTTCTCGCTGGGCGCCGTCGAGCGCGGCCACGCCCTGCCGTACCTGGATCGCCAGCAGGCCGGCGACCTGATCATCGGCCTCGGCTCCTCTGGCCCCCACTCCAACGGCTACTCCCTGATCCGCAAGGTGGTCGAGAAGTCGGGCCTCGGCTGGGACGCCGACGCGCCCTTCACCCGGGACCGGACCCTAGCCCAGGCCCTGATGGAGCCGACCCGGATCTATGTGAAGCCGGTCCTGCCGCTGATGAAGGCCGGCCTGGTCAAGGGCGCAGCGCACATCACCGGCGGCGGCCTGATCGAGAACCCGCCGCGCTGCATCGCCGAGGGACTGCGGGCCAGCTTCGACTGGGACGCCTGGCCCCTGCCGCACGTCTTCCAGTGGCTCGGCGAGGTCGGCGGGATTTCGGATCACGAACTGCGCCGCACCTTCAACTGCGGCGTCGGCTTCATCCTGATCGTCAGTCCGGAGAACGCCGAGCCGGTGCTGGCGGCCCTGCTCAACGCGGGCGAGACGGCCTTCGTCTGCGGCCAGCTGGAAGCCGCCTGAGCTGGCTCATTCGGCGTCAAACGCGCTCCAGCTGACCCGCATCAGCGTCGCGCGGCCCGCGTTCTGGCGCAGCGACACCGTCACGCCGCGACCGCTCCAGATCGGCCGATCGGCCGGCGTCTCCGGATCCCGGACGTAGCCCGCCGCTTCGAGCGGTCCGGCGACCCCCGCGCGCACCACCTCGAGGCCGCCGCGACGCGCCTGCAGCACGCAGAGCCGGGTCAGGTCGCCGTCCTCCGCGGTCCCGCTTTCGGCCAGACGCAGCAGCCAGGCCTCGTCGCCGGTCGCGAACTGGCGCTCGCCCTCCCCCTCCCCGGTCTGCGCGAAGCCGAGGAAGTCCATCGCTCCGGCGTCGGCCTCACCCGCGACATAGGGCAGGCAGACGTCCTCCAGGACGCTCCGCGCGAAGCTCTCGGTCGACTGGGGCGCCGTCGCGACGAGCAGGCCGGCGAGGATGGAAACGAACATGGGACCTCCGGGGCTGTCGCACTTTTGACCGCCGCGCGGGCGCAGGCAAGCGGCCGGCCGTTGACCCTCGCCGGGGCGCCCGGCAAGGTCGCCGCCCGCCACGCAAGGACTCACCGGATGCGCACCCTGCCGCTCGCCCTCGCCGGACTGCTGCTCGCCGGCGCGACCGCCGCGCAGGCCCAGACGCCCCCTGCCGAACACCCGCTCCTGCACCAGCTCGCCGGCGAGGTCCGGCCCGAGCGGATGCGCGCGGACATCCAGACGATGGTGGACTTCGGCACCCGCCACACGCTGTCGGAGACCCGCTCCGACACCCGCGGCATCGGCGCCGCCCGGCGCTGGGTCCAGCGCGAGTTCGAGGCCCTCTCCCGCGACTGCGGCGGCTGCCTGACCGTGGTCACCCCGTCCGACACCGTCACCGGCCGGCGCGTGCCGACCCCCACCGAAGTCGTCGACGTGGTCGCCATCCAGCGCGGAACCGGCGACCCGAACCGGGTAATCATCATCTCAGGCCACCTCGATTCGCGCGTCACCGATGTGATGAACTTCACCGACGACGCGCCGGGAGCCAACGACGACGCCTCCGGGGTGGCGGCGGTGCTGGAGGCGGCCCGCATCCTGTCGAAGCACCGCTTCGACGCCACCCTCGTCTTCGCCGCCCTGTCGGGCGAGGAGCAGGGCCTGCTCGGCGGCAAGATCCTCGCGGACTACGCCCGGGCCCAGGGCTGGCGGGTCGAGGCTAACCTCAACAACGACATCGTCGGCAATTCCGAGGGCCAGTCCGGGGTGCGCGACACCACCCGCGTCCGCGTCTTCTCGGAGGGCACCAAGACCGTCGAGACCGAGGCCCAGGAAGAGCGCCGGCGCTACAACGGCGGCGAGGTCGACTCCTCCTCGCGCAATCTGGCCCGCTTCATCGACGTCATGGCGGATCGCTACCTGACCAATTTCGACGTCGAGATGATCTACCGCACCGACCGCTACGGCCGCGGCGGCGACCAGGTCGAGATGCTTCGCGCCGGCTTCCCGGCGGTGCGCATCTCCGAAGGGGCCGAAAACTACGACCGGCAGCACCAGGACCTGCGCGTCGAGAACGGGGTGCACTACGGCGACACCATCGAGGGCGTCGACTTCGACTACCTCGCCCAGGTGGCCCGGTTGAACATCGTCTCCATGGCCGCCCTCGCCAACGCCCCCGCGACGCCGCTGGGCGTGACCATCGAGGGTGCGGTGAAGCCGGACACCACCCTCGGCTGGCAGGCCGTTCCGGGAGCGGCGGGCTACCGCGTTTGGTGGCGGCCGACCACCGCCGCGCAGTGGACCCACAGCCGCTGGGCCGGCGAGGCCACGGAGATCACCCTGCCCGGCGTGGTCATCGACGACTACTTCTTCGGCGTCTCCTCGGTGTCGGAGGACGGCTACGAGAGCCCCGTCGTCTTCCCCGGCCCCTCCGGCTCCTTCGTCTCCGTCGGCGACCCGGCCGCGCCCGCCAGCTGATGTCGAACGCCGCAACCCGCCGCACCCGCGTGGCGGTGCTGGTCTCGGGGACCGGCTCCAACATGGCCGCCCTTGTCGAGGCCGCCCGCGCGCCCGGCTGTCCCTTCGAGGTCGTGCTGGTGCTGTCGAACCGTCCGGAGGCCGGCGGGCTGGCCACGGCCGCGGCCGCCGGCGTTCCCACCGCCGTCGTGGACCACCGCCCCTTCGGCAAGGATCGGGAGGCGCACGAGCGGGCCGTCGACGCCGCCCTGCGCGAGCATCGGGTCGAGGTGGTCGCGCTGGCCGGCTACATGCGCCTGCTCACCCCCTGGCTGGTCGGCCGATGGGCGGGGCGGATGCTCAACATCCACCCCAGCCTGCTGCCCAGATACCCCGGCCTCGACACTCACGCCCGGGCCCTGGCGGCCGGCGACCCCGAGGCCGGCTGCACCGTCCATCTGGTCACGGAGGGCGTCGACGAAGGCCCCGTCCTGGCGCAGGCCCGCGTCCCCGTCGTGGCCGGCGACACCCCGGAAAGCCTCGCCGCCCGCGTGCTGACGGCCGAACACGCCCTCTATCCGCGCGCGCTTTCCGACTTCTGCCGTACGTTGCATTAGAAATCCGTAATCCGCCGTCTTTCGCCGCGACACGAGGCGTCGCCTGAGTCAGGGTCGCCACCGCCATTCCGTCGGGGAACACCATGTCCAGACTTCGCCTTCTCGCCTGCGCCGCCGGCGCGACCCTCGCCCTCGCCGCTGCGCCCGCGGCGGCCCAGTTCGGCGCCGATCACTCCGCGCATTCCGCCCACGCCGTCCATGCGGCCCCGGTGATCGGCGACTGGGGTTTCGACCTCGGCGGGCGTGACCTGAACGTCCGCCCCGGCGCCGACTTCAACCGCCACGCCAATGGCGCCTACCTCGCCAGCACCGCCATCCCGGCCGACAAGACCTCCTACGGCGCCTTCGACATGCTCTACGACCGGTCGCAGGAAAACCTGCGGACGCTGATCGAGGAGAGCGCCGCCAACCCGACCTCCAGCCCCGAGGCCGCCCGCATCGGCGCCCTGTTCGCCAGCTTCATGGACGAGGCGACGGTCGAACGCCTCGGCGCCGCCCCTCTCGCCGCCGACCTCGCCGAGGTCCGCGCCGTCGACACCCATGCGAAGATGGCAGCCCTGATGGGCCGCACCCAGGCCGGCTTCGGCTCCACCCTGTTCGGGCTCGCCGTGTTCGAGGACCTCAAGGAGCCGGCCCGCAACAGCGCCTACATCTTCCAGGGCGGCCTCGGCCTGCCTGATCGTGACTATTATCTCGAGGCCAGCTTCGCCGAGCAGAAGACCGCCTACCAGGCCTATGTCCAGAAGGCGCTGGAGCTCGCCGGCTGGTCCGACGCGGCGCAGGCCGCCGCCGACATCGTGGCCTTCGAGACCCGCATCGCCGAGCAGCACTGGACCCAGGTCCAGAGCCGCCAGCTGGACAAGATGCACAATCCGACCACGGTCGCCGATCTGACGACGTCCGCCCCCGGCTTCGACTGGGCGGGCTGGGCCGAGGCCGCCGGGGTGGGGACCGACCGCACCCTGATCGCCGCCAACGACACCGCCTTCCCGGGCATGGCGCGCGTGTTCGCAGAAACGCCGGTCGCGACCCTGCAGTCGTGGCAGGCCTTCCACGTCGTCGACCAGGCCGCGCCCTACCTGTCCAGCGCCTTCGTCGACGCGAAATTCGACTTCTACGGCAAGGTGCTCAGCGGTCAGCCCGAGAACCGGCCGCGGTGGAAGCGCGGCGTGCAGCTGGTCGACGGCTCGCTGGGCGAGGCGCTGGGCCGCGAATACGTCGCCCGCCACTTCCCCGCCGAGTCCAAGGTCCAGATGGAGGAGCTGGTCGCCAACCTCCGCCGGGCCATGACCGCCCGTATCGAGGGGCTGGAGTGGATGAGCCCCGAAACCCGCCAGCAGGCGCTCTACAAGATGAGCCGCTTCGGCGTGAAGATCGGCTACCCCGAGCAGTGGCGCAGCTATGACGGCCTGCGCCTCGATGCGGCCGACCTCTACGGCAACGTCGAGCGCTCATCGGCCTTCGAGTGGGCGTGGAACCTGTCCAAGCTCGACAAGCCGGTCGATCCGCTCGAGTGGGGCATGACGCCCCAGACGGTGAACGCCTACTACAACCCGCCGCGCAACGAGATCGTCTTCCCCGCCGCCATCCTGCAGGCGCCGTTCTTCGATCCGAACGCCGACCCGGCCGTGAACTACGGCGGCATCGGTGCGGTCATCGGCCACGAGATCACCCACGGCTTCGACGACCAGGGCCGCAAGGTGGACGGCGACGGCGTGCTGCGCGACTGGTGGACCGCCGAGGACGCCGCCAAGTTCGAGGAGCGCGCCCGCGTGCTCGGCGCCCAGTATTCGGCGCTCAGCCCGTTCGAGGGCGTCAACGTCAACGGCGACCTGACCATGGGCGAGAACATCGCCGACCTCGGCGGCCTGCTGCTGGCGCTCGACGCCTACCGCATGTCGCTGAACGGCCAGCCCGCGCCGGTGATCAACGGCCTCACCGGCGAGCAGCGGGTCTTCCTCGGCTGGGCCCAGGTCTGGCGCGAGAACATCCGCGACGAGGCCCTGCGCCAGCAGGTCACCGTCGACCCGCACGCCCCCGCCCAGTACCGGGCCGGCGCCACGGTGCGGAACATCGACGCCTGGTACGAGGCCTTCGGCGTGACGCCGGATGACGCCCAGTACCTCGCCCCCGACGCCCGCGCCCGCATCTGGTAGGCGCGCGCCCCGGCGCACACGGAGACGGCCCCGGCGATCGC
>JAFAEC010000051.1 GCA_023424215.1 Pseudomonadota bacterium
GGCGCCGGGAACCCCCATCAGCGGGGCGTTGGCGGCGTAGGCGGCGGCTCGGCTCACTCGGGCTTCCTGAATCTCAAGGTCATGCGGTCGCTCTCCCCGATCTCGTCGTATTTCGCACGATCGAAGGCCGGGTCGGGCGGCGAGCCCCGCGGCGCGGTCAGGCGCCTGGGCGGCAGGGTGTCGACGCCGAACGGATGATCCTTGGTATCCCTTTCGTTGGCGTTGATTTCGGACGCGGCCACGAAGGCGAAGCCGGCCTCGGCGGCCAGCTGGCGGACGAAGGCCTCCTGGACATAGCCGTTCGCCGCCGCCGGGTCCTGGTCCTCGTCGGGTCCGAGCCGATGCTGCTCCACCCCGAGGACGCCGCCGGGACGAAGCGCGGCCCAGGCGTCGGCGAAGGCCTTCTCGGCGATGCCGGCGGCCATCCACTCATGGATGTTGCGCATGAACAGGACCAGGTCGGCCGTGCCGGCCGGCGCCACCGGACCGGAGGTCGGTCCGAAGGCGCTGAGCTCGATCTCGCCGTAGAGGGTGCGGTCCTTCGTGAACCGCTCCTGGAAGGCGGCCATCAGGGCGACCTGGGCCGGGTCCGCGCCCGCGCCCGTCTGAAAGCCCGCGGCGACGTATTTGCCGCCGCCTTCGGCCAGGTAGGGCGCGAGAATCTCGGTGTACCAGCCGCTGCCCGGCCAGAAGTCGATGACGGTCATGCGCGGCTGCAGGCCGAAAAAGCGCAAGGTCTCCATGGGATGGCGCCAGAGGTCGCGATCCCTGTCCTGCGCGCGCCACGGCCCCTCGACGGCCCATTCGAGCGAGCCCTTGGGCGGTCCCGTCGGTTCGGGCGGCGGCTCGGCCGTCTCCTCGCGCCGGCCGCAGCCGGCGAGCGCCACGAAGGCGGCGATCGCCGTGCCGGACAAAACGCTGCGGCGCGACGGCGTCACTCGCGAGCCGTCCAATCTCTCATCCATGCACGACCCCCGCGGGGCAGAAGTACGCCTGCTCCGACGCGTCGGGCTTAACCCTGTTCCCGCGCCGGGTCAAAAGCCCGCCCATCAGCCCGGCTTGCGGAAGCGGAGCGTCATGCGGTCGCTCTCGCCGACGGCGTCGTACTCGGCGCGCTCGGCCTCGGTGAGCGGGGTCGGCCGGTCGGTGGGGACGTTGGCGCGCGGCGCGCTGACCCGCGTCGGCGGCAGGGTCCAGACGCCGTAGGGATGGTCGTGATCGTCGGCCGGATTGGCGTTCAGTTCGCTGCGCGCGTCCAGTTCGAAGCCGGCCGCGCGGGCGGCGTGGATGACGTAGCTTTCGGAAACATAGCCGGTGGGCGCGGTGTCGTCGGGGTTCAGGCCCTCGGCGCCGCGGTGCTGTTCGATGGCGAGCACCCCGCCCGGTTTCAGGGCCCTGAAGAAGGCCTCCATGTACGGGGCCGTTCGGTCGCTGCGATGCCAGTTGTGCAGGGCGCGGGCGACGACGATCATGTCGGCCGTTCCGTCCGCGACCCCCATGCCTTCGAGCGGCCGGTTGACCGGGACATAGGTTCCGCCGGTGGCGGCGGCGTAGGGCTCGAGGATGTTGCGCCACCAGCCGGCGCGACCCGGCTCGATCTCGACCACCGTCAGGCCCGGACGCAGCCCCCAGAAGGTCAGGGTCTCGAAGGGATGACGGAAGGCGTCGCGCGCCCGGTCCTCGGCCGAACGGGTTTCAGAGGCCACGGCCGCCTGCAGGGCCGCGTCCTCCTGGGGCACGGGCGGGGCCATGGCGGCGCGGCGGGCGGCGCGCTGGCCGGGCGTCTCGTCGAGGGAGGGCATGGCCGGCAGGGCCTGGGCGGAGGCGACGGCCGGCAGGGCGAGCGCCGCGGCGACGGCGAGGGCGAAGAGGCGCATGGATCGGGCTCCGGAGACTGGGGCCGCAACCCTTACCGAGGCGGGGCGCACGGGCAAGCCGCGTCTTGGAGGCGAGACGGCGTGCCGCGCCCTTGACGGCGGCGGAACGCCTCCCAAATCCATGAGCGAGGACGCCTCTTCGGGTCCTCCGGAACGACCGGCGCCACGATACGGGCCGGACGGGCCGAACTCCCACCGCCGGTCCGGGCTCAAACCGCGGGACCGGTTCACCTTGCTGATCCTCAGGAGGATGACATGCGTACCTATGACTTCTCGCCGCTCTACCGTTCGGCCGTCGGCTTCGACCGTCTGGCCGGCCTGCTTGAGAGCGCCGCGCGCACCAGCCAGGAAAACGGCTGGCCGCCCTACAACATCGAGACCACGGGCGAGAACGCCTACCGCATCGAGATCGCCGTCGCCGGCTTCAGCCCCGACGAGCTGAACATCGAGGTCAAGGAGAACCTGCTCACCGTCAC
The DNA here is from genome assembly GCA_023424215.1 of Pseudomonadota bacterium. Taxonomy (GTDB): domain Bacteria; phylum Pseudomonadota; class Alphaproteobacteria; order Caulobacterales; family Caulobacteraceae; genus Brevundimonas. The sequence continues at coordinate 2,354 of JAFAEC010000051.1, forward strand.
CGGCCGCAAGACCGCCAACGACGACGGGGCCGGGCGGAACTTCCTGCACCGCGGCCTGGCCGAGCGCGACTTCGAGCGCCGCTTCCAGCTGGCCGACTACGTCGTCGTGAAGAGCGCCGACCTGGTCAACGGCCTGCTGTCGATCGACCTGCAGCGCGAACTGCCCGAGGCGCTGAAGCCGCGCCGCATCGAGATCGGCGGCGGGTCGAAGCTGATCGAAGGCAAGAAGGGCAAGGCGGCGTAGGTCCATCAGCCTGTCGCACACGAAGGGACGGCGCCCGGCGCCGTCCCTTTTTTCATGGTCAGGCGGCCGCGGCGGCCGTGGGCGGGGCCAGGGCGAGGAGCTGCGTGTCGTCGAGCGCGCCAGGATCGATGCGAGCGCCGGAGACGTCGGCCCCGTCGAAACGGGCTCCGAAAAGGGCCGCGCCTTCGAGCCGGGCGTAGCGCAGTCCGGCCTCGACCAGCATCACCGGCGCGGTCCGGCCGCCGCCCAGCGGCAGGGGCTCCAGCAGGGCGCCGCGCAGATCGGCCTTGTGCAGCAGGGCGCGGCTCATGCGCGCGGCCCGAAGGTCGGCGCCGCGCAGGTCGCAGCCGCGCAGGTCGGCGTCCTCGAGGCAGGCGCCCTGCAGCGCCGTGCCGCGCAGGTCCATGCCCACGAAACAGGCCCCGCGGCCGCTGAGACCCGGCATCCTGAGGTCGCGGAGCCGGTCGCCGAGGGGGCGCAGATCGGCTCCGTCGAAGTTGGCCGGCGCGCCGAGCACGCCGCCGCTCTCGGTCCAGGCGTTGGCGTCCAGCGCGCGCTCGAGCAGCGTCGCCGCCTGTTCCAGCGCTTCCGCAGTCGGGGCGCGGAGCGCGCCGGTGAGATCGGCGCGCTCGGTGCGGGCGCGGTCCACCGCCACCCCGGTCAGCACCGCGCCCTTGAGCTGCGCGCCGGCAAGGTTGGCGCCGTCCACGGCGGCGTCCTCGAGCAGGGCTCCGTTGAGGTTGGCGTCGCGCAGATTGGCGCCGGTCAGCCGCGCGCCCTTCATCGAGCAGTCGGAGAAGTCGGCCCGGAAGGCGGTCACCCCGTCGAGCAGGGAGCCGTTCAGGGTGGCGCCCGAGAAGGCGGCTCCGTCGGCGACGCCGCGCCGGGTCTCGTGGCGGACCGCGGCCAGACCGCGGGTCGGATGCGGCACCGCCAGCACGCCCTCCCGGAAGTCGGCGCGGGTCAGGTCGGCGTCGATCAGGCTGGCCCCGCGCAGGCAGGCTCCGCGCAGATCGGCGCGCACCAGGCTGGCGCGGCGGAAATCCGAGCCGCGCAGATCGCAGCAGAACAGCAGCGCCCCGTCGAGGCGCGCCTCGACAAGCCGGGCGTCCTCAAGCGCGCAGCCCGTGAAGTCGGCTTCGCGCAGATCGCGCCCCGCCAGATCGAGACCGTTCAGATCGGCGAACTTCAGCGTCAGCCGCCGCCCACCGGGGCGACCGGCGAGCAGCCGTTCGTGGGCGGCCGTCATGACGTCCAGCTCGCCCTGGCTGAGGGCCCGACGCACGAAGGTCATTCGGCCGCCTCGAGATCGAACGGCGACGAGGTTTCCAGCCCGCGGGCCCCGCGGGTGACCGCGCCGTCGAGCACGGTCTGCTTCAGGCAGGCCCCGCGCAGGACCGCCCGGGTCAGGTCGGTGTCGGTCAGGTTGGCGCGCTTCAGCTCGGCGCCCGAGAGGTCGGCGCCCCTGAGGCAGGCGCCGGTCAGGTCGGCCGGAAGCAGACGGTCGGCGGCGATCATCAGCGGCCCCAACTGGGCTTCGCGGAGGTCGGCGCCGTTCAGCCGGGCCCGGCGGAGTCGCGCGCCGCGCAGGTCCGCGCCGCGCAGATTGACCGAGCGGAGATCGGCTTCCTCGAGCTGGGCGCCCTGCAGCTGCACGCCCTCCATGTCGAGGCCGTAGAAGACGGCGCCCTTGGCCGAGAGGGCGGTCAGATTGTAGCCGCGGATCGAGCCGAGCGCCCGCAGGTCGACGCCGTCGAACACCGAGGGGCAGCCGGTCGCGCCGCCGGTCTCGCACCACTGCGCGTGCTCGGCCAGCATTTCGGCTGCCGGCATCTTGCCCACCGGCGCGCCGGCCGAGCGGTTGTCGGTGAGGGCGCCGGACATGTCGGCGCCGTCCGTCCGCCACAGCGTGGCCTTCACCCCGACCAGCACCGCGTCGCGAAGGTCGGCCCCCGACAGGTCGGCGCCCGAGAGGTCGGCCCCGGCGAGGTCCGCGCCGCGGAAGCTGGCCTGCTTCAGGTTGGCGCGCACCAGCTTGCAGTCCTTCATCACCGCGTCGGTGAAGTCGGCCGCCACGGCGACGACGCCGGTCAGCTTGGAGCGCTCCAGGTTGGCGCCGGCGAGACAGGCGCCCTGGGCCTCGGTCTCCTTGTGGCTGCGCGCCTCGATGATGCGGAAGCCGAGCCGCGCGTCGGCGGCGGCGATCGCGCCTTCGCGCAGGTCGGCCTCGAACAGGTCGGCCCCGGTCAGGTCCGCGCCGCGCAGGCAGGCGCCGCGCAGGTCGGCCCGGCGCATCGAGGCGTCCGCCAGCACCGCATCCTGCATGTCGGCGCCGAAGAAGGTGGCGTTGTCGAGCTTGGCCCCGGTCAGGTCGCAGCCGATCATGGAGGCGGCGGCGAAGTCGGCGTCGGCGAGGTTGCGGCCGGCCAGCGACAGGCCCGAGAGGTCCATCCAGGCGAAGACCGCGCGCGCGCCGCCGGGGCGGGCCTGCCAGAGGCGGTCGTGCCGGGCGCAGATGGCGTCCAGCTCGGCCTGTTCGATGCGCCTTCTGGCGACGGTCTGCGCGGCGTTCCCCGACATTGCCCCAGAATGGCACGGTTCCGCTTAAGGAAGCGTTCCCGCCGGCGGCGGCTCAGGCGGTCAGCAGGCCCTGGTCGCGCAGGGCGTCGGCGAGTTCGCCGGGGGCGACCCAGAGACGGGTGTAACCGGCCTCGCCGAGGCGCTTCAGCTCGGTGGCAAGATCGGCCTTGGGCGAGGCGGCGAAGCGGGCGTCGAAGCCGTCGCCGTCGCCGCTGATGCGGACCATCGGCCGCCCGGTCTCGACCCGGTGCAGATAGCCCTCGTAGAGCACCGCCGCCTCCTGGGCGAGCAGGCCGGTCTCGACCTGCAGGCCGGCCTTCTCCAGCCGCTCCATGCCGCGGCCGGAGGCGAAGGGCGACGGGTCGACGGCGGCGATCACCACGCGCGCCACGCCGGCGTCGATCAGGAAGTGGGAGCACGAGGTGCGGCCCGAGGAACGCGCGCCGCACGGCTCCATGGTGACATAGGCGACGGCGCCCCTCGCCCGCTCGCCGGCGGCGGGCACGGCCTGCTCCTCGGCGTGGGGACGACCGCCCGGAGCGGTGGCGGCCTCGGCGACCAGCTCGCCGTCGCGGGCGATGACGCAGCCGACCGCGGGGTTGGGCCAGGTCTGGCCCATGCGCGCCTTGGCCAGGGCGATGGCCCGGCCCATGAAGCGGATGTCGTCGGAGACCTGCTTCGGGCTGGTCATGGTCAGGCTTCCGGCAGCGGCGGCAGGGGCTGGGCGCGGTCGGCGTCGAGGTAGCGGGCCGCGGTCGGCCGCAGGTCGGCGTCGAGGTCGATCTCGAGCGGATTGCCGGTGGGGATCTCGACCCCGACGATGGCGTCGTCCGGCACCCGGAACAGCAGCTTGACGATGGCGCGCAGCGAGTTGCCGTGGGCGGCGATGAGGACGTTCTCGCCGGCCTTGAGCCGCGGCGCGATCTCGGCGTCCCAGTAGGGCTGCACCCGGTCCAGCGTGGTCTTGAGGCTCTCGGTGTCCGGGATGGTCTGGCCGGCGTAGCGCGGATCGGCGGCGAAGTCGTACTCGCCGCCGGCGGCCAGCGGCGGCGGCGGCACGTCGTAGGAGCGGCGCCAGATCTTCACCTGGTCCGCGCCGTGCTTCTCGGCGGTCTCGGCCTTGTTGAGACCGGTCAGGCCGCCGTAGTGGCGCTCGTTCAGCCGCCAGTCCTCGACCACCGGCACGTCCTTCAGACCGGCCGAGTCCAGCGCCAGCGCCCCGGTGCGCTTCGCCCGGGTCAGCACCGAAGTGAACATCACGTCGGGCCGGAAGCCGGCCCCGGCGATCAGCTCGCCGCCGCGCCGCGCCTGCGCCTCGCCCTCGGCGGTCAGGTCGACGTCGACCCAGCCAGTGAAGCGGTTCTCCAGGTTCCACTGGCTCTGGCCGTGGCGCAGCAGGATCAGTCGGGGCATGCGGCTCTCCGTGGACGACGGCGACGGGGTAGGCCCGGGGTCCGGAAGGGTCAAGCTTCGGCGGGGCGGGCGGTTCCCCGGGGAGCTTCGCCGCAGCCCACGCGTTGTTGCGGCTCGGAACCAGAGGGGGCAAGAAGCGCGACCAGCCTGGCCGTACGTGCCCCCGGCAGATCAGGACACCCGATGCAGAAGCCCCGCGCCGACCTCCGCCCGAACACCGCCGCCTTCGAGACCACGCCGCTGGTCAAGGCGACCGGCTTCCGGGAGTACGACGCGCGCTGGATTCTGGAGAAGGAGATCAACCTGCTCGGCATTCAGGCGCTTGGCCTCGGGCTGGCGACCTACATCCACGAGATCGGCCAGACGCCGCGCATCGTGGTCGGCCACGACTTCCGCTCCTACTCCCTGGCGGTGAAGCAGGCCCTGACGCTGGGCCTGCTCGAGGGCGGCATGGAGGTGCTGGACGTCGGCCTGGCCCTGTCGCCGATGGCCTATTTCGCCCAGTTCGCCCTGGACGCGCCCTGCGTGGCCATGGTCACCGCCAGCCACAACGAGAACGGCTGGACCGGGGTGAAGATGGGCGCCAATCCGCCGCTGACCTTCGGCCCCGACGAGATCGGCCGACTGAAGGACATCGTGCTGGGCGGCGAGGGCAAGGCGCGCGGCGGCGGGACCCTGAGCCGGGTGGAGGACTTCCGCGAGCGCTACCTCGAGGAAGTCAGCAAGGTGAAGCTGAACCGGCCGATCCGCGTGGTCGCCGCCTGCGGCAACGGCACGGCCGGCGCCTTCGCGCCCGAGGCCCTGCGCCGCATGGGGGCCGAGGTGATCGAGATGGACGCCGAGCTCGACTACACCTTCCCGAAGTACAACCCGAACCCCGAGGACCACGCCATGCTGGTCCAGATGGCGGCGAAGGTGAAGGAGACCGGGGCCGACCTGGCTCTGGGCTTCGACGGCGACGGCGATCGCTGCGGGGTGGTGGACGACACCGGCGAGGAGATCTTCGCCGACAAGATCGGCCTGATGCTGGCCCGCGACCTGTCGAATCTGCACCCCAATTCGACCTTCGTCGTCGATGTGAAGTCGACCGGCCTCTACAAGACCGACGAGGTGCTGAAGGCCAACGGCGCCGAGACGGTCTACTGGAAGACCGGCCACTCCTACATCAAGCGCAAGACCGCCGAGGTCGGGGCGCTGGCCGGGTTCGAGAAGTCGGGTCACTTCTTCATGGCCGGGCCGCTGGGCCACGGCTACGACGACGGCATCGTGGCGGCCGGCGCCGTCCTGGCCATGCTGGACCGCAATCCGGGGAAGAAGCTCAGCGAGCTGAAGGCCGCCCTGCCGGCGGCCTGGACCAGCCTGACCATGAGCCCGCATTGCGACGACGAGCTCAAGTACGAGGTGCTGGAGCGGATCGTGAAGGAGTACGAGGACCTCGCGAACTCTGGCGGCGAGATTCTGGGGCGGAAGATCGTCGAGGCCATCACCGTCAACGGCGTGCGGGTGCATCTCGAGGACGGCTCCTGGGTGCTGGTGCGCGCCTCGTCCAACAAGCCGGAGCTGGTGGTGGTGGTGGAAAGCATGCGTTCCGAGGACGACATGCGCGCCCTGTTCCGCAACGAGGTGAAGCCGCGGCTGGCGAAGTACGCCGAGATCGGGGCCTACAACCAGGAAATCTGACGCGACGCTTCAGCCGACGGCGAGCAGCGAGACGAGACCGAGCGCCAGGCCGAGCAGCACCAGCAGCGAGAGGGTGACGGCCAGGGCGATGCGCGGGCCGGAGCGGGCCACGGCGCGGGCGTCGGTGCTGAGCCCCAGCGCGGCCATGGAGACCACCGTCAGGGCGGTGGCCGCCTGGTCCATCGGCGGCAGGGCGGCGGCCGGAATCAGCCCGAATGAGCGCGCGGCCATCATCAGCAGGAAGCCGACGATGAACCATGGGACGAGGCGGCCGAGGGGCACGCCCCGCAGGCGGCCCATGACGCCGCCCGGTCCGCCCCGCCCCGCCCGCGCCGCGACGAACAGCGACAGGGCCAGCACCACGGGGCCGAGCATCAGGACGCGCACCAGCTTGATCAGGGTCCCCGTCTGGGTCGCCAACGCGCCGACCGGCATGGTGGCGGCCAGCACCTGGGGCACGGCGTAGACGGTCAGGCCGGCGACCACGCCGTAGGGCAGCTGGGACATCTCCAGGACGACGGCCACGAGCGGCAGGAGCAGCACCACGGCCACGCCGAGTACGGCGGTGAAGGCGATGGCGGCGGTCACCTCCTCCGGCTCGGCGTCGATGACGGGCGCCACGGCGACGATGGCGGAGTTGCCGCAGATGCCGTTGCCGCAGGCGACCAGCATCGCCATCCGCGGCGGAAGGCGTAGCACCCGGCCGAGGCCGTAGGCGGCCGCGATGGCGACGGCGACGACGGCGATGACGCCCAGCAGCAGGCCGGGGCCGATGGCGATCACCGTGGCGGCGCTGATCGAGGCGCCGAGCAGGACGACGGCGATCTCCAGCAGGGTGCGGGCGCCGAAGGCCACGCCGGGATGCACCGCCGCCGGCGGCGTCCAGAGGGTCCGGACGACGGCGCCGATGAGGATGGCCAGCACCACCGCGTCCAGCCACGCCCGTCCGAACAGCCGCAGCTCCAGGATCTCCGCGCCGAGAGCCGCGCCGGTGACGACCGCGCACAGCAACAGGCCCGGCGCGAGGGCCAGGGCGAGGGCCGCAGGGGACCGCCGGTCTGCCGGGGCGGAAGCGGGAATCATCGAAGCAGACTGCGCCGGAGCGGCGGCGGGTTCCATCGTTGTCTTGGTCATTGACCGCGTCGCCGCGCACTTCAGGGTGGGCGCGTGCGAACGAAGACCGGCGCAAATCTTCTGGACGCTGCCAGGGCATGGGCCCGAGGCCTGAAGGCCGACGTGATCGCGCTGTGGATCGCCGCGCGCGACCGCCGCACGCCGCCGGGCGCCAAGCTGCTCGCGGCGGCGGTGGCGGCCTATGCGCTGAGTCCGATCGACCTGATCCCCGACTTCGTGCCTGTGCTCGGCTACGTCGACGACCTGCTGGTCGTGCCGCTGGGGATCTGGCTGGCGGTGCGGATGATCCCCCCGGCGCTGATGGCCGAATTCCGGGCGCGAGCCCGGTCCAGCGCGCGCCCTCCGGGGCGGGCCGGGGCCGTCGCGGTCGTGACGATCTGGATCGCGGGCGCCGCGTTTGCGGGATGGATGATCTGGCGGATGACGCGCTGAAGCGCCTACCCCGCCGCCTTCACCGCCGCCGCGACGTCGGCCACCACCGACTTCACCAGCGCCTCGTCGTCGCCCTCGGCCATGACCCGGATCAGCTTCTCGGTGCCGGAGGGGCGGACCAGCAGGCGGCCCACGCCGGCGAGGCGGGCCTCGGCGTCGGCGATGGCGGCCTTGACCGCCTCGCTCTCCAGCGGCTTGCCGGCGGTGTAGCGGACGTTCTCGAGGCGTTGCGGCACCTTGTCGAACTGCTTGGCCAGCTCACTCATCGGGCGGCCGCTCTCGACCAGCACGGCGAGCACCTGGAGGGCCGACATCAGGCCGTCGCCGGTGGTGGCGTAGTCGTGCAGGATGATGTGGCCCGACTGCTCGCCGCCGAGGTTGAAGCCCTTCTCGCGCATCCGCTCCATGACGTAGCGGTCGCCGACCTTGGTCCGCTCCAGCGTCAGGCCCTCGGCCTCGAGCCGGCGTTCCAGCCCCAGGTTGGACATGACGGTGGCGACGAGGCCGCCGCCCTTGAGCTGGCCGCGGCGGGCCCAGTCGAGGGCGACCATGGCCATGATCTGGTCGCCGTCGACGACCTGGCCCTTCTCGTCGCAGATGATCACCCGGTCGGCGTCGCCGTCCAGCGCGATGCCGATGTCGGCGCGGTACATGCGCACCGCCTCGGCCAGGGCGTCGGGGTGGGTCGAGCCGCACTCGGCGTTGATGTTCAGGCCGTTCGGCTCGACGCCGACGGCGCAGACCTCGGCGCCGAGCTCGTAGAGGGTCGTCGGGGCGACCTTGTAGCCGGCCCCGTTGGCGCAATCGACGGCGATGCGCAGGCCCTGCAGGCTGAGCCCCTTGGGGAAGCTGGCCTTGGCGATCTCGACATAGCGGGCCTGGGCGTCGTCGATGCGCTTGACCCGTCCGAGGCCGTCCGGCGGGGCGAGGTCGGCGTCGAGCGCCTCGTCCATCATCGATTCGATCTTCAGCTCGACCGCGTCGGACAGCTTGTAGCCGTCCGGCCCGAACAGCTTGATGCCGTTGTCGAGGTAGGAGTTGTGCGAGGCCGAGATCATCACCCCGATGTCGGCGCGCATCGAGCGGGTCATCATGGCCACGCCCGGCGTCGGCAGCGGTCCGAAGGTGCGCACGTCCATGCCGGCGGCCGAGAAGCCGGCGACGAGGGCCGGCTCGATCATATAGCCCGACAGGCGGGTGTCCTTGCCGATGACGACCAGGTGGCGGCGGTCGTCGGAAGACATGAACATGCGGCCCGCGGCGAGGCCCACCCGCAGGGCCACCTCGGCGGTCATCGGGTGGGTGTTGGCGCGCCCGCGGATGCCGTCGGTGCCGAAATAGCGTCTCTCGCCCAAGTTCTGTTTTCCTCGCTCAGCCCGCTGAAGTTGCGCAGAAATCTTGCGAAACCGCTTTTCAGGTGCAATTCCCGGCTCGTGTCGCCTAAACCGGCGCCCACAGTCCGGGTCGGCTTAGACCGTCCAGAGGTCCCGCGCCAAGCGCGGGCGACATTTTTCCAGGGGTCTCATCCATGTGCGGCATCATCGGCGTGACCGGTACCGGCCCGGCGGTTCCCCGCCTGATCGACAGCCTGAAGCGGCTCGAGTACCGCGGCTATGATTCCGCCGGCGTCGCGGCGCTGGTCGACGGGCGCATCGAGCGGCGCCGCGCCAAGGGCAAGATTCGCGAGCTTGAGGCGGTGCTGGCCGGCGACCCGCTGGAGTCGACCATTGGCATCGGCCACACCCGCTGGGCCACCCACGGCGCGCCGACCACCGAGAACGCCCACCCGCACAAGGCGGGCCGGGTGACCCTGGTGCACAACGGCATCATCGAGAATTTCGCCGAGCTGAAGGGCGAGCTGGCCGCCGAGGGCCGGGTCTTCGAGAGCCAGACCGACACCGAGGTGGTCGCCCACCTGCTCGACCGGGCGCTGGACGGCGGCAACGACCCCGTCGCGGCCTTCAAGACGGTTCTGGACCGGCTGACCGGCGCCTATGCGCTGGCCGTCCTGGTCGAGGGCGAGGACGGGCTGATCATGGGCGCCCGGCGCGGCAGCCCGCTGGTGGTCGGCTGGGGCGAGGGCGAGATGTACCTGGGCTCGGACGCCCTGGCCGTCGGCCCGTTCACCCAGAGGATCAGCTACCTCGAGGAAGGCGACTACGTCGCCGTCGACCGTTCGGGCGCGCGCATGTTCGACGCCGCGGGCCAGGCCGTGGACCGCGCGATCGTGCAGGTCTCCGCCTCGTCCGCCCTCGTCGAGAAGGGCGAGTACCGGCACTTCATGGAGAAGGAGATCCACGAGCAGCCGGACAGCGTCCAGCACACCCTGTCGCACTACCTCGACTTCGTGAACGGCAAGGTGAAGCCGGGCGAGATCGACTTCGCGACCGTGGACCGCATCCAGATCGTCGCCTGCGGCACCGCCTTCTACGCCGGCCAGATCGGCCGGTACGCCTTCGAGCGGCTGGCCGGCCTGCCGTGCGACGTCGAGATCGCCTCCGAGTTCCGCTACCGCAACCCGGCCGTGGCGCCAGGCACGCTGGCGGTGGCGGTCAGCCAGTCGGGCGAGACCGCCGACACCCTGGCCAGCCTGAGCTGGTGCAAGGCCGCCGGGCTGAAGACGGCGGCGCTGGTCAATGTGCACTCGTCGTCGATGGCCCGCGAGGCCTCGGTGGTCTGGCCGACCCACGCCGGCCCGGAGATCGGGGTGGCCTCGACCAAGGCCTTCACCGCCCAGGTCGCCGCCCTGCTGGCGCTGGCGGTCACCGCCGGGGTGCAGCGCGGGCGGATCGACCCGCTGATCGAAGGCGAACTGGTCAAGGCGCTGTTCGAGGCGCCCCGCCTGATCGCCGAAGCGGTGCAGATGGACGGCGCCCTGCGCGGCGTCGCCCACGAGCTGTCCAAGGCCACCGACGTGCTGTTCCTCGGCCGCGGCGCGATGTTCCCGCTGGCCATGGAGGGCGCGCTGAAGCTGAAGGAGATCAGCTACATCCACGCCGAGGGCTATGCCGCCGGCGAACTGAAACACGGGCCGATCGCCCTGGTCGACGAGCTGACCCCGATCGTCGCCCTGGCCCCGCTGGACGAGGTGTTCGAGAAGACAGCGTCGAACCTGCAGGAGGTCGCGGCGCGCGGCGGGCCGGTGATCATGATCGCCCCGAAGGCCGCGCCCGATCCGCACGGGGCGGGCATCAGCCGCATCGATGCGCCCGACTGCCACCCGCTGATCGCGCCGCTGGTCTACGCCATTCCGGTGCAGCTGCTGGCCTACTACACGGCGGTGGAGAAGGGCACGGACGTCGACCAGCCGCGGAATCTGGCGAAATCGGTCACCGTGGAGTGATCGCTTCCGCCCGCGGATGCGTTAGGGTCGCCGCCTTCGCTGTTCAGGACATCGCATGACTTCGCCCCCCCGCCGTCTCCGCAAGGCCGTGCTGCCGGTCGCAGGCCTCGGCACCCGGGTGCTGCCCGGCACCAAGACCACGCCCAAGGAGTTGCTCAACGTCGTCGACCGGCCGATCCTGAGCTACATCGTCGAGGAGGCGCGCGAGGCGGGGATCGAGCACATCGTCTTCGTCACCGGTCGCGCCAAGCAGGCGATCGAGGACTATTTCGATCACCAGGTCGAGCTGGAGGCCCAGCTGGAGGCCAAGGGCAAGACCGACATCCTCGAGATGATGAACGCCGAACTGGCCCAGGCCGGGGAGATGAGCTTCACCCGCCAGATGCAGCCCAAGGGGCTGGGCCACGCGGTCTGGTGCGCGCGCGACATCGTCGGCGACGAGCCGTTCGCCGTGATCCTGCCGGACGTCATCGTCGACGCCCAGCCGGGCGCCCTGAAGCAGCTGGCCGACGTCTACGCCGAGGTCGGCGGCAACGTCATCGGCGTGGAACAGGTGCCGCACGAGCTGACCCACAAGTACGGCATCGTCGACCCGGAGGCCCGCGACGGCCGGCGCATCCGCATGAAGGGCATGGTCGAGAAGCCGCCGCGCGGCGAGGCGCCCTCGAACCTGTCGATCTCGGGCCGCTACATCCTGCAGCCGGAAATCTTCGCCATTCTCGAGAATACCGAGCGCGGGGCCGGCGGGGAGATCCAGCTGACCGACGGCATGGCGCGGCTGATGCGCAGCCAGTCCTTCACCGCCGTCGAGTACGAGGGCGTGACCCACGACTGCGGCGACAAGATCGGCCTGCTGCGCGCCAATGTGGCGCTGGCGCTGAAGCGGCCCGACCTGGGCGAGGCGGCGCGGGCGGCGGTGTCGGCCCTGCTCTAGGTCCGTCAGCCGCCGGGCAGGCGCGAGGCGCCGCCGGTGATGCGGCAGACGTTGTCGACCTCCGGCCGGCCCGTGATCGGGCCGCCCGACGGCACGAGAACGCCGCCGCGCTCGCGGCAGCTCCGCTCGAGCTCCGAAAGACGTTCGGCCGTGCTCTCCAACGGCGGGCCGCCCGCGCAGGCCGAGAGAATCAGGGCGGCGACGGCCGGCGTCAGCGCGCGCATGTCAGCCCCCGTTCGGCACGCGGCCGGTCTGGCCGGTGATCTTGCACACATTGTCCACCGCCGGCCGGCCACTCTGCGACCCGGTCGGGGAGAGGATGCCGCCGCGCGCCTCGCAGTCCGCGGCCAGACGGCGCAGCTCGTCGTTGTAGTAGTCCCCGTCCGCGGTGGTGGCGCAGGCCGACACGGCGAGGCCGAGGGCGAGAGGGGCGCAGGCGATCAGGATACGCATGACGGTCTCCTTGCAGGTCCGTCTCATATAAGCGCCGCCCCGCGCGTCCGTTCAATGGCCTCGACCAGCCGCGACAGGTCGCGCGGCGTGGACAGCCGGTGGTCGCCGCCCTCGATCAGGTCCAGCCGCACGTCGCCGCCGGTCAGCCGTTCGGCGATCAGGGCGGCGTGACGCCACGGCACGACGTCGTCGGCGCGCCCCTGCAGGATGTGCACGAGAGCGGCGATCGGGATCGGGGCGTCCAGCAGCAGCCAGTCGCGCGCCTCCTCGAACATGCGGCGGGTGAGGACGTATTCGCCCAGCCCTTCCTCGACCATCAGGGTCTCGCCGTCGCGCAGGATGGCCTGACGCTGGTGGTCTGCGAGGTCGGGCCACATCAGCCGCTCGGTGAAATCCGGGGCCGGGTTCACCAGCACAAGGCCGTGCAGTCGCTCCGGCCGGGCCACGGCGAGCAGCAGGGCGATCCAGCCGCCCATGGACGAGCCGACCGGGATCACCGGCCCCTCGAGGCTGTCGACCAGGGCGATGGCGTCCTCGCGCCAGCGGCCGATGGTCGCCTGCCGCCAGTCGCCGGAGGAGGCGCCGTGGGCGAAGTGGTCGTAGCGCACGAAGCTCCAGCCGCGCTCGCGGGCGGCGGCGTCCAGCGCCAGCGCCTTGGTCCCTTCCATGTCCGAGCGGAAGCCGCCGATCCACAGCACCGTCGGGGCCGCGCCCCGGACCCGCTTCAGGGCCAGGGTCTCGCCGTCCGGCCGGCCGAGGCGTTCGATATCGTCCATGCCGTTCCTCTCGCGAAATCGTTCGCGGACTGATAGCGAACCCCGGCAAGCGAAGCGAAGGCCAAAGCGCGTGTCCGAACCCAGGGTCCTGTTCGTCACCTCCAACCGCATCGGCGACTGCGTCATCTCCTCGGGGGTGATCCGGGAGATCGGGCGGCAAATCCCCGGCGCGCGCATCACCGTCGCCTGCGGCCGGCCGCCGGCGCCCTTCTTCCGCTCGGCGCCGGGCGTGGAGCGGGTCATCGTCCTCGACAAGAAGAAGCTGGCCGGACACTGGTTCGACCTCTGGAAACAGGTCGTCGGGACCCGCTGGGACCTGGTCATCGACATCCGCGGTTCGGCGCTGAGCTATCTCGTCCCGGCCCGGCGGCGGGTGGTCTACAACCGCTCGTGGGAGACCGGGCTGCGCAAGGTCGAGATGGTGTCGCGGCTGATGGGGTCGGAGACGCCGCTGGAGCCGGAGATCTTCCTCGACGACCGCGCCCGCGCCGAGGCGGCGGCGGTGATCGATCCGCAGCTGACGGGCGGCGCGGGGCCCGGGCCGATCATCGCCCTGGCGCCGATCGCCCACCAGCCGGGCAAGAGCTGGCCGGCCGACCGCTGGGGCCAGCTGGTCGAGCGGCTGATGGCCGAACCGCGCTTCGCCGGCTGGCGCTTCATGCCGGTGGGCGGGCCGGGCGACCGGCCGCCGGCGACCCCGGCGCTGGAGACGGCCGTGGAGCGGGCCATCGACTTCGTCGGCAAGGGCGACATCCTCGCCTCGGCCGCGGCGATCGACCGGGCGGCCCTGTTCGTCGGCAACGATTCCGGCCTGATGCACGTGGCGGCGGCGCTGGGCCGCCCGACGCTGGGCCTATTCGGGCCCACCGAATGGTGGCTCTACGGACCATGGGGCCCCCGCACGCGGACGGTGGCGTCCAACGGGACGCGCGGCGAATTCGCGCCGATCGAGGACCTGACGGTCGAACGTGTCTTTTCCGCCGTGATCGACCTCCACGACGCCTTCATCGGGGCGGAAAGGCCCGTCCAGCCTTGAAGAACAGGGCTTTCGCGGTCATATAGCGACCTGAGGGGAACGCCGCGATCCGTCGCGCGCTTCGCCTCGTCAGAACACGCCGTCCTCGACCACATAAGGAAACGACGCCCATTCGCCGTCCCATGCAAGCGCCGCCCGTGAAGGACGGGCCGCGTATGAACCAGGATATCCGCGCCCCCCGCGTGCTGCTCATCGACCAGCACGGCGAGAAGCAGGGGGTCATGCCCACCTCCGCCGCCCTCGAGGCCGCCGAGGAGGCCGGGCTGGACCTGGTCGAGATCGTCGCCACGGCCGATCCGCCGGTGGCCAAGATCCTCGATTACGGCAAGTTCCGCTTCCAGGAGCAGAAGAAGAAGGCCGAGGCGCGCAAGCGCCAGAAGGTCGTCGAGCTGAAGGAAATCAAGCTCCGGCCGAACATCGACCAGCACGACTACGACGTGAAGGCCCGGGCCATGACGCGCTTCTTCGAGGAGGGCGACAAGGTCAAGGTCACCCTGCGCTTCCGCGGCCGCGAGATGGCCCACCCCGAACTGGGCATGAAGCTGCTCAACAAGGTCCAGGCGGACTTCGAGGAAGTGGCCAAGGTCGAGTACGCGCCGCGCATGGAAGGCCGGCAAATGATCATGATCCTCGCCCCGAGGTGAGCGGCGGATCGAGCCGATGATTCCAACGCCCCGGCCGGAAACGGCCGGGGCGTTTTCGTTTCCGGCGTCGTCTTTCCCGGCTAAGCTGACGGCATGTCGCCATCGCAACCCGCGCCGCAGCCGTCGAAGCCCCAGGCGCCGGCGCTGGCCGTGCTGTTCTCGGTGGTGTTCATCAATCTGGTCGGCTTCGGCCTGGTGGTGCCGCTGCTGCCGTTCTTCGCGCTGAGCCTCGACGCCGCGGCGTGGCAGATCACCCTGATGTTCTCGGCCTATTCGCTGGGCCAGTTCTTCGCAGAGCCGTTCTGGGGGCGGCTGTCGGACCGGATCGGGCGCAAGCCGGTGCTGCTGGTGACCCTGGTCGCGAACGCCGTCGGCTATCTGGCGCTGGCCTTCGTGCCGAACATCTGGCTGGCCATCGCCGTGCGGCTGTTCACCGGCCTCGGGGCCGGCAACATCTCGACGGTCCAGGGCTATGTCGCCGACGTCACCCCGCCCGAGAAGCGGGCTGGGCGGATGGGGCTGATCGGCGCCGCCTTCGGGCTGGGCTTCATCGTCGGTCCCGGGCTGGGCGGCCTGCTGACCCAGCCGCAGCTGGGCCGGCTGGGCTACCAGCTGCCGATCTTCACCGCCGCCGCGCTGGCGGCGCTCGCCGCCGTCGGCGTCATCGTCTTCCTGCGCGAGAGCCGGGCGAAGGCCGACCCGGCCGCGCCGCGCACGCCCTTCCTCGCGGGGCTGCAGGAGGCCCGGGCGAACCCGGTCGTGTCGCGCGTGCTGCTGGTGACGCTGGTCTACATGGCCGGCTTCTCGGCCATGGAGAGCGTGTTCGGCCTGTGGGCCGGCGACCGCTACGCCTGGGACGCGCGCGAGGTCGGCCTCGCCTTCATGATCGTCGGCATCGTCTCCACCCTGAACCAGGGCTTCTTCGCCGGCCGGCTGGCGCGGCGTTTCGGCGAGGCGCCGGTGCTGGCCTTCGGCATGCTGCTGTTCGGCAGTTCGCTGGTCGCCCAGGTGCTGGCGCCGGTAGCGTGGTTCCCGGCGGTTTCGCTCGACATCGGCTTCTGGACCCTGCCCGTCGTGCAGGGCTGGATCATCCCGATCGTCATGGCCGTCGGCGCGGCCGGCATGTCGCTGGCCATGCCCAATGTTTCAGCCCTGATCAGCCGCTCGACCCCGGCCGACCGGCAGGGGGCGATGCTGGGGCTGAACATGGCCTCGGGCTCGATCGCCCGCATCTTCGGCCCGATCGCGGCGGGGACGCTGTACTCCGTGCTCGGCCACGACTGGCCCTTCCTGGTCGGCGCGGCCCTGACCGTTCCCGCCGCGGTGCTGGCCGTCAATGCCGGCCGGGCCTTCCGGCGGCGCGAGGCCACCGCCCTCGCGGAAGCGCCGCAAACCTGAACTCCGCTTGCCTTCCGGGCCCGCTTCGACTAGAAGCCGCGCCTTCGCGTACCGGACCGCCGGGCGAACAGGCATGCCTGGGCGGTTCCAAATCAGGGAGACCTCCCTTCGGGCTCAAGCAGCCCTGAGAGCGGTAGCCCCCTCAATAGAGAGAGTGAAAATGCCGAAACTGAAGACGAAGTCGGGCGCCAAGAAGCGCTTCAAACTGACGGCGAGCGGCAAGGTCAAGGCCGGCGTGGCAGGCAAGCGCCACCGGCTGATCAGCCACAACTCGAAGTACATCCGCCAGAACCGCGGCACCGCGGTGATGTCGGACGCCGACGCCAAGAAGATCAAGTCCTACATGCCGTACGCCTGATCGGCGCACGCATCTCGATCTCCAAGCGCATCAGTTTGAACCAAAGCCCCTCATGGAGCGAGCGCCCGCGGCGCGAGCGATAGGGGTTCTCGAAGAGAAAAATCATGGCTCGCGTCACCCGGGGCGTTACGTCCCACGCCAAGCACAAGAAGGTCCTGAAGCAGGCCAAGGGCTTCTACGGCCGCCGCAAGAACACCATCCGCGCCGCCAAGGCCGCGGTCGACCGCGCCGGGCAGTACGCCTACCGCGACCGCCGCACCAAGAAGCGCAACTTCCGCGCCCTGTGGATCCAGCGCATCAACGCCGCCGCGCGTCTGGAAGGCTTCACCTACAGCCAGTTCATCCACGGCCTGGGCAAGGCCGGCATCGAGCTGGACCGCAAGGTGCTCGCCGCCATGGCCGCCGACGAAGCCGCCTTCAAGGCGGTCGCCGACAAGGTCCGCGCCGCGCTGGCGTAAGCTTTTCCGGAGACGGAAGACGCAAAAGCCCTCCGGCGCGCGCCGGGGGGCTTTTTGCTTTCCGCCGCAGCCGCTAGACGACAGGCCGACATGACCGACCTCGCCCAGCTTGAACTCGACCTGATCAACGCCATCGGGGCGGCGGAGACCGCCGCCGCGGTGGAGGAGCTGCGCGTCGCGGCGCTGGGCAAACAGGGCTCGATCTCGGGCCTGCTCAAGGGCATGGGGGCGATGAGCCCGGAAGAGCGGCGCGAACGCGGGCCGATGATCAACGGCCTGCGCGACCGGGTGTCGGCGGCGCTGGCGGCGCGCAAGGCCGAGCTGGAGGCGGCCGAGCTGGACGCCCGGCTGAAGGCCGAACACGTCGACCTGACCCTGCCGTCGCGACCCCGCCGCAGGGGCAGCGTCCACCCGACCATGCAGGTGATGGACGAGATGGTCGCCATCTTCGCCGACATGGGCTTCGCGGTGGCGGAAGGTCCCGACATCGAGGACGACTTCCACAACTTCACCGCCCTGAACTTCCCGCCCAAACACCCGGCGCGGGAGATGCACGACACCTTCTTCCTGACGCCCGATCCGGAGACCGGCGAGCGCAAGGTGCTGCGCACCCACACCAGTCCGGTGCAGGTGCGGACGATGCAGAGCCAGAAGCCGCCGATCCGGATCATCGCCCCGGGCCGGACCTTCCGGAAGGACAGCGACGCCACCCACACGCCGATGTTCCACCAGGTCGAGGGCCTGGTGATCGACAAGGGCGTGCACATGGGCCACTTGAAGTGGACCCTCGAGACCTTCGTCGCCCGCTTCTTCGAGGTCGACGACGTCGACGCCCGCTTCCGGCCGCACCACTTCCCGTTCACCGAGCCCTCGGCCGAGATGGACATCCGCTGCGACCGCTCCGGCGGCGAGCTGAAGCTGAACGAAGGCGACGGGTGGATGGAGATCCTCGGCTGCGGGATGGTCCACCCCAATGTGCTGCGCAACTGCGGCATCGATCCGGACGAATACCAGGGCTTCGCCTTCGGCATGGGCGTCGACCGCCTGGCCATGCTGAAGTACGGCATCCCCGACCTGCGCCCGATGTTCGAGGCCGACACCCGGTGGCTGGCCCACTACGGCTTCTCGGCCTTCGCCGCGCCGAACCCCGCTTCAGGATTGAGCTGAGCCCATGACCGACACCTCACAGATGTCCGCCGAGGAAAAGGCCGGCCGCGCCCTGGTCGCCCGGACCAGCTTCGAGAAGGAGGCCGTCTGGCTGCCCTCGCTCGCCGTGCAGCACTGGAACGCGGGCCAGACCGTCATCGAGGGCAAGACCTTCACCGACTGCCTGATCGAGGGCCCGGCGGTGATGGCGGTGATGAACGGAACCGTGTTCGACAGCTGCGCCATGGGCTCGACCTCCGACATGCGCAACCTGCTCTACCGGCCGGTCAGCCGCGAGAAGCTGGCCGGGGTCGTCGGCGTGTCGAACTGCCGGTTCGTGCGCTGCCGCTTCGCCCAGGTGGGCTTCACCGGCTCGGACGAGCTGCTGGACGAACTGGCGGGCATCAAGTCGGTGTCCAGCACGGCCGGGGGCCCGGCGGCGTGAAGTTCACCCTTTCCTGGCTGAAGGAACATCTCGACACCACGGCCGAGGTCGACGCCGTGGCCGAGGCCATGACCATGGCCGGCCTCGAGGTCGAGGAGGTTCATGACCCGGTGGCGGCGCTGGCGCCGTTCACGGTGGCGCGCATCGTGTCCGCCGGGCGGCACCCGAACGCCGACCGGCTGCAGGTCTGCCAGGTCGACACCGTCGACGGCATGAAAGAGATCGTCTGCGGCGCGCCGAACGCACGCGCGGGCCTGACCACCATCTACGCCCCGATCGGCGCCTATGTGCCCGGCCTCGGCGTGACCCTCGTCGAGAAGCCGGTGCGCGGCGTGGTCTCGCACGGCATGCTGTGCTCGGCCGCCGAGCTGCAGCTGTCGGCCGAGAGCGACGGCATCCTCGAACTGGACGACGACCTGCAGGTGGGCCAGCCGGCCGCCGGCGTGTTCGGCGCCGAGCCGGTTATCGACTTCGAGGTCACTCCCAACCGGTCCGACTGGCTGGGCGTCGCCGGCATCGCCCGCGACCTCGCCGCCGCCGGCGTGGGCACGCCGAAGACGCCGGCCATCGAGCCGGTGGCCGGAACCTTCCCCTCGCCCGTCTCGGTGCGCCTGGAGGCGCCGGAGATGTGCCCGGTGTTCGCCGGTCGGGTCATCCGCGGCGTCAGGAACGGTCCCTCGCCCGACTGGCTGCAGCACCGGCTGACCGCCATCGGGCTCAGGCCGATCAACCGGCTGGTCGACATCACCAACCTGGTCTCCTACGACCGCGCCCGCCCGCTGCACGTCTACGACATGGCCCGACTCGTCGGGCCCGAGATCGTCGTGCGCGGCGGCCAGGCCTCCGGAGCCGCCGAGGGCATCGCCGCCGGCACGCCCGAGCACCTGATCGCGCTGGACGGCAAGACCTACACGGTCGATGCCACCATGTGCGTCATCGCCGACGCCGCCGGGGAGCGGCCCATCGGCCTGGGCGGGGTCATGGGCGGGGAGTCGACCGGCTGTTCGGACGAGACCGTCGACGTCTTCGTCGAGAGCGCCTGGTTCGACCCGATCGTCACGGCCCAGACCGGCCGCACGCTCAGCCTGAACTCGGACGCCCAGTACCGCTTCGCGCGCGGCGTCGATCCGGCCTCGGTCGTGCCGGGGCTGGAGCTGGCCACGCGGTTGATCCTCGACCTGTGCGGCGGCGAGGCCTCGGAGATAGTGCTGGCCGGACAGGCCTCCGCCGATCCCGCCGGCTTCGCCTTCGACCCGGCGCGCGTCGCCGCCCTGACCGGACTGTCGTTGACCGACGACCGCATCGCGGAAATCCTCGCTGCGCTCGGCTTCGAGGTGCGCCGCGGCGCCCCGTGGACCGTGACCCCGCCGTCGTGGCGGCGCGACGTCGAGGGGGCGGCCGATCTGGTCGAGGAGATCGCCCGCATCGAGGGCTACGGCGAGCTGCCGTCCACGCCCCTGCCCGACCTCGGCGCCCCGGCCAGGGGCGTGCTGAACCCGCGGCAGGCGCGGGTGCGCACCGCCCGCCGCGCCCTCGCCGCCATGGGCTACGCCGAGGCCGTCACCTGGTCCTTCACCCGGCAGTCGACTGCGGCCCTGTTCGGCGGCGGCGGCGAGCGGCTGGTGCTGGAGAACCCGATCGCCGCCGACCTCGACTGCATGCGGCCCTCGGCCCTGCCCAACCTGATCGAGGCGGCCGCCCGCAACGCCGCGCGCGGCCACCCGGACGCCGCCCTGTTCGAGATCGGCCCGGTCTATCTGGACGACAGCCCGACCGGTCAGCGGACCGTCATCGCCGGCCTCACCGCTCCGAAATCGCCGCGCCACTGGGGCGGGACGGCCGAGGACGCCCTGTTCGCCGTGAAGGGCGACCTGATGGCCCTGCTGGAGGAGCTGGGCGCGCCGGTCGCCTCGCTGCAGCTGGTCCAGGGCCAGAACCGCGACTGGTGGCACCCCGGCCGCTCGGCCCGGCTGCAGCTGGGCCCGAAGAACGTGATGGCCGAGTTCGGCGCCCTGCACCCGCGCGTGCTCAAGGCGCTGGACGCCGACGGGCCCATGCTGGCCTTCGAGATCGTGCTGGACGCCGTGCCGGAGCCGCGCGGCAAGGCCGGCAAGGCGCGGGGCGCGGCCAACCTGTCGACCCTGATGCCCCTGACCCGCGACTTCGCCTTCGTGGTCGAGGATGGCCGGCCGACGGGCGATCTGGTCCGGGCGGTGGCGGGCGCCGACAAGACGCTCATCGCCGAGGTGCGGGTGTTCGACCTCTACCGCGGCGCCGGCGTGCCCGAGGGCATGAAGTCCGTGGCGCTGGAGGTGGTCGTGCAGCCGCGCGAGGCGACCCTGGCGGAGGCGGACATCGAGTCGCTGTCGGCGAAGATCGTGGCCGCCGCGGGCAAGGCCGGAGCGACGCTGCGGGCCTAGGCCGATGCGCCCCGGGGCGGATCAGCCTGTCGACTGATCCGCCACCCAGGCCTCAAGCGCCGCCGTATCGCTCATCGAGCCGGGGAAGACCTGCGCGGGCGCGAAAGGTCCGATGTCCGCGTCCTCGCCGATGACCACCTTCTGCAGGGTGCTGAAGCTGCTCAGGCCCGACGGCAGCTGGATCTCGCGCACCTCCATGTAACGGGTCGCGGCGTTGGTCGCCTCGCCGACGTGCAGGGCGCCGAGTGCGCGGAAATCGCGCACCATCAGCAGGCACGAGCTGAAGCAGGCGTGGTCGGTGACGACGACCACCTGACCCGCATAGGCGGGCTCCGGCGCGGGACCGGCCACGGGGTCGGCGGGCGGACATTCCGGGATCGGCTCGTCGAACGGGCGGCCCTCGGCCACGGCCCGGTCGATCGCGTCCGCCAGCGCGGCATACCAGGCGGCGGTCTCCGGATCCTGGGCGTTGGCGGCGAAGGCGCGGACGTGGGCGGCGTTGCCCGGCGAGGCCCGCCACAGGGCCGCGCAGGCCGAGCCGTGCCGCAGCCGCGCTGCGGTGTGCTCCGCGCCGTAGATCAGGTCGGCCAGGCGGCGGCCGTGGCGCGAGTCGCCGCCGCCGTTGCCGCGCAGGTCGATGACCAGGGCCGGGCTGTCTCGCCATTCGGCCTGGCGTTCTTCCATCGTCTGGACCACAGCGGCCGCCTCGTCGGAGAGACGTTCCATGGCGATCCACCAGCTGTCGCCGACGGTCCGCACCCCGAATCCGGCCCGCGCCGCCGACCGGCCCGCGTTCAGCGCCGCCGCCAGCCGCGGCGTGTCCACCGGCCGCCATTGCAGCTCCGTCTCGACCGGACCCTCCGCGGTCTCGAACACGCAGCGCGACGGTCGGGTCAGGAAGGGGTTGCCGTCGTCGACGAACATGAAGCCGCCGTGGGCGAGACGCTGCGCCTCGACCGGGGCGGAGAACCGGAAGGCCAGCCGGGCGGCGGCCACGGCCTCGGCCTCCATGCCGTCGCAGGACGCCAGACGCGCGCCGACCAGCCCCTGATCGTCGCCGTCCTGGGAGCCGACCACCCACGCCCCGCCGCGCCTGGTCATGACCAGGCCGGCCCAGGCGTAGGGCAGGCCGCGCAGCCGGGGCGTGGACCAGATATGCTCGTCGCCGAAGCCGGCGGCGAAGCCGGCCATCACGGCGACGTATCCGGCATAGCCGTCGACCGCCGGGATGCGGGTCAGCGCCAGATCGTAGCCGTCGCGCAGCCGGGCCTGGAACGCCGCGTCGCCCAGCGCCTCGACCGCCCCCGGGTGGTTGTCGGCGAGGAGGGCGCGCGCGGCTTCCAGATCCTCCCGCGTCAACTGCCGCCAGGCTTCGGCGGCGTTGGCGGTCTGCGCCTGCGCGCCGCCCGTCATCGCGACCGTCGCCGCGACCGCGACCAGGGTCCGGATCAGCGTCTTCATGTCTCGCTCCTCGCCGCCCCGAGTTTCGACAACCGCCGATATGGAGGGTCGCCCACGTCCTAGCGGCCCCGGCGCGACTGTCACGTTAAAGCGGCGTCACCTCGGGCTGGCGGAGGCGCGACAACCTCTCGTTAACCTTGCCGCCGCAAGGCTGACTCAAAGAGCGGCGACGGTGAAGCCGAACGTCCGCGCGACCCGTGCGCGCCGTCCCCCCCGCCTTCGGAGCCAGAGCATGCACCGCCGCCAGATGATCCTTTCGGGCCTCGCCGCCAGCGCCGGCGTCACCGGCCTGTCCGCCTGCGCCTCGAACGGCCCGGCCGATCCGAACTATCCGATCCGCTCGGACCAGACGGCGCCCGCCTATACGGCCGACGAGTTGGTCGCCGCCGGCTCGCGCGAGCTGGGCATCGCGGCCGAGGCCATCGGCGGGGCGATCGAGCGCATCTTCGCCGACCAGGGCGACCGGCCCACCGCCTACATCGCCGGCGAAGAGGCCGCGGGGGCGGTCGGCGTCGGCCTGCGCTATGGCCGCGGCGCCCTGCACATGAAGGACCTGTCGGCGTCGCAGGAGGTGTTCTGGCAAGGCATTTCGATCGGCTGGGACGTGGGCGGCAACGGCAGCCGGGTCTTCACCCTGGTCTACGGCCTCTACCACCCCGACATGATCTACCGTCGCTACCCCGGCGTGGAAGGCTCGGCCTATCTGGTCGGCGGCCTGGGCGTGAACTACCAGCGCGCCGACGGCATCGTGCTGGCCCCGATCCGCACCGGCGTCGGCCTGCGTCTCGGCGCCAACGTCGGCACCATGGCCTACAGCCGCCAGCGCAACATCCTGCCGTTCTGACCGGACGACTTGTCCCGGCGCGCGCAGCCCCCAGATGCGCCCTGAACAAGGGGCGACAGCCATGGCGAACGAAGACGCGCGGACGTTCTGGGATCAGCGGTACGAGGGCGAAGCCTACCGGTTCGGGGAGGAGCCCAACGCCTTCCTGTCCCGCCAGGTCCATCGGCTCGCGCCCGGCCAGAGCGCCCTGGCGGTGGCGGACGGCGAGGGCCGGAACGGAGTCTGGCTGGCCCGTCAGGGGCTGGAGGTCCTCTCCACCGACATCTCGCCCCGGGCCGTCGCCAAGGCGAAGGCGCTCGCCGCGCGGCACGGCGTGGAGATCGATGCGCGCCTGGCCGATCTGGACGACTGGGACTGGCCGGTCGGGACGATGGACGTGGCCGTCGCGATCTTCATCCAGTTCGCCGGCCCCGGGGCTCGCCGGCGGCATTTCGCGGCGTTGAAGGCGGCGCTGAAGCCGGGCGGCCTGCTGCTGCTGGAAGGCTACCGTCCGGAACAGATCGCCTACGGCACCGGCGGACCGGGCGTGGTCGAGAACCTCTACACCGAGGCGCTGCTGCGCGCGGCGTTCGGCGATTTCGAGATCCTTGAACTGACCGCCTACGACGCCGCCCTGACCGAGGGCGACGCCCATGCGGGGCCGTCGGCGCTGATCGACCTGGTCGCCCGCAAGCCGGCCTGAGCGGCCGGCCCGCCAGATCAGAGCAGGCTTTCAAGCCCCTCGCGCCAGCTCGTGAAGCGCGGCCGCCAGCCCAGCTCGGCCTTGGCGCGGGCGTTCGAGAGACGCTTCGAGTCCCGGTAGAAGCGGCGCATGGCGTCGCTGACCGAGGGATCGTCGAGGGCGACCTCGGGCGGTTCGGGCACGCCCAGCCGGCGGGCGGCCCCTGCCATGACCACATCCGCCGCCGCCGGCTCGTCGTCGCACAGGGTGTAGGCGCGGCCGGGGTGCGGCCGGGCCATGGAGGCGAAGAAGCCGGCCACGGCGTCGTCGACGTGGATGCGGTTGAAGACCTGTCCGGGCTTGCGGACGATCCGCGCCGACCCCTCGCGCAGCCGGTCCAGGGGCGAACGGCCCGGACCGTAGAGCGCCGGCAGGCGGAAGATCTGCACCGTCAGCCCCATGCCCTGCCCGGCGTCGAGCCAGTCACGCTCGGCCCGCACCCGCCGGGCGCCTTCCAGCGAGGCGGCGTTGAGGGGATCGTCCTCGAAGGCCCAGCCGCCCGCCCGGTCGCCGTAGACGGCGGTCGAGGAGACGTAGCCGATCCAGTCGGGATAGGCCCCGGTGCGGGTGAGCGCCGGAATCAGGCGCTGCAGACCCGAACAGCCGGCTGGGTCCGGCGGCGCGGTGACGAGGATGGCCGATGCGCCGGCGACCGCGCCATCCAGCGCCGTGGCGTCCTCGGGATCGAGGGCGGTGTAGCCCTCCGCCGCCAGCGCCTCGCGCCGGGCGGGATCGCGGCTGGTCAGCGCCGCCCGTCCGCCGCGCCGCACGGCCTCGCGGGCGG
>JAFAEC010000092.1 GCA_023424215.1 Pseudomonadota bacterium
GCGCCGACTCGCGCGCGCCCAGTTCGCGCAGGCGGGCGCGCTGGGCGGCGATGCGGCCGTCGTCGGCGTCGACCCGCGCCCGCAGGCGGGAGAGCTCGCGTTCGAGAGCGGCGATCCCGGCGCCCGCCTCGGCCGCCTCGGCCCGCAGGCTGCGCGCGCGGGCGCGTTCGTCGCGGAACTCGGCCTGCAGGCGCCCGGCCTCCCCCGCCTGCTGGGGCGCGGCGGCCACCGGCAGGGCGGCGGCGAGGGCGACGGCGGCGAGCAGGAGCGGGCGCATCAGTCGCGATGATAGGGCGAGCCGGCGAGGATGGTCACCGCCCGGTACAGCTGCTCGGCCAGCATGGCGCGGGCCAGGGCGTGCGGCCAGGTCTGCGGGCCGAAGGCGAGGGTCGAGGCGGCGGCGGCGCGGACGCTGTCGTCGAGGCCGTCGGCCCCGCCGATGGCGAACACCAGCCGCCGCTCGCCGCGGTCGCGCAGACCGGCGATATGGTCGGCGAAGGCGCGGCTCGGGTAGGTCCGGCCGCGCTCGTCGCAGGCGATCAGATGGGCGCCCTCGGCGGCCTTGAGGATCAGCTCGGCCTCCGGGGCCTTGCCGGGCTTGCGCGGCTCGAGATCGATCAGCTCCAGCGGCCCCAGGCCGAGGGCCCGACCCGACAGGGTGGCGCGCTCCGCCCAGTCGGCGGCCAGCTGCGCCTCGGGGCCCCGCCCCGGCTTGCCGATGGCGATGATCCCCAGCTTCACGGCGTCAGGCGATCAGGAGGCGCGGGCGGCGCCGCGGTGGCCGCTGTCGACCGACCAGATCTTCTCGATGTTGTAGAAGGCGCGGACTTCCGGCCGGAACAGGTGGACGATGACGTCCCCCGCGTCGAGCAGCACCCAGTCGCAGTGCGGCAGGCCCTCCACCTTGATCTTGCCGAGGCCCTGCTCCTTGAACAGGCGCTGCAGGTGATCGGCCAGGGCGCCGACGTGGCGGTGCGAGCGGCCCGAGGCCACGATCATGGCGTCGGACATCGGGCTCTTGCCGCGCAGGTCGATCAGGACGATGTCCTGCGCCTTGTCGTCGTCGAGCTTGGAGAGGATGGCCTGTTCGAGCTCGGTCGAGCCGACCGGGAGGGGAGCCTGCGGACCGTCTTCGGAGCGGATGGGCGCGATCGGGTCCATCTCATGCGCCGTGTTCGAAACGGCGGCGTCTTGCGCATCGTGCGCGGGCGAGGGGGTCAGCGGAGGGCTCCGGAGAGGTTACGTAAAGACGCAGCCTATCACGAACCGCCCGGCGCGTCACCGGTTCCCGTCCGCGGCGGCGGCGCGCAGGGCCGTCGACGACCGGGGATTGAGCGGCGCCGTCAGCCACGCCCAGGCGGGGGCCTCCCTATCCGGCAGCGTCCGCGCGCGATGATCGGGCAGGCGCGCCCGGGCGAAGCGCTCGGCGGCCGGGGCGGTGCGGCTCTCCAGCAGCGAGCCGGGCCGCGCGACCACCGCCACCGGCATCAGCCGCATGATGTCGGTCCAGCCCCGCCAGCGGTGGAAGCTGGCCAGATTGTCCGAGCCCATCAGCCAGACGAAGCGCACGCCCGGGTGGCGCGCGACCAGGGCGCGCAGGGTGTCGACGGTCCAGCTGGTGCCGAGCCGGGTCTCCACGTCGGAGATGATCATCGACGGACCGTGCGCCGCCTGCCGCGCCGCCCGCTCCGCCGAGGCCATCCGTTCGGCCAGCGGCGCCGTGTGGCGCGTGTCCTTCAGGGGGTTCTGCGGCGAGACCAGCCAGACCACGCGATCGAGATCCAGCCGCCGCATCGCCGTCGCGGCGACATGGGCGTGGCCGTCATGGGCGGGATTGAACGAGCCGCCGAAGAGGCCGACGCGCATGCCCGGCTGCAGGTCCAGCCCGTCGCGCAGACCCCCGCGGCGGGGGCCGAAGGCGCGGGGCGCGGGACCGGCGTGGAAAAAGGACAAGAGGCGCTCGCGGGAGGCTTATGCTCACCAGCGCCCTAACACGCGGGGTCGGCCCTGTCTTGGCCGTTCAGCCGGGCTGGCGCTTGAAGGTGTCGCCGACCTCCGTGGCGTCGGGACCGTCCGGCCCGGCGGTCTGCTGCTCCCGCTCGGCGGTGCGCTTCACGGCCGCGTCGGAGGTCGAGGCGTCGGGCCGCCCGAGCGGGATCGCCCCGTTCTCCTCGCGCCCCTCGGTCTGGATCGGCTTCTGGTCGGTCATGGCGTGGCTCCTTTCGGGAGAAAGGAGCGCGGCCGGAGACGGGTTCCGGTTTCAGCCGGCGAAGTCGGCGCACCATCGGCGCATGTGTTCGACGTATTCCGCCAGCGAGCCGGCCTGCACGCTGTCGCGCAGCGCCTGCACCCGGTCCGGGTCTTCAAGCTCGAACGGCTCCCAGACATCCTTGGCGACGCAGCGGCCCTGGGTCCCGTAGCGCTGCGGCCGATCGGTGTTCACGGCGACCCGATCGAACAGATAAGCGTAGCTGGAGGGCTCCATCTCGCCCTCGGCGGCCAGCGGCTCCAGCATCGCCAACATCTCCTGCTGGAAGGCGGGATCGCGATCCGCATGCTGGATCATCAACCAGGCGGCGTTGCTTGCGGAAGGATGGAAGGCGGAAATCCGGTACCAGCCGTTCGCGGCGAGATCCGCCTTGAGCCAGGCGGTATTGTCCCGGTCGATCTCGCACATCCGGCGGCCAAGATGGCCCATAATCCGGGCCTGGGCGCCGGGAGTGAGCTCACCCCACACCTTTGCGCCCGAACTGAAGCCGTGGCGGGTGATCTGGTCCTCGGCCACGCGTCGATAGAGCTCACGCTCGCGCTCCGTCCCGGCGCGCGCCATGCCGCGGTACCAGCTCGCCACTGAAGCGAACGGCTGCTCCGGTTCCTGGAATCCGCTGGCCAGCCGTTCCGCATATGCGTCCCACAGGGTGAGCGCTCGGCGGCGGCGACCTTGTCCGCTTCGAAGCTCACAGCGTCAGGCGCGGCCAAGGCCGCCGAAAGCCCCATCTGAAGCTCGGATTCTCCGGCCGTAAGGCAGCGGCCACGTGCGGCTATGTGAATCGCATCGGGAAACGCCCCCAGGTCCGCCCCCTCCGCCTTCAGCGCCATGTAGTCGAAGGCGCGCGCCGCCTCGGCGTCCCCGGCGAGGGCGGCGAGCTCAGGCGGCAGTTGCGGAGGAACGGCCTGAAAGGCCGACAGGGTCAGCGCGGCGAGACCGGCGGCGGCCGCCCTGGCGAAGCGAAGCATGATCCGTCCCTCCCGTTCAACGGGAAAGACATGCGTCCGTTCGCGTCGAAATCAAGGCGTCCAGCCGCCCGGGGTCTCGACGACCTCTTCCTCGCCGTCGACAGGGGCCACCTCGCCGCGCTGGCGGCGGACCTCGGTCCAGGCGGCGCGCAGCAGTTCGGGCACGCCCTCGCCGGACACGCCGGAGACGAGGTACGGGCGCTTGCCGGCCACCGCCTCCAGCTCGGCGGCCTTCTCCTCGCGCAGCTCGGGCGTCAGGGCGTCGATCTTGTTGAGCGCCAGCACCTCCGGCTTCTCCGCCAGGCCGGCGCCGTAGGCCTCCAGCTCGTGGCGGATGATGCGATACGCCTGCGCCACGTCCTCCTGGGTCCCGTCGATGAGGTGGATCAGGCAGCCGGAGCGCTCGACGTGGCCGAGGAAGCGGGTGCCGATCCCGGCGCCCTCGTGGGCCCCCTCGATCAGGCCGGGGATGTCGGCGATGACGAAGCGCTCGGTCGGCGACAGGTCGACCATGCCGAGATTGGGGGTCAGGGTCGTGAACGGATAGTCGCCGATCTTGGGCCGCGCCGCCGAGGCGGCGGCGAGGAAGGTCGACTTGCCGGCGTTGGGCAGGCCGGCCAGGCCGACATCGGCGATCAGTTTGAGGCGCAGCCAGATCCAGCGCTCCTGCCCCTCTTGACCGGGGTTCGCGTGGGTCGGCGCCTGGTTCTGCGGGCCCTTGAAGCGGACGTTGCCCCAGCCGCCGTTGCCGCCCTTTAGCAGCAGCTCGGTCATGCCGGCGCGGTCCATGTCCAGCAGCACCGTCTCCTTGTCCTCGTCCAGCACCTGGGTGCCGACCGGGACCTTCAGGATGACGTCCTCGCCCTTGGCGCCGTGCATCTGGCGGCCCTGGCCGTGGTGGCCGGTCTGGGCCTTGAAATGCTGCTGGTAGCGGTAGTCGATCAGGGTGTTCAGCCCCTCGACGGCAGTGATCCAGACGTCCCCCCCCTTGCCGCCGTCGCCGCCGTCCGGGCCGCCGTGCGGGATGAATTTCTCGCGCCGGAACGACACCGAGCCCGCCCCGCCGTTGCCGGAGCGGATATAGATCTTGGCCTGGTCGAGAAACTTCATCGGCGGCTTATGCCGCAGGAGGACGGCGAATTACAGGCGGGGAAGGGCTTAGGGCTTAGGTAGTAGGAATTAGGAAGAGAGCCGACGGCGCCGGCCACGCGACGGTGCGTCCTCCCTAAGCCCTAATTCCTACGCCCTAATTCCTCGCCTTCAGCCCTTCGCCCAGACTCCGAACGGGTCCGACCACGACAGCCCCATCGCCTCGGCCACGGCCGGGTAGGTGATCTCGCCCTTGAGGACGTTGAGGCCGCGGGCGAGGTGCGGGTTCTCGCGCAGCGCCTCCAGCCCCTTGTCCGCCAGGGCCAGGCCGAACGGCAGGGTGGCGTTGTTGAGGGCTTCCGACGAGGTGCGCGGGGCCGCGCCCGGCATGTTGGCGACGCAGTAGTGGACGACGCCGTCGATGACGTAGGTCGGGTCCTCGTGGGTGGTGGCCTTCGAGGTCTCGAAGCAGCCGCCCTGGTCGATGGCCACGTCGACCAGCACCGAGCCGTTCTTCATCCGCGTCAGGTGTTCGCGCTTGATCAGCTTGGGGGCCTCGGCGCCCGGCACCAGCACGGCGCCGATGATGACGTCGGCCTTCAGCATCTCTTCCTCGATCGCGCCGATGGAGGAGTAGCGGGTGACGACGCGGCCGTTGGTGATCTCGTCGATGTAGGCCATGCGCGGGATCGAGCGCTCCAGCACCACCACCTCGGCGCCCAGGCCCATGGCCATGCGCGCGGCGTTGAGGCCGACGACGCCGCCGCCCAGCACCAGCACCCGGGCCGGGGCCACGCCCGGAACGCCGCAGAACAGCAGGCCCATGCCGCCGTTGTGCTTGAGCAGGGTCTCGGCGGCCGAGAAGACGGCGATGCGGCCGGCGACTTCCGACATCGGCGCCAGCAGGGGCAGGCCGCCGCGGGCGTCGGTGACGGTCTCGTAGGCGATGGCGGCGCACTTCGAGGCGATCAGGCCCCTGGTCTGCTCCGGATCTGGCGCGAGGTGCAGGTAGGTGAACAGGATCTGGTCCTCGCGGAGCATCTCCCACTCGACCTTCTGAGGCTCCTTGACCTTCACGATCATGTCGTTGTTCGCGAAGATCTCGGCGGCGGTGGCGACGATCTGCGCCCCGGCCTTCACATAGTCCTCGTCGGTGAAGCCGGCGCCCAGGCCGGCGCCGCCCTCGACCGAGACCTGGTGGCCGTGAGCCACGTATTCGCGCACCGCGGTCGGCGTCAGGCCGATGCGATGCTCGTTCTTCTTGATCTCCTTGGGGACGCCGACGCGCATGGGAGTTTCCTCGTCTGATGGGGGTGCGGACGGCTCTCCGGCCGGCTCGCTTCGGGGCGCAATCTAGCGGCGGTCGATGCGCAGGTTCCTGTTCTTTTCAGCGGGTGACCGGCGTAAAGTCGCAGAAGCTGCGAACGAGGCCGCTCTTGAAGACGATTTCCGCCGTCGCCCTCGACGATACCGACTGCAGGATGATCCGCGCCCTGCAGGCCGATGGGCGGATGACCAACGCCGACCTGGCCAGGGCGGTGAACCTGTCCGAGAGCGCCTGCCTGCGCCGCCTGCGGGCGCTGGAGGCGGCGGAGGTGATCAGCCGCTACACGGCCATCGTCAATGAACGGGCGATCGGGCTGCCGATCAGCGTCTTCGTCACCGTCACCCTGTCGTCCCAGGCCGAGGCGGCCCTGACCGCCTTCGAGACCGCCATCGCGGCCGTGCCGGAGGTGGTCGAGTGCTATCTGATGACCGGCGGCTCGGACTATCTGCTGCGGCTAGTGGTGCGCGACGTGGACGACCTGGAACGGGTGCACTCGCGCGAACTGACCCGCATCCCGGGCGTCAGCCGGGTCTCCTCCAGCGTGGCCATGCGCACGGTGGTCAAGCGGGGCGCGCTGCCGGTGTGAGCCTCAGGCGTAGAAGCCCTCGCGCAGATTTATGCCGTGCTCGACCCAGGCCTTGAGGGCGGCGAGCATCTGCGACCAGCCCTGGCAGTTGCCGAACGCGGCCTTCAGGCCCGCCGGCGTCTCACGCCAGCCGCCTTCCTCGATGGTGACCAAGGTGCGGTCGTCGTCGAGAGGCTCGAAGGTGAAGACCACGGTGGTCATGTACGGGGCCGCGACGGCGGCCTGGTCCGATTCCGACGCGCCGTCGCCGGCCTCCCAGCGCAGCACGATGCGCCGGTTGGGTTCGACCTCGACGACCTCGACCGGAAAGGCGCCGGGGAAGTCGGCGAAGTCCCACTGCACCGTCGCGCCGGACTCCAGCCGCCCGACGGCGCCGCCGGTCGTGAAATAGGCCGACAGCTTCGCCGGATCCGCGACGGCCTCGAACACCTCCTCGACCGGTCGAGCGATGCGGCCGGACACCTTGAACTTGAGGTCCATGGGTCTGCTCCTTGTCCGAAGGCCATAATGTTATAGTCTTATAACATGTCAAGCGAGGCGAATCAGGACCGGGTTTTCAAGGCCTTGTCGGCTGGGGTGCGGCGCGCCCTGCTGGACGCCCTGAAGGACGGACCCCGGACCACCGGCGCCCTGTGCGAGCGCTTCCGGCCGCTGGACCGGTGCACGGTGATGCAGCATCTCAGGGTGCTGGAGGGCGCCGACCTGATCATCGTCCAGCGCAAGGGACGCGAACGGTGGAACCACCTCAATCCCCTGCCGATCAAACAGGTCCACGACCGCTGGATCGGCCCGCACGCCGCCCGTGCGGTCGAGGTGCTGGAGCGGATGAAGACGGACCTCGAGCGGCGCCGCGACTGACCCTTGCCCCGGGCGCGCGACCCGCCATGTTGAGGGCCGGGCTTCGGCGGGGTGGACCTTGTGAACAGGACTGCGGCTATGTGGCTGGCCCTCGCGGGGCTGACCGGAGGGTGGAGCCTGACGGCGGTCGGAGCAGGCGATGGCGCGCTGCTGCCTGCTCTGCTGTCGGTCGTAGCCTTGGGGTGCGCGCTGGATGACCGCCTGGGGGACCGGGTGATGGCGGGAGCCTTGCGGGCGTTCTCCGGCTCCGGTCTGCGCCTCGTCGCGATCGTGGTCGGGGCGGCGTTCCTCTGGCAGTTGGTCGGCCTGGAGCTGGCCCTGCTGATGGCCGGCGACGTCCTCGCCTACGTCGAGGTGCTGGCCGCCGTCAGCCTGATCGCCGCCCGGACCCGGCTGGGTCCCGTCAGGGCGGCGTTGGGCGCGTGGATGCGACAGGCGCCGCCGCGCCTGCGGGCGTGGTTGGCTGTGCTGGCCAGGTCGGCGCGCGCCGCCCGGCCCGTCCGCCGGAGACCTTCCCCGGCGGTCGACGACGACGCGGCGACGGGGATATGGGCCTGCGCCTGACGGGGTCGCGTCAGCGCAGCGCCAGCGTCACCGCCTTGGTGTCCACGTACTCGTCGATGCCGTGCACCGAGCCCTCGCGGCCGTAGCCCGACTGCTTGACCCCACCGAAGGGGGCGACGGCGGTGGAGATGATGCCGGTGTTGACGCCGCACATGCCGGCTTCGATGCGTCGGCCCATCCGCATGGCCCGGTCGAGGTCGCGGGTGAAGACATAGGAGGCGAGGCCGAACTCGCTGTCGTTGGCCTTGGCCAGCACCTCGTCCTCGCTGTCGAATGGGAAGACGGGGATCAGCGGGCCGAAGGTCTCCTCGCGGCGGAACAGGGCGTCGTCGCCGCCGAGGGTGACGGTCGGCTGGAAGAAACGGCCGCCCAGTTCGTGCGGCTCGCCGCCGGTCAGGATCTCGCCGCCCGAAGCCTTGGTCAGGGCGAGGTGGTCCTGCACCTTGCGGATGGCCTTGTCCTCGATCAGCGGCCCGACCTTGACCCCGGGCTCGAAGGCGCCGCCGACGGGGATCTGCGCCACCGCCCCGGCCAGCTTGCGGGCGTAGGCGTCCGCCACGGACCGTTCGACGTAGACCCGGTTCGGGCAGACGCAGGTCTGGCCCGAGTTGCGGAACTTGCCCCGGATGGTCTCGGCCACGGCCAGGTCGAGATCGGCGTCGGCGAAGACGATCAGCGGCGCCGCGCCGCCCAGCTCCATCGACACCCGCTTCAGGGTCGGGGCGCACTGTTCGGCCAGCAGCCGGCCGACCGGGGTGGAGCCGGTGAAGCTGAGCTTGCGGATCAGGGGCGAGGCGGTCAGCGCCCCGCCGATGGTCGCGGCGTCGCCGGTGACCACGCTGAGCACGCCCTTCGGCAGGCCGGCCTGATACGCCAGCTCGGCCAGGGCGATGGCGGTGAACGGCGTCTGGCTGGCCGGCTTGACCACGGCGGTGCAGCCGGCGGCGAAGGCGGGGCCCAGCTTGCGGGTCAGCATGGCCGCCGGGAAGTTCCACGGGGTGATGAAGGCGCACGGCCCCACCGCCTCGCGGAAGGTCAGGATGACGTGGCCCAGCGGCGTGTCCTGGGTCTCGCCGATCAGCCGCTCCGCCTCGCCGGCGAACCACTTGATGAAGCTGTTGGCGTAGGCGACCTCGCCCTTGGCCTCCTCGAACGGCTTGCCGTTCTCGAGCGCCATCAGCGCCCCGAGGCCCTCGGCGTTGTCGTCGATCAGCCGGGCCCACTCGCGCAGGATGCGGGCGCGCTCGTGCGGGTCCGAGCGCGACCAGGCGGGGAAGGCTTCGTGAGCGGCGCGGATCGCCCGCTCCGTCTCCGCCGCGCCGAGGTCGGGGACATGGCCGATGATCTCGTCGGTGGCGGGGTCGTCGACCGCGATGCGCGCTTCCGCCGTGACGGGTTCGCCCGCGATGAGGGCGTGCTCGCGCAGCAGCTTCAGGCCGGCGTCTCGGGCTTGGGTCATGACTTCGTCCGGTTCGGGAGGAACGGAAACGCCTCAGGTCCCGATCGTGTTCAGGTCCCTGTGGCGGGTTTCGGGCAGCCAGATCAGGCTGACGATCACGGCAAGGAGGGTGAAGGCGACCGAATACCACAGGCCGAAGTAGATGTTTCCCGACCAGGCGACGAGGGCGAAGCTCGCGGCCGGCAGCAGGCCGCCGACCCAGCCGGTGCCGATGTTGTAGGGCAGGCTCATCGCCGTGTAGCGGACCCGGGTGGGGAACAGCTCGACCAGGGCGGCGGCCTGCGGGCCGTACAGGGCGGTGGCCGCGACCATGAAGATCATCAGGACAGCGAACACCAGCGGCAGGTTGATGCGGGCGGGGTCGGCCCGCGAGGGGTAGCCCGCGGCGGCCAGCGCGGCCTTGATCCGTCCGTCCACGTCTGCCCGCGCCGCGGCCAGCGCCGCAGGGTCGAGGGCGCGGGCGTCGACCGACCTGATCTCGGTCGCGCCGACGCGCACCACCGCGACCGAGCCGGCCGGGGCGGCGGCGTTGGCGTAGGAGATTCCGGCGTTGGACAGGACGCTCTTGGCGATGTCGCAGCTGCTCGAGAAGCTGGCCTTGCCGATGGGGTCGAACTGCAGGGCGCAGGTCGCCGGATCGGCCACCACGGTCACCGGCGCGGCCGCCTGCGCCTCGGCCAGGGCCGGGTTGGCGGCGCGGGTCAGGGCGTGGAAGCCGGGGAAGAAGGCGACCAGGGCGAGGATCATGCCGAACAGCATCACCGGCTTGCGCCCGACCCGGTCCGACAGCCAGCCGAAGAAGACGTAGAGTCCGGCCGAGGCCACGGTCAGCGCCAGCACCAGCTGGTCGACGGTGTTGGCGTCCACCTTCAGCACCCGCTCCATGAAGAAGCGGGTGTAGAAATAGCCGCAGTACCAGACCGCCCCCTGGGCGATCATGATGCCGAACAGGGCCAGCAGCACGAAACGGCCGTTCCGCCAGGTCAGGAAGGCCTCGCGGAAGGGGGCCCGGCGCTCGTCGCTTTCGGCCTCCATCAGGCGATAGGCCGGGCTTTCGTTGAGCCGCAGCCGGATCCACAGCGAGATGGCCAGCAGGAGGGCCGAGAGCAGGAAGGGAATGCGCCAGCCCCAGGCGTCGAAGGCTTCAGGCCCGACGGCCGCGCGGGTGGCGAGGATCACCGTCAGCGCCCCGATCAGGCCGAAGGCGGCCGTGGTCTGGATCCAGCCCGTCAGGTAGCCGCGCCGCCCCTGGGGCGCATGCTCGGCCACATAGATGGCGGCCCCGCCGTACTCGCCGCCCAGGGCGAAGCCCTGCAGCATGCGCATGACCAGCAGCAGGATCGGCGCGGCGATGCCGATCTGGCCGTAGTCGGGCAGCAGGCCGATGGCCACCGTGGCCAGGCCCATCAGGGTGATGGTGACGAGGAAGGTGGTCTTGCGCCCGGTGCGGTCGCCGAACCAGCCGAAGACAAGCGCGCCGAGCGGCCGCACCACGAAGCCGAGGCCGAAGGTCAGCAGGGCCATGATGTAGGCCACCGTCTCGCCGGCGTCGGCGAAGAAGTGCCGGGCGATCACCGTGGCCAGCGAGCCGAAGACGAAGAAGTCGTACCATTCGAAGGCGGTGCCGGCGGCCGAGGCCGTCACTACCGTCCGCAGCCCCGGCTCTCGCCGGGCCGCCGTTTCCCCTGCCGCCATCGATCGCCTCCCCGCGCCGCTGCGACAGGATGCTGGCGGCGGCTGCGGTCGCGCGCAAGAGGGCGGCCTTCAGACAGGCGAAGGCCCGCCGGCGGGGGAAGAACCGGCGGGCCTTCTTCTCAACCGGGCCGCGAGTCGGGGGGGGTACGGCGGCCCGGGAACCAGTCGGGGTCAGTTCTTGGCGTCTTCCGCGGCGCCGGTCACGGCGTCGCCGGCGGCCGAGGCGTCGCGGCCGACCCCCGAAATGGTGTTGCACGCGGCGGTGGTCAGGGCGGCCGCGGCGGCGATCAGAACGAAGACCTTGCGCATGTTTGAAACTCCAGAAGGGCCGGGGAGGGCGTCTGGCCTATCAACGTGAGGGCGCCGCCCCGGTTCCAAGATCGGCCGGATCCGCCGGCACGACCGCCTCCGGCGTGGCGAAGGTCATGCGGGCGATGGTTCCGCCCCCCGGGGCGGGCAGCATCTCGACCTCGCCGCGCAACTGCTTGGCGAAGGCCCCCATCAGGGTGCGCCCCACGCCGGCGCGCACGGTGTCCTCGACGCCGGGGCCGTTGTCCTCCACCTCCAGCACGCTGGTGTCGCCGTTCACCCGGAAGCGGACCTTGAGATCGCCGCCCCGGCCGGCGAAGGCGTGCTTCTGGGCGTTGGTGACCGCCTCGACCAGCCACAGGGCCAGGGGCGCCAGCTTGTCGGGGTCCACGACCAGCGAGTCCGCCTCCACCGAAGAGGTGACCAGATGGCCGCGGCCGCTCTCGTTGGCGATCAGCTGGCCGACCAGTTCGGTCAGGAAGACGCGCGCGTCGGCGTAACGCAGGTCGTCGCTCTGGTAGAGGGTGCGGTAGATCAGGGCCAGGGCGGCGATGCGCTGGCGGGTGTCGCCGACCGCCGCCCGCGCCGGCGCGTCCTTGAGCGCCCTCTGCTGCATCGACAGCAGGGACGAGATGATCTGCAGGTTGTTCTTCACCCGGTGATGGATCTCGCGCATCAGCGCGTCCTTCTCCGAGAGGCTTTCCTTCAGCGACCGATCGCGGGCGGCGATGGCTTCGGCAAGACCGTCCAGGGTCTGGGCCAGCAGGCGCATTTCGGCGGGGGCGTGCGCCGCCTGCACAGGGCGGACGGAGTAGCGGCCGCGCGCATAGAGGGCGGCGACCCGTTCGAGATAGTCGAGCCAGCGGACGACGATCCGCTCCGACACAAGCATGACGGCGGCGAAGGCCGTGACCCAGGCGGCGAGGGGCAGCAGGAAGACCCCGATGGGGTTCAGCCGGGCCCAGGAGAGAATGCCCGGCGAGGGCGCCGAGATGACGACATAGACATCGCGTCCGGCCAGGGCGGCCCCGGCGTAGTCCCGGTGTTCCCCGTCGATGTCGTCGGCGTCGAAGGTGGAGCTCTGGCCCTCGCGTGCGCGCTCGACCCAGCCCAGCAGGCTTGGGCCCTTTGAAATGCTGAAGGCGCGGGGGTCGGTGGAAACCAGAACCCGCCCCTCGGCGTCGGTCAGGGCGGCCTGAGCGTCATCCGGCAGAGACGGATCAGAGAGATCGGGCTGAAGCTCCTCGAGCGGAAGCACCGCCGCCATGGCGCCCGCAAAGGCACCGCGAGGACGCTCCCAGCGCACGCCGAGGACCAGGGCCGGGGTCTCGCTCAGGGCCTGCGACGCCCGGGCCAGGGTGACGTCCTCGCCCTGCCGCAGACGTTGGAACCAGTCGCGGCGTGTGAAATCCTGCGGGCCGTCGCTCGCACTTTCAGGCTTTGAATCGCAGATCACCCGGCCGTTGGAGCCGATCCGGTAAAGCGCCTGATAGCCGTCGAGGCGGTTCACCAGCGCCGCGAGACGAGGCCCGCATGCGGGGCCGGTCGCCTCAGGGGCCATGGCGGCCAGCAGCACGGTCGCGGAATCGAGCCGGGCCTTGGCGGCCTGGGCCGTGCGTTCTGCGGCGAACTGAAGGTCCGCACGGCGGTCTTCGGCCTGGCGGCGGAACTCGGCCTGGGCCTGGAAGGCGCCGAGCAGCAGGATGGGCAGCAGCGCGATGGCCATGGCGAGGCCAAGGCGGAAGCGGATTCCCTGCACCCGGTGGGCGCCCACGCTGCGGGCCCAGAACCGGCCGATGGTGGACGATGGACGACGAAGGTTGCGGCCCCGCGCGGACCCAGCCGTCTCCACGATCAGCCTTGCCTGGCGCCGCTCAGGCGGTCGGCGTCGGCCAGGATGGAGCGCATGGCGTCGCCTGCGGCGCGGCCATCGCGGCCGTAGCCGCCCCTTTCGAGCGTCGCCTGCAGCGCCTTGCGGGCGCGGCTGACCCGGCTCTTCACCGTGCCGACGGCGCACTGACAGATCTCGGCCGCCTCTTCGTAGGCAAAGCCGCCGGCGCCGACCAGGATCAGGGCTTCGCGCTGCTCTTCGGGCAGGGTGTTCAGCGCCTGGCGCAGTTCGTCGAGGGCGACCGGGGCCTCCGGATCGTCGACGGCCACCAGCGTCCGCTCCGCGGCCTCCTGGTCGAGCTGCGACGACCGCCAGGACCGGCGTTTCTCAGAGTAGAACTGGTTGCGCAGGATCAT
>JAFAEC010000105.1 GCA_023424215.1 Pseudomonadota bacterium
GGCGCCGGACGCGTCGCCGGAGCCGGAGCCTCGCCCGGAGGCGGCGTCACCGCCGGGTCCGCCGGAGCCGTTTCGCCGGCGGCGGGCGGGATCGGCGGCAGGGTCGGGTAGGGCAGGCTCGGCGCGCCGGCATCCGGATAAGGCAGGGGCTCGGTTCCGGCGACCGGGGCGGGATCGATCCGGTCGGGCGCGTCGAGATCGTCGCGGATGAAGGCCCAGGAGCGGCTGTCGGAGCAGGCGCAGGCCTTCATGAAGCCCTCGCGATCGCGCCAGACGATCAGCGGATATCGCGGGTGCAGGCCGGCGTCGCCGAGATGGCGCGCCAGGAGGGCGACGAAGTCCCTTCCCGCATCGACCACCGCGGCGCGGGCGAGATTGCCGTCGGCGGCGGGAATGCCGGCCGCGGTCCAGTTGCGCGACGGGGTGGCCGTCCAGCGCTGGTACAGAACCCAGTCGCGAGTCAGCCACAGCTCGGCCACGGTGGCGCGCTCCGCGGCGGTGGACTGGGCCAGTCCCTCCCGGTCGGGACGGGCGAAGACGATGATGCGCGCCTCGACGCCGGCGGCGCGCAGCTTGGGGACCTCCTCGGCCTCGTAGCGCTGCATGGCCGCGGAATCCCGGTAGCCGACGATATAGAGCGGCGCCCCGCCCCCGCCGGCGGAGATCCACGAGCTCTCGTCCAGCAGCTGCTGGATCTCCGCCTGATGCCGGGTGACCGTCACCGGCTGGAAGCGCGCGTAGAAATTCCAGTACGCCCAGTAGCCGCCGCCGGCGAGCGCCAGCCCGATCACGGCGGCGAGGGCGGACCAGACGAAAAAGCGTCGCATGCGGGGGAGCGCTCCAGCTTGGCGGTTCGCCAAGCCTAACGCCTATCACCGATCGGCGCAGCCGCGAACGCCGGAGAGGCGAACCCCTCCGGCGGCGCCGGCCTCGTCAGCCCATGGTCGGGATGACGAAGGAGCTGTCGGCGTGCTCCAGCTCGCTGTCGGGCCAGCGGGCGGTGACCGTCTTGGTCTTGGTCCAGAAGCGCAGGCCTTCCATGCCGTGCTGGTTGATGTCGCCGAAGGCCGAGCGCTTCCACCCGCCGAAGGTGTGGTAGGCGACCGGCACCGGGATCGGCACGTTGATGCCGACCATGCCGACGTTGACCCGGGCGGCGAAGTCGCGCGCCGCGCGGCCGTTCTGGGTGAAGATGGCCACGCCGTTGCCGTACTGGTGCTGCGACGGAAGGTGCAGCGCCTCCTCGAAGCTGGCGGCGCGCATGATCTGCAGCACCGGACCGAAGATCTCCTCCCGGTAGGACTCCATCTCCGGCTTGACGTGGTCGAACAGCGACGGGCCGATGAACCAGCCGTTCTCGTGGCCCTGCAGCTTGAAGCCGCGGCCGTCGACGACCAGCTCGGCGCCTTCCTGCACGCCCTTCTCGATCCAGCCCTCGACCCGCGCCTTGTGGGCGGCGTTGACCACCGGGCCGTAGTGGGCGTCGGCGTCGGTCGAGACGCCGACCTTCAGCTTCGGGATCTCGGCGACCAGGCGCTCGCGCAGTTCGTCGGCGGTCTTCTGGCCGACCGGCACCACCACCGGCAGGGCCATGCAGCGCTCGCCCGCGCTGCCGAAGGCCGCGCCGGTCAGATCCTTGATGACCTGGTCCATGTCGGCGTCGGGCAGGACGATGCCGTGGTTCTTGGCTCCGCCCATGGCCTGCACGCGCTTCCCGTGCTCGGCGCCCATCCGGTAGACGTAGTGGGCGATGTCGGACGAGCCGACGAAGCTGATTGCATGCACCTGCGGGTGGGTCAGGATGGCGTCGACGGCCGCCTTGTCGCCGTGGACGACGTTGAGCACCCCGGCGGGGGCGCCGGCCTCGAGCATCAGCTCGCCCAGACGCACCGGCACCGACGGATCGCGCTCGGACGGCTTGAGGATGAAGGTGTTCCCCGCCGCGATGGCGACGCCGAACATCCACATCGGGATCATGGCCGGGAAGTTGAACGGGGTGATGCCGGCGACCACGCCCAGCGGCTGGCGCATCGAATAGACGTCGATGCCCGGGCCGGCGCCCCAGGTGTATTCGCCCTTCAGGGCGTGGGGGATGCCGCAGGCGAACTCGATCACCTCCAGGCCGCGCTGGATGTCGCCCTTCGAGTCGGCGACGACTTTGCCGTGTTCCGAGCTGAGCAGCTCGGCCAGCTCGGTCATGTTGGCCTCGACCAGCCGCTTGAACTCGAACATCACCCGGGCGCGGCGCTGGGGGTTGGTCGAGGACCAGCCATCGAAGGCGGCCTGGGCCGCCTGCACGGCGCGGTCGACCTCGCCGACGGTGGCCAGCTGGACCCGCGCCTGCACCTCGCCGGTGTTCGGATTGAACACGTCGCCGAAGCGGCCCGAGGCGCCGGTGAAGCTCGCACCGCCGATGAAGTGGTTGATGTCACGCATGATGCCGGCGTTTCCCTGACTGAGGCCTGTTCTTGTGGGCGGCGGTTTAGACCCTGAGGCGCGCCGGCGCCAGCGTCACACCGCCGCGTCGAACAGGGCGTCGCGGGCCACGTCCGCGTGCAGCATGGGGAAGAAGTGCGTGCCGTCGGCGACGGTCTCCACGCTCACGTGCGGCAGGCCATGCGGGCGCTCCGGCACATGGCAGGTCGAGCCGTGCGCGGCCTTGAGAATGCGCACCGGCCGGCCGACCCGCTTCAGCGCGCCCCACGGATCGTGGGCCTGGGCCGCGTAGTTGGAGGCCTCCCATTCGGGCGGGCAGGCGAGGGCGAAGCCGGCCTCCGTCTCGACCAGCCCGTCGGACAGGTAGTCCACCAGCATGGCGTCGGGCCAGCCGCGGAACGCTCCGCGTCCCCGGTAGGCGGCCAGCGCCTGTTCGCGGCTGTCGAACACCGCCCGGCGGCGCAGGGCGCCGCGCACCAGCGGAATGCGCCGGGCCATCCGATCGAACAGCGGCAGGCGCAGCATGGCCTGGCTCCAGCGGGTCCAGATCACCGGGTCCAGAAGCACGAGGCGCGAGGCCCGCTCCGGACGCTCGGCGGCGGCGAGCAGGACCGCGGTGGCCCCCATCGAATGCCCGGCCAGCACGGCTGGCGGGCCGTCGAGGGCGTCGAGCAGGGCGATCAGGTCGTCGCGATGGTCGGACCAGCCGCGCCGCCCGCGCGGTTCGACCGGCAGGACGCTGGCGCCGTGGCCGCGCAGGTCGGGCGCCCAGACCCGCAGGGCTCCGGACAGCGGTGCCAGCAGGCTGCGGTAGGTCATGGCGTTGAAGCCATTGGCGTGGACGAAGACCAGATCCACCGGCCGCTTCGGGTCGCCGAAGTCGAGCACCGCCATCTCCCCCTCGCCCCAGCGGTTGGCGACGGGCACGGTGATGCGGCGGGGCTGGGTCAGCCGGAGGGCGTCCATGCCGGCCAGATAGGCGTTCGCGCGGACTCCCGCCAGTTCAGGCGGCCTCGGCGGCGTCGCGGCAGGCGGGGCAGCGACCGTGCGCCTCGACCGTGGTCCGGACGATATCGTAGCCGGCGTCGTGCGCCGCCCGGTCGAGAGCACCGGCGAGCGGCGCGGTGACCTCCGCCGTCGCCCCGCA
The DNA here is from genome assembly GCA_023424215.1 of Pseudomonadota bacterium. GTDB lineage: Bacteria > Pseudomonadota > Alphaproteobacteria > Caulobacterales > Caulobacteraceae > Brevundimonas. The sequence continues at coordinate 3,584 of JAFAEC010000105.1, forward strand.
GCAGTCGCAGATCAGGAAGGCGGCGGCGTGGGCCGGGCCGCCCTCGGTGCAGGCGACATAGGCGCTGATCGAGGCGATGCGGTGGGCCAGCCCCTTGCGTTCGAGAAACTCCAGCGCCCGATAGACCGTCGGCGGCTTGGCCGGCTGGCCGTCCTCGCCGAAGCGGGCGATCAGATCGTAGGCCTTCACCGGCTCGCCGGCGGCCAGCAGCAGCTCCAGCACCCGCAGGCGGGCCGGCGTCATGCGCTCGCCCTCGGCGGTGAGACGGGCGTCGGCGGCGGCCAGCGAAACCGACACCGCCTCGGCGCTGGGCGGACCGTCGTCGTGATGGTGATGGCAGGCGTCGCCCATGTCCTCGACCTAAGACCTTCGCCGCGCCGTCGCAACGTTCCCGCTTGACGTTCTGTGATGTTATCTCATAACAGTTCGGCCATGAGAACCTTCCGCGCCCTCCTCCTCGCTGCGCCCGCCTGGGCCGTTCTCGTCGCCGCCGCCTCGGCCCAGGAGCCGCCCGCCGGCCAGGTCGCCGACCTCGGGGAGGTGATCGTCACCGGCACGCCGTTCGGGGTGACCGACCGCGCCAGCCTTCTGGCCGTGGAGGTGCTGGACGAGGAGGCGCTGGCGATCGCCCCGGCCTCGACCCTCGGCGATCTGGTCAGCGGCCTTCCGGGGGTGCGCAGCACCGCCTTCTCGCCGGGCGCCAGCCGGCCGGTGATCCGGGGCCTGTCGGGCCCGCGGGTGCAGGTGCTGACCAACGGCCTCGGCATGATCGACGCCAGCTCGGTGTCGCCGGACCACCAGGTGGCGGTCGACCCGGCCGAGGCGCGGCGCATCGAGATCGTGCGCGGTCCGTCGACCCTGGTGTTCGGCGGCTCGGCCATCGGCGGGGTGGTCAACATCATCGACGACCGCATTCCGACGGAGCCGGCCGAGGGCGGCGTCGACGGCCACGTCTCGGCCCAGTACTCCAGCGTCGACGACGGGCGCAGCTTCGGCACGCGCCTGAAGGCCAACGCCGGCCTGGTGATCCTGAGCCTGGACGCCTTCACCCGCGACGCGTCCGACTACGACGTGCCGGTGTTCCCGGAATCCGCCCTGCTGCTGGCGGAGGAGGGCGAGGCGTCCGGCGAGGAACGGTCGGTCGCCAACACCTTCGTGGAGCTCGACCAGGTCGGGGCCGGCCTGAGCTGGATCGGCCCGCGCGGCTTCGTCGGGACCTCGGTCAAGCACGTCGAGACCACCTACGGCGTGCCGGGGCACGAGCACGAGGCCGATCCCCTGGCGCCTGACGCGGAGGCGGAAGGCGTGTCGATCGGTCTGGAGCAGACCCGCTACGACCTGCGCGGCGAACTGGACTTCGACGCCGGGCCGTTCAGCGCCGCCCGCCTGTCCGCCGGCTGGGCCGACTACGCCCACACCGAGTTCGAGGGCGACGAGGTCGGGACGCGGTTCTTCTCGGAAGGCGGCGAGGGACGACTGGAGCTGATCCAGCGCCAGCGCGGCGGCTGGCAGGGGGTGATCGGGGCCCAGCTGCTGGATCGCACCTTCGACGCGGTCGGCGACGAGGCCTATGTGCCGCGGACCGCGATCGCCGAGCAGGGTCTGTACACCGTGCAGCGCTATGACCGCGGCGACCTGGGCGTCGAGGGCGGGGTTCGCATCGACAAGCGGTTGCTGGAGAGCGCGGCGGCGAAGCGCGATTTCACCAGCGTCTCGGCCTCGGCGGGCGTCTTCCTGCGCCCGTCGGACTCGTGGTTCCTCGGCCTCAGCGCGGCGCGCAACGAACGGGCGCCCAGCGAGGTCGAACTGTTCGCCGAGGGCCCGCACGCCGCCACCGGGGCCTTCGAGGTCGGCGACATCGACCTGGACAGCGAGATCGCCACCTCGATCGAGGGCACGGTCCATTTCGGGGCCGGACGGTTCGAGGCCGACCTGCACGCCTACCACGCCGACTACGAGGGCTTCATCGACCTGCGCCCCACCGGCGCGGAGGACGCCGACTCCGGTCTGCCGGTGTTCGAATACGTCCAGACCGACGCCCTCTTCCGCGGTCTCGAGGCCGAGGCCGAGGTGCGGCTGTGGGAGGACGGCGACCGCAGCCTGGTCCTCTCCGGCGCGGCGGACTGGGTGCGCGCCTCCTCGGACCTGGGGCCGGTGGCGCGGATCCCGCCGTGGTCGGCGACCGCGGGCCTCGACTGGACCTCGCGTCGGCTGGACGCGGGCCTTGAGGTGCGGCACGTCGGCGAGCAGGACCGGACCGCCGCCTTCGAGCGCCCGACCGACAGCTACACGCTGGTGAACCTGAAGGGCGCGGTGCGGCCGTTCGCCGACCGCGACGTCACCCTGTTCGCCGAGCTCCACAACCTCACCGACGCCGAGGCGCGCGAGCACGCCAGCTTCCAGAAGGACATCGCACCCCTGCCGGGGCGGAACCTCCGGGTGGGCGTGACGTACCGCTTCTAGGCCGGCGAGCGGCGTTTGCCGCCCCGGACCATCCGGGCTAGAAGGCGCGCCTTCCCTTTCTCTCCAGAGCCGATCGCGTCCATGACCGACACCACCGCCACCGCCCAGAGCGGCGCCCTCTCCGGCAACGTCCTCTTCTACGGCCAGCCCGAGCCGCTGTCGGTCGAGGCGCACGGCAAGCTCGGTGCCAACCCGGTCGACAAACCCTACGCCTTCGTCGGCCAGACCAACCTGGTGCCCCTGACCGTCACCGAGTTCGCCCCGGCGGCCCTGTCGTATCCGGTGATCTTCGTCGGCGAAGGCCGGCAGCCGGTGGCCGTGATGGGCCTGCGCGCGGGCGAGAACCTGTTCGTCAGCGCAGATGGCGACTTCCGCGCCGAGGCCTACATCCCGGCCTATGTGCGCCGCTATCCGTTCGTCTTCGCCAACGACGACGCGCAGAAGCGCCTGATCCTGTGCGTCGACCGCGCCGCGCCGTTCATCGCCGAAGGCGGCTCGACCCCGCTGTTCGAGAACGGCGAGCCGTCGGCCTACACCCGGCAGGCCATGGAGTTCTGCAACAACTTCGAGCAGGAGCGTCAGCGCACCGACGCCTTCGTCCAGCTGCTGAAGGACCTCGACCTGCTGGACGTGCGCGAGGCGATCTTCAACCCGCGCAACCCCGACGGGACCGCCGGTCAGCCGCAGAAGCTGGCCGAGTATTTCGCCGTGTCGGAGGACAAGCTGAAGCAGCTGCCGGCCGAAAAGCTGGCGGAGCTGCGCGACAACGGGGCCCTCGGCCAGATCTACGCCCACCTGGTCTCGCTGCTGGGCTGGGACCGGCTGATCGCCATGGCCTTCCAGCGCGCCTCGACCATGCCGACGGCGGCGAACGCCTAAAAAGCGGCCCGTGGCCAAGGGCCACTGGAAACCGGCCATGTCTGAAGAACAGCCCCGTCGGTCCGCCGGCGGGGCTTTTCCGTGCGCGCAGGCAAAAGACGCCCTGCCGCCGGCCGCCAGCCGCTACCTTCGGGCCAGCAGCGACCGCGTCAGGCACGAGAAGACCAGCCGGCCGGCTTCGTCGAGCAGGTCGTGCTGGGCGATGACGATGCCCTTGGCGTCGCCGACCGGGTCCTTGCCCATGATGGTCATCCGGCCGCGCATTAGCTCGCCGGCAGGCGGGTTGCGCTGGTACCTGAGGCCGTCGACGGCCAGCACCTTGGACTGGGCCCAGCCGGACGACTTGTCGGCGAAGAGGCGGCTCCACAACGCATAGACCATGGCGTCCGGGGCCCCGTAGGCGATGTCCCAGCCCGGCAGGAAGCGTTCGACGAACAGCTCCAGCGCCGGGGCGTCGACGGCGCAGGCGCCCAGGGGCACCACCTCGCCCACGCCCAGATCCTCGAAATGGACGTGCAGCGGCTCACTCATGCCCCTTGGAGCTCCCTCAGGCGGCCGGTTCTTCCGACACGCGAACCAGCAACTTGCCGTCGTGATCGCCGGTGAACAAGCGGTTGAGCGAGTCGACGGCGCCCTCGAGGCCGTCGTCGACGTGCACCTTCCACTTGATGCGGCCGTCCAGCACCATCGGAGCCATGCCGGTCACCATCTCCTTCGCCCGCGGCGAGTAGTCCATGACCAGGAAGCCCTGCAGGGTCAGGCGGTGGGTGATGATTCGCCCGAAGTTCGGAGCGGGCGGCATGCGGGTGGCATTGTAGGACGAGATCAGGCCGCACACGGCCATGCGGCCGTGCACCTTCAGCCGGTTGAACACGGCGATCATGATGTCGCCGCCGACATTTTCGAAATTCATCTCGACCCCGTCGGGGGCCAGCCGGTCGAGGGCGTCGCCGACGTCCTCGTTCTTGTAGTCAATGGCGGCGTCGAAGCCGAGCTCGTCGGTCAGCCAGCGGCACTTGTCCGGGCCGCCCGCGATGCCGATCACCCGCGCCCCGTGCGCCTTGGCCACCTGGCCGGCGATCGAGCCCACCGCGCCGGCGGCGGCCGATATGACCAGGGTCTCCCCGGGCTGCGGCTTGAGCACGTCGGTGACGCCGAACCAGGCCGTCATCCCGGTCATGCCCAGCACCGACATGTTCGCGGTCAGCGGCAGGCCGGGGGCGCGATGCACCCGCGAGGCCTCGCGGTCGGACACCACCGCGTAGTCGGCCCAGCCGCCCGCGGCGGTGGACACCACCTCGCCGACGGCGAAACGTCCGGAGCGGCTCTCCTCCACCACCCCGAGTGTCAGCCCGCGCATCACCCCGCCCAGCGGCACCGGCGGCAGGTAGCCCTCGACGTCGTTCATCCAGGTGCGGTTGGTGGGATCGAGCGACAGGTAGACCGTGCGTACGAGGATGTCGCCGTCGTTCAGCGCGGGCAGCGCCGCCTCGACCAGTTCCAGGTCGCCGGGCTTGATCAGCCCCATCGGCCGCTGGCGCAGCACCCACTGTCGATTGGTTCGGGCCACGGGTCTCTCCGGGTTTTCTTTGTGGACGCTCATAGTGGCGCGCGCGGGCCGGCTGTCCAGTCGGGAAAGAAAAAGGCGGGCCCGGGGGCCCGCCGATAGTGGCATCATCGAGAATGAGGTGCGGAGGCGACAGACCGGCTGTGGCCGGTCTCAAGTCGGGGGGGCGTCGCCGCCTCCGCAGGCTGATAACGGGACCGCCTTCCCGCGGTTCCGGGGGGAGGACGAATTTTTTCGCCTGCCGGGCGAGGCCGGAACGGCGACGCTCGCGGACCGTTTCCCCAGCCTCACCGAACCCCGAGCCGGGAGGCGCCCCATGACCCACGAATCTCCGCACAACCACTCCGCCGACGCCGTCCACGAGGGCCGCCCGGTCGAGGCCCAGTACGTCCGCCAGGGCCGCGGCGGCAAACGCATCCTGATGGTGCTGCTGGTCGGAATCGCCCTCGTCGCGGTCGCCTTCGCCGTGATCTGGCTGAGTTCGGCCGGCGGCCTGTCGCAGACCAACGCCAACGACGGCGACCAGCCCGTCGACGCCGCCGCCTTCCAGGGCGAGGGCGGTCGCGACATCCCCACCGCCGACGCGCCGACCACGGCGACCGGCGAGCCGACCGCCCCGCCGACCGGCGAGGCCCCCAACGTCAACGCGCCGACCGTGTCCGGCGACCCGCAGACGCCGGTCCAGGGTCAGTAGGCGGACGCGAAACGGCCCCGGTCGAGGACCGGGGCCGTGAGAGCGGGACAGCCCGGAGCGGCCTGCGTCAGGCCGCTTCCTTCTGCCGCGAGGGGTGGAAGAACAGCGCCTGGCTGATGGCCGCCTTCACCGTCTCGGGCTGGAACGGCTTGGTGATCAGGAAGGTCGGCTCGGGGCGCTCGCCGGTCAGCAGGCGCTCCGGGAAGGCGGTGATGAAGATCACCGGCACATCGATGCGCTTGAGAATGTCCTTGACGGCGTCGATGCCCGAGGACCCGTCGGCAAGCTGGATGTCGGCCAGCACCAGACCCGGCCGGTGGCGGGCGACGGCGTCGACGGCCTCATCGTGGGTGGTGGCCGTGCCGGTGACGCGGTGGCCCAACTCCTTCACCAGGCTCTCGATGTCGGCCGAAATGATCGCCTCGTCCTCGATGATCAGCACGTCAGTGGCCAGTTCGGCGTCGATGTCCGACTGGGCCTCGCCGATCAGGCGCTCCACGTCCTGGGCGTCGGCGTCGAGAATCTGGGCCGCTTCCGATGGGGTGAACCCTTCGAGGGCGGTGAGCAGGAAGGCCTGACGCGAGCGCGGCGCGATCCGCATCAGCCGGTTCGCCGGGTCGTCGCGGTTGTCGAGGCCGCTCTGGTCCTCCAGCCGGGCGCCGGTGGAGGCCCAGATGGCGTGGAACACGTGATAGAGCGCCACCCGCGGCGTCATGTCTGAGGGGAGCTGGCGTTCCCCGGCGGCGAGCGCCTCGAGCGCGACGCGGACATAGTTGTCGCCCGTGGTCTGGTCGCCGGTCAGCGCACGCGCGTAGCGACGGACGTAAGGAAGATGTGGCGCAAGGCGTGCCAGCAGGCTCATACGAAAAGTCCCCGACATAAAATCGGCCCCTGAAGCGAGACCGCAGCAGGTCCGGTCAACGTATCAAATCGGCCACGGTTCCAGCGACTCGAGAAAAGCTTGGGCATATTTTGAACGGCGGTCAGGAACCGCAGGGACAGGCTGGCGTTTCCGGCCTACCAACAGCGTCAGGGTGGCGACCGTTTTCTCGATGACAGACAATTCCAACCCCCCCGGCAAGGCGCCCAAGGGCGCTGGCCTGGAGGAAGCGCGCCTTCGTCAGCAGGCGATCGGCGTCAAGCTGAGGCACATGTTCGACGAGGTCGTGAACGAGCCCGTGCCGGACGAGTTCCTCGAGATTCTCCGGCGCGCGGACAAGCGCTCGGCCGGCGAAGGTGGCGCATGAGCGGTGCGTCCAACCCGCCGCCCAAGCCGCCCTCCGCCGACGACGACGCCTTCAAGAGGGAGCTTGTCGCGCTGATTCCGCATCTGCGGGCCTTCGCGCGCACCCTGACCGGCGACCCGACGGCGGCGGACGACCTCGCCCAGGACGCCATGATGAAAGCCTGGGACGCCCGGGCCAGCTATCAGATGGGCACGAACATGAAGGCCTGGACCTTCATGATCCTGCGCAACCAGTTCTACTCGGAGAAGCGCCGCTCATGGCGCCAGTCCCAGCTCGACCAGGAAGCGGCCGAGCGGACGCTGGTGGCGGTCGACGACCCCGAGTCCCCGGTGGCCCTGGACGAACTGCGTCTGGCGCTGGCGACCCTGCCGGAGGAACAGCGCGAGGCGCTGATCCTCGTCGGCGCCGGCGGCTTCGCCTATGAGGAGGCGGCCGAGATCTGCCAGTGCGCCGTGGGCACGGTGAAGAGCCGGGTGTCGCGGGCGCGCAAGGCCCTCCAGGCGACGCTGGAGAAGGGCGGTTACGCCCGCGACGGTCGCGCCGCCGGCGACGCCATGCGCTCCATTCTCGCAGACGCCGATCGCCTGAGCAGCGTTCGGAACTGAGGCGATGGTCCGCCTGGGGCGCGCGCTTGGCCGGGGACTAGCCCGGCCGGGAATCCACGGCATCCGGTTCCGGCTCGGCGTCGCCATGGCGGGGGCGCTGCTGCCCATCCTCGTGCTCGGCGCGGTGCAGCTGCAGTTCCAGTTTCGCGAACAGGACCTCGAGCGGCGGACCGACCTTCAGCTGGCGGCCGAGCGCACGGCCGCGCGCGCCAAGTCGCGACTGGACAGCGCCGGCGTCCTGCTCCAGGCGCTCCGCCCCGAAGCGCTGGAGGTCTTCTGCCAGCCGCGCCTCACCGCCCTTGTCGAACGTCTCGACGGCCTGCAGGGCCTCGCCCGGGTGACCGCGACGGGCGACACCGTCTGCGCGTCGGAGGACCTGGCTCGCACGCCCCCGGCGTGGCTGGTGCAGAGCCGGACCGGCCCTTGGTTCCAGCGCCTGCGCGCCGGCGAGTCCACCGTGCTTGCGCGCGCCCCGGCCGTCGCGGGTCAGCCTCCGGGGCTGATCGTCGCCCTGCGCCTCGAACGGCCGCTGGGCGCCTTCGACGGCGCGATGGTCGCCCTCATCCCGCTGTCGGCGCTGCAGCCGGACGTCGCCGACCCCGCCCTGCCCGAAGACTCCGAGGCCGCCCTGACCGACGCCGCGGGGGCGCTGCTCATCGCCACCGACCGCGACGCCTTCGCCCTGTCGGGCGATCAGGACCTCACCGGCTGGGTGGAACGGGCCCGCGACAGCGGCTCGGCGGTGTTCGAGGCCGACACCGCGAGCGGCCGCCGCGTCTTCGCGGGCGCGGCCCTGGCCGGGCGGGACGTCTACGCCCTGCTCTCCGCCCCCTCCCCAGGCCTCCTCTCCTGGGCCCGCCTGAACCCCGTGGGCCTGCTGCTGCTGCCGCTGGCCGCGTGGCTGGCCGCCTTCGCCATGGTCATGCTGGTGAGCGAACGGATCATCATCCGCTGGCTGGACTATCTGGAACGGGTCGCCGCGATCTACGCGCGCGGCCGCTTCACCGTCCGCCCCGTCCAGGCGGTCAACGCCCCGGCCGAAATCCGCGTGCTGGCGAAGACGCTGGACGACCTGGCCGAGACCATCACCACCCGCGACGCCGCCCTGCTGGCCTCGCTGGCGGAGAAGGACGCGCTGATGCGCGAGATCCACCACCGGGTGAAGAACAACCTGCAGATCATCTCCTCGCTGCTGTCGATGCAGCAGCGGGCGGTGGCGGACGCCTCGGCCAAGGCGGCGCTGGGCGACACGCGCCAGCGGATCTCGGCCCTGGCCCTGATCTATCGCACTCTCTACCAGAGCGACGACGTGCGCCACGCCGACGCCCGCGAATTCCTGACCGAGCTGGTCGGCCAGCTGATCGCCAGCGAGGCCGGGCGCGGGCCCGTCGTCGTCAGTTCGGTCGAGGCCGACACCCTCTATGTCGACCCGGACAAGCTGGCGCCCCTGGCGCTGTGGCTGGTCGAGGCGGTTTCCAACGCCCAGAAGCACGCCTTCGCCGGCCGGGGCGGGACGCTGAAGGTCCGCTTCCGCGTCGACGGCCCGACCAGCGTCTTGGAGGTCGAGGACGACGGGCCCGGCGCGCCGGGCGACGACGACGTCGGCGTGGGTCGAACCCTGATGGGCGCCTTCGCCAAACAGCTGCGCGGGGAGGCGCAGATGCTCCCCGCGCCCGGGGGCGGCACCATCGCGCGCATGACCTTCGCCACGCCCGAGGCCATCCACCCCGGCGAGGCGCCCTAAAAGCTTCACGGTGCGGAACCGCCAAGCCTGGCTGGCGTTGACTGCCACGGAACCGGCCATTCCTGCGCCGGGATTGTCGGAGAGAAAAGAATGCGCAAGATTTTCGTCCTGTTCGCCGCCGCCGCCGCCCTGACCACGGCCGCCTGCAACACCGTCGCCGGCGTCGGCCAAGACGCCCAGGCCGCCGGCCAGGCCGTCGAGAACTGCGCCGAAGGCCGCGTCTGCTGATTTCGGCCTGAGCCAGACGTTTCAAGGCCCCGTCGCATGATGCGGCGGGGCCTTTTCGTATGTGCGCGCCAGGGCTAGGCTCGACCGCGGAAACGCCCGTCAGATGGCGTCGGAGGACAGATGGCCGAAGCCGCCGCCGCCCGTGAGCCGGGCCTGAAGACCGTGGTGGGGGCCTCCGCGGCCGGCACGGCGTTCGAGTGGTACGACTTCTTCATCTTCGGCTCGCTGACCACCGTCATCGCCCGCCATTTCTACGCCGACGTAGGCGAGGCGACGAGCTACGTCCTGGCGCTTCTGACCTTCGGCGTCGGCTTCGTGGTGCGGCCGCTCGGCGCGCTGGTGTTCGGCTGGTTCGGCGACAAGGTGGGACGAAAGACCACCTTCCTGGTCACCATCACGATGATGGGCCTGGCGACGGTCGCCATCGGCCTGTTGCCCGACCACGGCCAGATCGGCCTGCTGGCGCCGGCGCTGCTGCTGCTGATGCGGGTGCTGCAGGGCTTTGCGCTGGGCGGCGAATACGGCGGCGCGGCCATCTATGTCGCCGAGCACGCCCAGCCGCACAATCGCGGCTTCATGACCAGCTGGATCAACACCACGGCGGCGCTGGGCCTGATCGGGGCCCTGGTGGTGATCCTGGTCACGCGTTTGATCGTCGGGGTCGAGGCGTTCGACGAATGGGGCTGGCGGATTCCCTTCATCCTGTCGGGACTGCTGCTGGCCATATCGCTGTGGATCCGGCTGAAGCTGAACGAGAGCCCGGCCTTTCGTCGCATGGAGGCCGAGGGCGGCGCCCGGCGCGCGCCCTATCGCGAGGCCTTCCTGACCTGGAAGAACGGCCGCTTCGTCCTGATCGCCCTGTTCGGCGTCATGTTCGCGCAAGGGGCGGTCTGGTACTGCGGCTATTTCTACACCCGCTTCTTCATGGAGCGGATGCTGAAGGTCGACGTGGCGACGGTGGACGGCCTGATCCTGGCCATCTCTCTGGCCTCGGCCTTCCTCTATGTGTTCTTCGGCTGGCTGTCGGACCGGGTGGGGCGCAAGCCGGTCATGCTGTTCGGCATGATCCTGGCGCTGGTCGCCTTCTTCCCCGGCTTCCACGCCCTGACCCGCGCGGCCAATCCGGCCCTGGCCGAGGCGCAGGCCCGCGCCCCCGTCACGGTGGCGGCCGATCCCGCCACCTGCGCGGTCCAGTTCGATCCGGTCGGCAAGGCCGCCTTCGTCAGCGCCTGCGACATCGCCAAGACGATATTGACCAACGCCGGCGTGTCCTACGACACGGTCGCCGCCCCCGCCGGGGCTACGGCGCTGGTTCGGGTCGGGACGGCCGAAGTCGCCTCCGTCGAGGGCGCGCGCCTGACGCCCGCCCAGTTGAAGGCCGCCCGCGCCGACGTCGAGACGCGAATCAAGGCGGCGCTGGCGGCCGCCGGCTATCCCGACCGCGCCGATCCCGCCCGGATCAACCTGCCGATGGTGTTCCTGATCCTGATGGTCTTCATGACGGCCGCCTGCGCCCTGTACGGCCCCCAGGCCGCGGCCCTGGTCGAGCTGTTTCCAACGCGGGTGCGCTACACGGCCATGAGCCTGCCCTACAACATCGGCACCGGATGGGTGGGCGGTCTGCTGCCGGCGGCCAGCTTCGCCTTGGCAGCGGCGTCGGGGAATATCTACTTCGGCCTGTGGTATTCGGTGGTCTTCACCGTCATCGCCATCGTCGTCACCGTCCTGTTCATGCCCGAAACCAAGGGGCGCGACCTGGACACCATCGGGGCCTGAGCGCGTTCTAGGACTCGGACCCAGACATCGGAGCGCTTTCATGACCAGTCCCCGCGACGCAGGCCTCGCCCTGCTGCGCCAGCACGCCCTGATCGCGGGCGAGCCGGTTCCCGCGAACGGCGGCGGGATCGCCGTGGACGATCCGGCCACCGGGGAGGTGATCGGCCACGTCCCCGACCTGGGCGCGGCCGAGACCCAGCGGGCGATCCTGGCCGCGACGGACGCGTTTCCCGCCTGGTCGCGTTCCGACCCGCACAAACGCGCCGCCTTCCTGCGCAAATGGGCCGAACTGATCGACGAGAACGCCGAGGGCCTGGGCGCCCTGATGGCGCTGGAAAACGGCAAGCCGTTTCAGGAGGCCAAGGGCGAGGTCGCCTACGCCAACGGCTTCATCAAATGGTTCGCCGGCGAGGCCGAGCGCCTGATCGGCGAGACCCAGGACAGCCCGCTGGGCCATCTGATCCTGACCTATCGCGAAGCGGTGGGGCCGTGCGCCCTGATCACGCCCTGGAACTTCCCGGCCGCCATGCTGACGCGCAAGCTGGGCCCGGCTTTCGCCGCCGGCTGCACCGCCGTGGTCAAGCCGGCCAGCCAGACGCCCTTCACCGCTATCGCCCTGGCCGAACTGGCCTATCAGGCGGGCCTGCCCGTCGGCGCCCTGTCGGTCGTCACCGGCGACGCCGCGACCATCGGCAAGGTGCTGACCGACAGCGCCGACATCCGCAAACTGTCCTTCACCGGCTCCACCGGCGTCGGCCGGATGCTGGCCGAACAGTGCGCGCCGACGCTGAAGCGCGTGTCGATGGAGCTGGGCGGCGCGGCGCCCCTGATCGTCTTCGCCGACGCCGACCTGGACCTGGCCGTGGCCGAAACCATCAAGGGCAAGTTCAGGAACTCGGGCCAGACCTGCGTCTGCCCCAACCGCGTCTATGTCGAACGCCCGGTCGCCGAGGCCTATGCCGAGAAGCTGGCCGCCGAGGTCGCCCGGATCCCGGTCGGAAACGCCTTCGACGATGGCGTCAAGGTCGGCCCCCTGATCGAGGACAAGGCGCTGGACAAGGTCGAGAAGCACGTCGCGGCGGTGAAGGCCGACGGCGGCCGCGTCCTGACCGGCGGCGAACGCCACCCCCTGGGCGGCCGCTTCTTCCAGCCGACCGTGACCCTGGGCGGCGACGATCGCCTGTTCCGCGAGGAAGAGACCTTCGGTCCGATGATCCCGGTCTTCGCCTTCGACACCGAAGAGGAAGTCCTGGCCAAGGCCAACGCCAGCGAATTCGGGCTGGCCTCCTACCTGTTCACCCGCGACCTGGACCGCGCCCTGCGCATCGGCCGTCGCATCGAGGCCGGCATGTGCGGCGTCAACACCGGTCTGATCTCCACCCCCGTCGCCCCCTTCGGCGGCGTCAAGCAATCCGGCTACGGCCGCGAAGGCTCGATCCACGGCATCGACGAATATGTGGACGTGAAAGCCGTCACCCTGGCTCTGAAATAGGAGAAGGTCATGAC
>JAFAEC010000125.1 GCA_023424215.1 Pseudomonadota bacterium
GCGAGGCCGCCGGCGGTGTTCAGGCGGCGGCCGCGCGCACCGCTCGCCTGCGGCTCGCTGCGCGGCCTCGGATCGGCCTGGCTGATCGCCAAGCCGATCCTCTTTCATGTCGCCGCTTGACAGCGGCTCATCTGTCGTTGTATTGCGACAGTCATAGCCCCGGCGACGGGTCGGGGCAGGCATCGGAAAGGACCGAACCATGACCGCCACCGTTCAGACCCTCGCCCTGGAACTGTACACCGCGCTGATCAGCGACACCCGCATCAACGGAGAAACCTTCTACAAGCTGCGCCCCGGCTCGCCGGACTGGATGAGCGACGCGATACAGGCCGCCCATGAGGGCATGCTGCCCGACGACATGCGTTATTCGATGATCCGTGACGTTGCGTTGCGCATGACCGAGGCCGAGGACGACGAAATCACCGACGCTCACGAAGCCGTTGACGGCCTGGTGGACGTTTACACCGCCAGACTTACCGCCTGGCTCGCGTCCAGCCTCGCCCGCGTCGCCTATGTCGACCAGGCCCTGGAGGACAACGGCGGCACGCTTGGCAAGGAAACCTCCCTCGCCAACCTGCTGATGTGGGGCCAGTACGGGGAATTCCGCGAGATTTGGGACAGCCTGGCGGCCTCGCTGGCCAGCGAAGCCGCGGCCCGCGCCGCCGCCTGACACTCCCGCTCACCCGCCCGGCGCCGCCGGGCGGGCTTGCCGGACTGTCAGCCAGTCCGCCCCCGGCGACGGGTCGGGGGCCCTTCGGAAAGGACCGAACATGGCTCGCCTGCTCAACCACTACACCTGTCCCCGCTGCGCCGAGGTCTGGTCGGACGAATGGGACTGCATGGCCGACGACGATTGCCCGGCCTGCGGCCTGCGCCATATCTCGCCCCACGACGCCGACGAGCTGGAGGAGGATGAGGAGGAGCCCGCGCCGGTCCTGCCCGCCCTGCCCGACCGCGCGCCGCGTCCGCTGGCCCTGCACATGCGCGCCGACGCCATCGCCGCCGGCCACCCCTACGTGTTCCGGGTGCTGATCTGGTGCCGGGTCGAGGGCTGGCGGACCTTCTGTCACTACCGCGAGCGCGACCCGCGGACGGCGCGAACCATGGCCCACGACATGGCCCGGGCGCTGCATCGCGACCACGACCCGCGCTGCGTCCTGGTGGCCCAGGACGCCATGCCCGGCTCGCCGGAACTGATCGAGGATTGGGAAGCTGTCGAGCTTGCCGACGGCCCCGCCCTGCAAAAGCTGGTCGCCGGCGTCGCGCCCGTGCCCCTCGCCGCCCGCCAGGTCGAGGCGCTGCAGCGCCAGCGCGCCGAGCGGCGCGGCGACGCCCCCTTGCCCTCGGGCGGTCTGTTCGACGATGTTGCACGCGCTCAACAGGACCTGTTCGCATGACCGACCGACCGAACGCCGCCGAACTCGTCGCCATGGCCGGCCGGGCCCTCTACGGGGTCGACTGGCAGGCGCCCATGGCCCGGGCCCTGGTGGTGCAGCTGCGCACGGTCCAGCGGGTGGCCGAGGCCGCCCGCGCCGGCCGCGACTATCCGGCTGCCCGCGCCTGGCTCACCGACCTGGCCGAGCTGATCGACCTGCGCAGCCGCGAGCTGGCCGCGCTCCGCGCCATGCTGCTGCAGGCGGACTAGACCAGGCGCAACGGAACCCCTCGCGGGGGCGGCGACTGGTGCGGCCCCTGCGGGGTGAATGCGTCTTTCAGCCACTCCTTGGCGGTCGCCCGCTCGTACTCACGGCAGGCGTCCCACAGCCGGGGTCGGGGGCCCTTGAAGAACCCGATCCGGTCCAGGGCGGCGACGTCGAACGCCCAATACTCCTCCGCGCGGCCCCACGCCGTCTCGCAGGACCAAAGCGAGGGGCAGTCCCAGGCATCGCAATAGCGGCGCTTCGCCTTCGCCACGTCAGGCCGCCTCGTCCTCGCGCTGGTCCTCCTCCTCCCCGACGTCGGGGAAGGCGGCGGCCAGCTGGACGAACACCCCGTTGCGCTTCTTGTCGAGGCCGGCGCCGCAGACGTCGCGCCAGATCATGGCCCGCGGCGCGCGCTGCAGGGTCATATGCCACACCCCCACGGCGCCGGGGGCCCCTTCCCAGCTGGTGCCGGCGAAGTTCTTGCGCGTCTCCGGGTGGTTGCAGGGGATGAACAGGCGCGTGTTCTCCCACGTCGGCAGATCGCCCTTCGGAACCGACACCGTCAGCCCCATCATGGTGCAGATCGCTTTCAGGTCGCCGAACGTGTTCGGCTTGTGACGGAAGGCGGCGATGCGCGAGCCGAGCGTGGGATAGGCGTTGGCCTTGTTGCGCAGGGCCTCGGGCGTCACGTCGCACAGGTGCATCAGGCACTCGCGCCAGTCGTCGGTCTTGTTGGCCGTCTCGCCCAGGTCGGCGGCCTTCAACCGCACCGCCCACGTCTCCAGCTCCTCGGCGGTCGGGTCGTGGTCGTGTTCGGCGATGTGGGCGGCGGCCAGCAGGGCGCCGAACTGTTCGGCCCCGCGCGCGTCGTGGCGGCCGTGGTCGATCAGCGCCCGCTTGAACGCCAGCAGGGTGCGATGCCACCGGGGCCAGCCGTCGATCATGCGGCGCAGCAGCTGGCGGCCGGTGTCGCCGATCAGTTTCCACGGGATCGCGGGATCCGCCGTCGCCTCGGCGAAGCGGTCCAGGTTCAGGATGGCGAAGCGGCTCATGTCCTGCTGGCGCAGGGTCGGAATGTTGATCGAGGTGCAGATGAACGCCGACCGACACTCGAACTCCTTGGCGACCCCGTCCGAGGAGCCGCGCCCGATCTTGTCGCCGCTCGACGCCATGCGGATCAGCTCGATGACCTTTTGCGGGCTGGCCGGGTCGTTCGCCGGCTTGGCTTCCAGTTCGTCGATGACCACGGGAATGCTGTCGTGGCCCAGCTTCTGGTACAGGTACGCCCCGGTCGTGTTGCCGGTTTTCAGCAGGCCGTGCCCGAACAGCTGGCGCAGCAGCTCCAGCAGGGTGGACTTGCCCGACCCGTATTCGGCGGTCACGAACACCATCGACCGCCAGGACAGGGCCCCGCCGATCATCGCCATGCAGGCCCAGCCGACCAGCAGGTGCGGGTCGATTTGCTTGCGGCGCCAGTTCCAGGTTTCGAACACCTCGCGCAGCAGCTCGACCGGCCCGTGCCGCCCGCCCTCGATCGGCGTCGGCCACGGCGCGCCCATCCTCGGCCGGGCCGGATAAATCCAGCTGCCGTGACGCCCCGGCTCGCGCCAGACGCCCTCGACATAGACCCGGTCGCCGGCGTGATAGACCAGCTGATGCGCGTCGTCCTGCCACGCGCCCCGGCCGTGCAGCCGGTCGGGGTCATAGGGCCCCATATAGGCGCAGGCGTCGACGATGGCCTGGCGCGCGTCGTCGGCTTCCCAGCCGGCCACCCGCCCCTTCTTGTCCCGGCGCGGCCAGGCCCATTCCAGATAGCGGCTGCGCCCGGCGAAGGCGCCGCCGATCGGGCCCTTGCCGCTCGAGCTGTCTTTCAGCCGGTGCACGTCGCCCATGGCGTTCAGCACCACGCTGGCGTCGGCGTCGCGGCCCAGCGGGACGATCGGGCACAGCGGCGGCAGGCCGGTCCACCGATCGGCCAGGCCCTGCGCCTGCCATTCGCCCGGCTCGACCTCGCCCACGTCCGGGATGCGCAGCGGCGAGCCCTGCAGCGGGTCCAGCCGCCCGCGCTCGCGCAGGTCCATCAGCTGCCAGTCGCCGCCCTCCTTCGGCTCCTCGGCGGCGGCGGGCGCCAGCGCCCCGGCGATGGGGTCGATTTCGTCTGTCACGCAACACCTTCGTTCCGCCGCGGCGGCGCGCCCTTGGGATGGCTTTCGGCCCGCTTCATCGCGTGATCGACCGCCCTGGCCACAATCTGATGGGTCCACGGCTGGCGCGGATTACCGGCCCACATCGCCGTGCCGGCGCGGATCAGCGCCTCGCGCGCGCGGGCGCCGTCCAGCACCCCCCCGGCGACCAGCCGGCCGATGGAGAAGGCGCGCCGGTGCAGGGTGTCGTTCTGCGTCCCCGGCATGGCGCCGGCGATGGCGTCGCAGGCCCCCTGCAGGGCGGCGCGTCCATAGGCGTCCTCGCCGCCGACGCGGGCCACCGCCACCCGGCTGGCGGGTCGGGGCCCGGCCGCCGGTTCGGGCGGGCAGGCCAGCTGCAGCAGCCAGCGCGGGGCCGGCGCCGGCGTCCGCTCGAACGGGCTGCACCCGGCTGCCCAGGCGTACAGGCGGCCCGATGGGTGCACCGAGGGCGCCGCCACGATGTATCCGCCCTCGCCCCGGATATCGAGGCCGGGATAGGGCCGCTCGCCGCCCGGCGCCGCCCCCAGGTTGCCGGCCTTGTTGCGCGGCTCGACCCCGTCGGGCCAGGCGAACAGCAGGTGGCCGCCCTTGCCCGTCGACTGCCGCACCGTCTGCGGCAGGGGCTGATAGGCGCGGGCCAGCTTCATCAGGCTGGCCACCCCCTGCTCGCCGTCGACGTCCAGCACGAAGAAGCCCGAGGCCGCGCCCGTGGCCACGCCGATGTTGGCCGCCGGCCCGGCCACGGCCGCCGGCTTGTCGCCCTCGGCGCGCGGCAGGGCCCGGCGTCCGCTCCACCAAGCCACCACCTCCTCGACGTCCTGGCTGGCGTCCAGCTTGCCGTTGGTGTTCGGGTACGGCTTCTTGTCCCGCGGGCGCAGCGGGAACACGGCCCAGCCGAGGGCCGCCAGATCGTGGGCCTGTTCGGTCAGGTCGATCATGCCTGCCCCCGCCGGCTGCGGGCCGCCAGCCAGGCGTCCAGCTCGCGGTCCAGCCGGGCCACCGGCCGCCCGCTGATCCGCGACAGGGCGGCAAGGCTTCCGCCCGTCTCAAGCCAGCGCCAGGTTTCCCAGGGTTGGATCGCCTTCACGCCGCTTCCCCCGCCCAGGTCTTGATCGCCCGCGCGGACGCCGGCGACAGAACCCAGCCCAGCCCCCAGCTGTTCTCGATCGTCGCCGCGCACCCCGCCCGCCTCAGGGACTTGCGGGCGTAGCAGATCATCACGGCGGCCACCTTCCGGCCCGGCTCCTCGCTCCATTTCGCCCCCGGTATGCCCCGGGTGGCGTCGAGGATTTGCTGCGGCGTCACCGGCCGCCCCGGGCGGTCGGCCATCAGCATCAGGGCGACGATCGAACCGCCACGCGCCCCGGCGAAGGCCTTGCGCCAGCGGCTCAACCGTTCCGCCGTCGCGCCGGCGGCCTCGGCCGCCTTCGCCCCCGCTTCCCACGCCTCGATTTCCTCGCGCGCCTCGCGCAGCTGGCGGTGCAGATCGTCACAGGTCGCGCAGGTCACGCCGCTTCCCCCATGCTCGCCAGCACCAGCCTTGCCGCCGCGCCGATCATTCGCTTGCCCAGCTCCTCCAGCAGGGCGTCGACGCCCGGGTCGTCGCGCATGTCCTCGACGTCCTGACAGTGGGTGATGACGGTCGATCGGTGCAGGCCCGCCGCGCGCGCCAGTTCGGCCTGCGGCACGTTGCCCACCGTCACCGCCAGATAGCAGCCGACCTTCCGGCCCAGGGTGGTGGTCACGTCCGACCCCCGCCCCACCTTGCCGCTGCCCTCGCCGCCCGAGGTGGCGCAGATGCGCAGGAAGGCCCCGCCCTGCACCGCCTGCCCGGCCAGATCGCAGGCCAGCAGCCACGCCGCCCGCGCCTGGTCGGCCACCTGCCGCCCTCGCACGCGCGGGGCCTCGGCCGGCTCGATCATCAGGACCGCCCCCGCCATCGCCGTCAGCCGTCGATATCGGCGCGCGGCGCGCGCTCGGGCCGCGGATCGTCGGCCAGCAGGGGGTCGGGCGGAATGTGCAGGCCCAGCCGGTTGCCGGGCCGCTGATTGACCGGCGACCAGCCGGGCGTTTCCGCTTCCCGCGCCTTGCGGTGCATGTAGATGTTGTCGCAGCCGACCAGAGGGCCCAGCCCGTCGGCCAGGAACTTGAGCCGGTCGCGGTTCGCGCGCTGCGTCGCGGCGTCCATCCGGGGCCATTCGCGGGCCAGCCGGATCAACGGCACGCACAGGTTGGTCAGGGCCTCGGGCGACGGCGCCACCGCCTTGCCGGCCCGGTTGGCGGCCCGGGCCAGATCGGCGGCCGATCCGGCCCGGCCGATCACCGCCTGCCAGGCCTTGCAGCACAGGGTGCGCCAGCATTTCAGGTCGGCCGTGGTCGGGTGGTAGGTCATGCCGCCATCCCCCGCACGATCATGTCCACCGGCGGGTGGAAGTCCTCGGGCCGCACCCCGCCGCGCGTCCGCTTGATGATCCGGTGCATCAGCTTGGGGCCCGGCGGCTTCCACAGGGGGTCGTCGAACGGGGCGCGCATGAAGCCCATCATCTGCCGGCTGCAGTCGAACAGCTCCGCGCCCTTGGCGTCGTCGATGCCCCGATCGCGGCAGTAGCGGTCGAACGCCGGGCGCAGCCGCACGTCCGGGATTGTCGCATCGTTGTGGGAGTGGGTGTCGGTCACGCGCGGCGCCCCGTGGTTGAAGCCGACGCGGATGAGGAGGGTGATTTGGTAGCGTGGGTCAACCCGTTTCGTAGCTATTTCGTGGACAATAGCGACGGCATGCGCTCTAAGCTGTGCCCATGTCGTCTCTGGCGCGCCTTGCTGAGCCGTGGCCAATCCGCCGGATGGTGGACACCAGCGAGCGCGAGCGCATCGAACAGGAGCGGGCCGGCGCGGCCTTGCGGATCCTGCGCCGGCGCAACGGCTTCACCCAGGAGGACGCCGCCGGCGCCGCCGAGCGCATCAGCCTGGCGTCGTGGAAGAACTACGAGAGCGGCAAGCGCCCCATGGACAACCCCACCCTGGCGCGGGCCCTGCGGGCCATCGGCGCCACGGTCGAGGAACATCAGATCGAGGTGGCCAAGCTGGCCGGCGGGGCCTTCGGCGGCGAGCCGTCCAGCTTCGCCCCGGGCCGCGGCCGGGTCATGTCCCTGCCCGTCGGCGGCGTGGCCCACGGCGGGGCGCTGCGGCCCAATCTCTACGACGACGGCGGCGAGGCCGAGGTGATCGACTTCGCCCGCTTCTTCGCCCCCGGCACGCGCGTGCTCAAGCTGGCCGGCATGAGCATGGTCCCCTATGCCGAGCCCGGTGGCTTCGTCACCTACAACGTCCGGCAGCCCGCGCGACGCGGCCAGGGCTGCGTCATCGCCATGGCCGACGGCTCCTATGCGGTCAAACGGTTCGAGCGCATCGACGGCGAAAACCTCTACGTCACCGAGCTGTGGCCCGAGGAGCGCGAGCTGGTGTTCGCCCTCTCAGAGGTCGCCGGCGTTTACGCCATCGGCCTGCGCGGCGACTGACGGCCGACAGGCCGCCTCCCTCACGCGATCGGCCGCGCGCCAGGCCGCCATCAGGTCGGGGTCGCGCTCGCCCAGCCGCGCGGCGGCCGAGGCGATCCGCCGCTGCGCCTGTTCCGCCATCACGCAGCTGACCGCCAGCGCCGCCTCGGCGTCACGGGGCGCCGCCGCCGCCTCGGCCGCCGCCTGCACCGCATCCTGCACGGCGGCGTCGGCCGTCGAACGGGCGTCCTGCGGCGCGGCCAGCAGGGTCAGGATCAGGGCCGGAACGATCATGGACCCAGCATCGCCCCGAAAAAGCGCCTTGGCCAGCGACGTCTCGAACCCTTGCGGCTACGCCCTGTCGTAGCTTTTTCGTAGCTACTGGTTGACAGGCGCTACCGAAGCGGCGTTCCCTCTCCCCGTTCCCGCCGCGTCGATAGCCCCCCCTGACGCGGCGATCCCTTCGGACGTGATGCCACCGGGCGGATCGACCGGACGCGGCGGGGACAGCATCGCCAACGGGGGAACCCCATGACCGCATCCATCCACGACTTCCGCCCCGCCGCGCCCGCATCGGGCGCCGCCGGCGTCCACACCGCCGGCCCGCTCAAGGGCCTGCCCGTGCGCGGCCCGCGCCGGCCGGCCCTGCATCTGGTCGAACCGGCCGCCGAGGCGGACGAGACGATCCTCGCCGTCCAGCTGCTGACCGCCTGCGCCCCGCCCCGGTTCGACCGGCTCGAGGCCGCCCCGGCGGTCAAGATGCGCCAGGGCGCGCCGGTTCAGGCCATCGTCATTGTCGAGGCCGACCACCTGCACCTGATCGCCTCGGCCGACGTCATGCGCCGCATGGCCGTGGTGGTCGACGGCGCCGGGCGCACCGGCGCGGCGCTGGACCTGATGCAGGCCGCCGACCAGGCCGAGGCGCTGGCCGGCGCACTCCAGCGGGGGGCCCACTGATGCCCGCCTATATCCTCGATCGCTCCCACGGCCCGGCCGTGAAGGACGGCCGCCAGCGGCTGACGCTGCAGCCGGTGCGCGGCGCCGTCGCCGCCCGTTACGACCACGCCGACCTGGGCGGGACGGTCTATCTCGATCTGGCGCGCAAGGGCGACAAGCCGCGCGAGCGCGCCGGCGTCCGCTCCTGCATCCTGCGGGCCCGGGTCACGATCACCGCCGAGGCCCTGGTGCGCGTCGCCGACGTCCGCTTCCACGAACGCGGGCCCCAGGCGACGCAGGCCGAACGGCTCGCGCGCTTCCTACAGGCCGCCGAACAGGGCCGCCCCTCGGCCGACCGCCTCGCCCGCGACGCCGTCGCCCGGCTGTGCGGCTTCCGCAACTGGACCGCCCTGTGGAACTGGAACAGCCATTTCGACCGCAGCGGCCGCCCCGACGAAGCCGGGCAGGTCACGCGCGAAGTGATCGGGTGGGCGGCGTGAAGCCCGCGCCCGCCGCCACCGCCGAGGCCTCCCGCCAGCTTATGCTCGCCGCCCTCTCTGCCGGCGGCGCTGCCATGACCGGCATGGCCGAGGCTCTGCGGGAACCGGACACGCTGGAGGCCGCGCGCCGCGAGGGCGAAGCCTCCCCGCTCGCATTCACCAGCGACACCGTGCCGCTTGAGGAAGAAGTGTTCGCACCGCTCGTCGACGCCCTGCGGCTGGCCTGCATGGCGGTGGGCAACCCGGTGCAGCTGCACCGCATCGTGCTTGCCCTCGACCGCTTCACGGACGGGGACGACTGATGCAAGCCCTCGTCGACATGGCCGGCGTCGCCGCCTTTCGGGGGGTGCACTACGACACCGTCCGCAAGGGCTGGCCGGCGTGGGTCCGCGACGAGGGCTTCCCCGCGCCCGTCACCCGCCGGCCCTACGGCTGGAACCCCGACAGCCTGGCCGCCTGGGCGGCGAGGCAGGAGGCCGCGAACCTGGCCGCCGTCATGACCCCGGCGAGCGGGGCAGGCGCCGCGGCCAACGAGAACCGCCCCGAACCGCGCCCGGCCCCGCCGGCGCTGCGCCGCGTCGACCGCGAGCGCGCCGCCGTCATGGCCTTCATGGCCCCGGCCGGGGCCTGACAAGCAGGAGACTGCCCTTGCTGACCTACCTTCCCCCGCGCCGCCGCGCCCGCCCCGTCGTCCTGTCCGAGCGCGGTCAGGGCCTGGCCGTGCTGCTGTCCTTCCTCGCTGCCCTGCTGGCCCTGTGCGGCCGGGCGAAGGGGCTGCTGTGATGGGCCGCGCCATCGGCGGCCATCAGTCGGCCAGCGCCGCGACCACCACCTGGCTGACGCCGCCGCACATTCAGCCCGCCCTCGGCGGCTGGACGTCCTTCGACCTGGACCCCTGCGCCGCGCCTGCGCCGCGCCCGTGGCCCACCGCCCTGCGCATGAACGCGCTGCAGGACGGCGACGGCCTCGCGCTGGAATGGGACGGCCGGGTCTGGCTGAACCCGCCCTACACCAGCAGCGAAATCGCGCTCTGGCTCGGCAAGCTGGCCGACCACGGCCGGGGCACGGCCCTGATCTTCGCCCGCACCGAAACGGAGGCCTTTCAGGCTCAGGTGTGGGAGCGCGCCAGCGGCCTGCTGTTCCTGTCCGGCCGGCTCCACTTCCACGACGCCGCCGGCGTGCGCGCCTCGGCCAACGCCGGCGCCCCGTCGGTCCTCTGCGCCTACGGGCCCGAGGACATGGACCGCCTCGCCGCCGCCGACCTGCCGGGAGCCTTCGTGCCGTTGCGCTTCGCCCGCTTCGCCCTGGTGACCGGCCTCGACCTGTCGTGGTCTGAGGTCATGCGCGCATGGCTGGCCCGGCAGAGCGGGACCGTCAGCGTCTCCGACGCCTACCGCTTCTTCGCCCGCCACCCCAAGGCCGCCGGCAACGACAACTGGCGGGCCAAGGTCCGGCAGAAGCTGGCCCAGCATGGCCAGCGGATCGGCCGCGATGCCTATAGGGCCGCCGCATGACCGGCCTCGCCACCCTGCGCAAACGGCTGGCCAGCAAGCTGCAGCTGCGCCTCGGCCACGCCGGCCTGACCATCGACGGGACCAGCGCGGCGGCGCTGGCGCGACAGGCCCTGCGCGACGT
>JAFAEC010000158.1 GCA_023424215.1 Pseudomonadota bacterium
GCCCGGCCCCGGGCAGGTCGACCACCACCACCCGCGGCCCCGTCGGCGCTCCGGCCCGCGCGTCGACCGTCGGCATCGGCGCCGCCGGGCGTTCCCAGCCGCCCAGCACCTGCTCGGCCCAGGCGAAAGCCGCCTCGGGCTCCATGCCGCCGGTGACGATCACCGTGGCGTTGTCCGGCCGCCACCAGCGGCGATGGAAGTCGACGATCTCCTCACGGGTGATCGCCGCCACCGAATCGGGCGTGCCCGAGGTCGGCGCCCCGTAGGGCGCGGCGCCGTAGACCAGCCGGTTCAGCACCGCCGCCGCCAGCGGCCCCGGCTGGCGGAAGTTGACCCGGAGCGCGTTCACCGCCTGGGTGCGGCTGCGCGCCACCTCGGCCTCGGCGAAATCCGGCCGCCGGACGACGTCCGCCAGCACCGCCCCCACCTCCGCCGCTGAAGCGACCGGGGCCGAGACGAACATCTGGGTGGCGTCGGCTCCCGCCCCGCCGCCGATGTTGGCGCCCAGCGCCTCCAGCGTCCGGGCGATCTCCGGCGCCGAGCGGCCGCCCGCCCCCTGGCTGGCCAGCGCCGCCGTCATCGTCGCCAGTCCGGCCCGGTCGGCCGGGTCCGCCGCCGCCCCGCCGCCCAGCACCAGCTGGGCGTTCATGATCGGCAGGTCGGTGGACTTGGCCACGATGACGCGCAGCCCGTTGGGCAGGGTGCGTTCGGCCACCGTCGGGGTCGCGGCCTCGCGCGCCGCGCCCAGCGGCGGCGGCGCCATGCGCTGGCCCTCCGGCAGCAGTTCGTTCGGCGGCAGCACCGCCGGCGGCACGGTCAGGAAGGTCGGAACCGGCGCCGGGTTGCGCCAGCTGTCCTCGGGCACGCCCTCGGGTCGGGCGCTCTCGTCCTGATAACGCACCGACACCCGGGCCTGCTCGTCGAGATACTGGCGCGCCACCCGCTGCACGTCCGCGGCCGTGACCCGCTGCACCGCGACCAGCCGCGCGTCGGCGGCGCGGGGATCGTTCTGCGACACGATCGACTGGCCGAGGATGAAGGCCCGGCCCGAGGCGGTCTCGCGCTGGCGCAGGGCGGCGGCGACGATCTCGGTCTTCGCCTCGGCCAGCTCGGCCGCCGTCACCGGCGCATTGCGCACCCGATCCAGCTCGGCGTTCAGCGCCGCCTCGACGTCCGGAATGCTCTTGCCCTGCGCCACCGTGGCGCTGACGGTGACGACTCCGTCCTCCTCCATGTCGTTCTGGCCGAAGCCGGCGTTGGCGGCCAGCTGGCTCTCGTAGACCAGGGCCTGGTACAGCCGCGAACTCTCGCCCCGCGACATGATCGCCTGCAGCACGTCCAGGGCCGGGGCGTCCGGATGATCCGCCGCCACCCCGGGGAAGATCGCCGCCACCGCCGGCAGGGGCACGTTGGGCGCATACGCTTCGACCAGACGCGGCTGCGTCCGCGGCGTCTCCACCGGGCGCTCGAACACCGGCGTCGGCCGGTCCGGATTGCGGATGCCGGCGAAATACTGGTCGACCCAGCGGTCCAGCTGCGCCGGATCGAAATTGCCCGACACGATCATCGTGGCGTTGGCCGGGCGGTAGTAGGCCTCGTGGAAGGCGCGGGCGTCCTCGATCCGCGCCGAGTTCAGCTCCTCCAGCGAGCCGATCACGCTGCGCCGGTAGATGCTCTCGTCGAAGCTGTTGTCGCCGATGACGAAGCGCTGCAGCCGGCCGTACGGCGGCGCATAGACGCGCTGGCGCAGCTCCTCCTGGACGATCGACCGTTCGGTGTCGAACACCTCCTGGTCCACCACGGGCCGCGCCATGCGCTCGGCGTGGGTCCACAGCATGGTCTCGAGGTACTGCGGCGGCACCGTCTCGTAGTAGTTGGTGAAGTCCTGCCCGGTGGAAGCGTTGCGCGTGCCGCCGGCGTTCTCGACGAGGGTCGAGATCTGGCCGTAGGGCAGGTTGGCCGTCTTGCGGCTCAGGATGTGCTCGAACAGGTGGGCGAAGCCCGAGCGGCCCTGCGGGTCGTCTTTCCCGCCCACGTCGTACCACAGCGTGACCGTGACCGTGCCGGCGCCCGGGTCCGGCATGGCGTACACGTCCAGCCCGTTGGCCAGTTCGCGGTGCGTGAACTCCAGCGGCGGCACGGCGATCGGCGCCGCCTCCTGCGCGGCGACGGGGGCGCCGGCCATCGGCGCGAGGACAAGAAGCGAGGCGCCCAGAAGGGCGGCGGTGCGGGTCATGGCGGAGGTCCCCTGGACGACGATCGGAACAGGACCGGAACCCTGCCAGCCGCCTTCCCTCCTCCCAAGTTACGACCCTGTAATGATCGCCTCCACCTCGGCCCGCGTCGGCAGCGAGGGCTGGGCCCCCGGCCGGGTGGCCGCCAGCGCCCCGGCGGCGCAGGCGAAACGCAGCGTCGCCTCAGGCTCCATCCCTTCCAGCAGGGCGACGGTGATCGCGCCGACGAAGGCGTCGCCCGCGCCGGTCGCGTCCACCGCCCGCACAAGCGGCGGCCTCGCCTCGGCCACCAGGGCCCCGCCTTCGTACAGGGCGGTGCCCTTCGCGCCCTTCGTGACCACGACCCGGCCGCCGCCGTGGTGCAGCGCCTGCCCGTAGAAGGCGGCCTCGCCCTCGTTGACCACGATCAGATCGGCCCGGCGCAGCAGCAGGTCCGACACGGGCTGGGCCGGGGCCAGGTTGACGCAGACGAAGTCGCTCGCCCGCCCGACCGCCGCCTCCACCGTTTCGACCGGCAACTCCAGCTGCAGGATCAGCGGCCCCTCCAGACGCTGCGGCAGCTGCTCCGGGCCGACGCGGTGGTTGGCGCCGGCCGCCACCACGATCTGGTTTTCGCCGTGCGGCTCCACCGCGATCAGGGCCACACCGGTGGGCGCCTCAGGGTCCACGGCCACCCCGGCCACGTCGACGTCGTCGGCGACCAGCAGGGCCATGGCTTCCTCGGCCATGGCGTCGCGCCCGACCCGGCCGATCAGGCGGACCTCGGCCCCCAGCCGCTGGGCCGCCAGCGCCTGGTTGGCGCCCTTGCCGCCGGGGTGGCGCGACAGGACCGCGCCCGTCACCGTC
>JAFAEC010000160.1 GCA_023424215.1 Pseudomonadota bacterium
TAACGGCAGACACGCAAGTGTTTCTCGGTGACACGCTCGGCGAGCTGATGCTCTTCTACGCCGCGTGCGATGTGGCTCTCGTCGGTGGCAGCTTCGTCACGATCGGCGGTCATAATCTTCTCGAGCCGCCGCCGGGCCGTGGCGAACGACTTGACGAAGCGGACGTGCTTCAGTCGATCGCGGGGCGTGGCCTGCGTCAGCGCCTTCAGCACCGCGTGGTTCGCCCCGACCACGAAGACCTCGGCGCCTTCCCCCTGCATCCGTCCGACGAGGTCGGCGAAGGCGAAGGCGCCGGTCGGATCGAGGATGGGCACCTCCTCCAGCCGCAGGACATAGCTGCGCCGCCGCGCGCCAATGCGGTCGAGCGCGTCCTTGATCAGGCCAGCGCTGCCGAAGAACAGCGGGCCGCGGAAGGTGAGCACGCCGACATCGGCAGGGAGGCCCTGGTTGGGCGCGTAGCGGCCCTCGCCCTCGTCCGGCCGGTCGCCTTCGATGAGCGGGTCGCGGCCCTCCAGGGTCGCCAGCTGCGACATGCGGTGCATGAAGATGAAGGCGGCCAGCGCCATGCCGACGCCGATGGCGACGGTCAGGTCGACCAGCACCGTCAGGGCGAAGGTGGCCAGCAGCACGGCCCGGTCGCCGCGGGAGGTGCGCAGGATCAGGCGGAAACGGTGCGCCTCGGCCATGTTCAGGGCGACCACGACGAGGATGGCCGCCAGCGCCGCCATGGGCACGAAACGCATGGCGGGCGCGAGCGCCAGCATGAAGACGAGCAGGAAGACCGCGTGCAGCATGCCGGCCACCGGGGAGCGGGCGCCGGAGCGGATGCTGGTGGCGGTGCGGGCGATGGCCCCGGTGGCGGGAAGCCCTCCGACGGCCGCGGAGGCGACGTTGGCGATCCCCTGGGCGGTCAGCTCCATGTTCGAGCGATGCCGGCGGCCGGTCATCTGGTCGGCGACGACGGCGGAGAGCAGGGACTCGACCCCGGCGAGCAGGGCGATGGCCAGGGCGCTGGGCAGGACGTCGGCGGCCTTGCCCCAGGTCCAGAACGACAGGTCGGGGGCGGGCAGGCGGGCGCTGATGTCTCCGAAGCGCGAACCGAGCGTCTCGACCGGCAGGCCGACGAGCGCGACCACGATCGCGGCCGCCACGGTGGCGACGAGGAAGCCGGGCACGCGGGGGGCGTAGCGCCGCAGCAGCAGTATGGCGGCGACGCAGGCGGCGGAGAGGCCGACCGCCGGCAGGTTCAGGGTCTCCCGCGCCGCCCAAAGGGCCCGGAGCTTGGGGATGAACTCGGCCGGGACGCCGGTCGCCGTCAGGCCGAGCAGGTCGGGGATCTGGCTGGCCATGATCACCACGGCGATGCCGCTGGTGAAGCCGGTGGTGACCGGATCGGGGATGTATTTGATCAACGTCCCGATGCGGGCGAGGCCGGCGACGATCAGGATCAGCCCGGCCATCAGGGTGGCCATCAGCAGGCCGTCGTAGCCGTGCTTCGAAATCACGCCGTAGACGATGACCACGAAGGCGCCGGTCGGACCGCCGATCTGGAAGCGGCTGCCCCCGAGCGCCGAGATCAGGAAACCGGCCACCACTGCGGTGACCAGCCCCACCTCGGGCGCGGCCCCGGAGGCGATGGCGAGGGCCATGGCCAGCGGCAGGGCGACCACGGCGACGGTCAGACCGGCGATCGCGTCGGCGCGCAGGTCGCCCGGGCCGTACCCCTGCCGCAGCACGGTGACGGTCTTGGGCAGGAACAGTTTCCAGTCAGCGTTCATCGCGGACCTGCCGTCGTTCGATCAGCCGCACGCCGCGGCCGGTTCCGTGGCTGGGAGTCCCCTCGGCGATCATCTCGATCCCGGCCTCGGCGAGGGCTCCGACCACCTTTTCCAGACTGTCGACGACGGCCCGCACCGAGCCCGGACACGCTTCCATGCGCTGGACCGTCTGGGGGGAGAGCCCGGCGAGCCGCGCCAGCTCGCGCTGGTCGATGCCGAGGAGCGCACGGGCGGCGCGGAGCTGTGGGCCGGTGATCATCTGAACATCTCTCGAGATATTTGAGATATCATCACTCAAGGATGGTGCTTCATATGCGGTAGATCAACCCATGCGACGGCGGGCCGGACAGCCGGAACCCCCGTCCGCCGGGGGGCGTTGCGATGGGGTCCTTCTCCCCAAGGAGTCCAAACATGAAGACCCTGCTCAAGCTTTCCGCCGCGACCGCCGCCCTGTCGCTCCTCGCCGCCTGCGGCTCCACCATGGAACAGCGGGCCGCGACCGGCGCCGTGGCCGGCGCGGTGGTGGGCGGCGTGCTCGGCAACATCCTGGGCCACAAGGGCGTCAAGGGCGAGGGCACCGCGATCGGTGCCGCCATCGGTGCCGTGGTTGGCGGCGGCATCGGCTACATGTTCGACAGCCAGGAGCAGCAGTTCCGCAAGGAACTCGCCCGGGAAACCCAGTCGCGCCAGATCGAGATCCAGCGGGTCCGCCAGGACGCGCTGAAGCTGGTGATGCCGTCCGAGGTGATGTTCCCGTTCGACAGCGCCGTGCTCCAGCCGGGCTACCAGGCGACGCTGCGCAAGATCGCCGACGTGCTGAACGGCTACCCCGAATCCACGGCGACCATCACCGGCTACACCGACAGCACCGGGTCGGAGAGCTACAATCTCGACCTGTCCAAGCGCCGGGCGGAAGCGGTGCGCACCGCGCTGATCAATGACGGCGTGGCGGCGGGCCGGCTCGTCGCGCAGGGCCGCGGCAAGGCCGACCCGATCGGCGACAACGCGACCGCGGCCGGCCGGCAGATGAACCGCCGCGTCGAGATCCTGGTGCAGGGCGGCTAGCTAGCCGCCCTGAAAGGCCAGGCTGCGCTCGAGGACTCAGCGTCCTCCCACGATGTACTCGCGCATCGCCTCGGCCTCGAACTGGATCTCGTCGATCCGGTGCTTGACCACGTCGCCGATGCTGATGATGCCGGCCAGCCGGCC
>JAFAEC010000166.1 GCA_023424215.1 Pseudomonadota bacterium
CGCCGGCGCCGCGGCCGGGTCGGCGGCCGGGGCCTGCTGCGCCAGCGCCGGCGAGGCGAGGGCGGCGAGCAGGGCGACGGTTGCGATGCGGGCGGTCGTGCGCGACATGGAAGGCGCTCCGGAAGGGTCGGCCCAAGAGTCTCCTTTCCGCGTCAACTGCTGGTTAACAAAGCCCCTCGCGGGCCCGAAAAGGCCGACCGACATGTCCTTGCTGCATCCCGACATCCTGACCGCCGAGGCCGACGGCGCCCTGCCCGTCCGGATCGTGACCAGGGACGCGCCGCTGGAGGGGGCCGAGGCGATCTGGGCCCGGGCGCACGACTTCACCGGCAAGCCGGGTCAGCTGCTGGTGTTGCCCGGAGAGGGCGGGGCGGCCGCGGGGGCCCTGTTCGGGGCCGGCGAGCGCTTCGATCCGATGTCGGCCCGGGCGCTGGCGGCGAAGCTGCCGGAGGGGCTGTGGCGTCTGGACGGCGTCGAGGACGAGGCGGCGGCCCTCGCCGCTCTCGCCTTCGCCCTCGGAGCCTACCGCTTCGATCGATACAAGAGCCGCCCCGGTCCGCGCCCTCGGCTGGCCGCCCCGGGGATAGACGTCACGCCCCTCCTCGACATCGCCGCCGCCAGCGCCCTGGCCCGGGAGATGGTCGACACCCCGGCCGGCGACATGGGGCCGCTGCAGATCGAGACCATCGCCCGCGAGATCGCCGAGGCTTCGGCGGCGACCCTGACCGTCGTCGCCGGCGACGACCTGCTGGAGCAGAACTACCCGGCCGTCCACGCCGTCGGCCGCGCCGCGGCTCCGCATCGCGCCCCTCGCGTGCTGGAGATCGGCTGGAATCTCGACCGGACGGACCTGCCGCTGGTCGCCCTCGTCGGCAAGGGTGTGGTCTTCGACACCGGCGGCCTCGACATCAAGCCGGCGGCCGGCATGCGCAACATGAAGAAGGACATGGGCGGGGCCGCCCACGCGCTGGCGCTGGGCCGGCTGGTCATGCAGGCCGGCCTGCCGGTGCGGCTGGTCGTCCTCGTGGCCGCGGTCGAGAACGCCATCTCCGGCGACGCCTTCCGCCCCGGCGACGTCCTCTCGAGCCGCAAGGGCCTGACCATCGAGGTGGGAAACACCGACGCCGAGGGGCGTCTGGTCCTCGCCGACGTCCTGACCCGCGCCGCGGAGCACGCGCCGCACGTCACCCTCGACTTCGCCACCCTGACCGGCGCGGCCCGCATCGCTCTCGGCCCGGAGCTGCCGCCGCTCTACACCGACGACGAG
Source organism: Pseudomonadota bacterium (assembly GCA_023424215.1). Lineage (GTDB taxonomy): Bacteria > Pseudomonadota > Alphaproteobacteria > Caulobacterales > Caulobacteraceae > Brevundimonas. The sequence goes on from JAFAEC010000166.1 coordinate 1,268, forward strand.
GCGCTGGCCGCCGACATGCTGGCGGCGTCGCGCGCCGTGGCCGATCCGCTTTGGCGCATGCCGCTGTGGCCCGGCTACAGGCCGGCGCTGGAAGCCGAGATCGCCGATCTCCGCAACGATCCCGCCGCCTGGGCCCAGGCCGGTTCGGTCACCGCAGCCCTGTTCCTGCAGAAGTTCGCCCCGTCCACGGGGGCCTGGGCCCACATGGACATCTTCGCCTGGAATCCGCGCGGCCGCCCGGGCTGGCCGGAAGGCGGCGAGGCGCAGGGACTGCGGGCGGCGTTCGAGATGCTGTCGCGACGATTCCCTGCGCAATAGTCGCAGGCGTTAACGGCCCTTTTGGCATCTCCGGTCATTCTCGGGGCTCAACCGGACGAGTCTCGTTTGACCGCAGCCGCCGCCTCTTTCGATCCCCGCACCACGCTCGCCCGGCCCGATCTGGCCGAGCAGGCGCTGGAGGGGCTGGTGCGCGCCGACGCCTACCGCGCGGCGCGGCCGATGCGCTGCACCGCGCCGGTCGCCGACATCCATCGTGGCATCGACGGCGGCGATCCGATCGACGAGCTGATCTACGGCGAAGCGTTCGACGTGCTGGAAAGCCGTGGCGACCGGGTCTGGGGGCAGGCCCGCCGCGACGGCGTCGTGGGCTGGGTCGATCGCGCCGCCCTGGCCGAGGGCGCGCCCCTGCCGGTCGCCGCCGTCGTCGCCGTCGGCGCCGACCTGCCGCTCAACGCGCTGGTGACCGATTCCTCCGGCGATGAAAGCCGGCCTATCGGGACCTTCGAGAGCGATCCCGTGGCGGTCGCCGAACGCCTGCTCGGCGTGCCGCACCGCCTGGGCGCCCGCTCGTCGCGCGCCACCGACTGCTGCGGCCTGGTTCAGCAGGCGCTGTATGCCTGCGGCCGCGCCGCGCCGCGCTACGCCGACCAGCAGGCCGGGCTGGGCGAACCGGTCGCGCGCGATCAGGCCCGCCGCGGCGATCTGGTGGTCTGGCTGCACCCCGGCGCGGGGCCGTGGAACGGTCACTCCGCCTTCATGCTGGACGAGGCGCGTGTCCTCCACGCCACCGGCGCGCATGGCGCGGTGGTGGTCGAGCCGCTGGCCGAGGCCGAGGCCCGGTACGCGGCCGACGGGTTCAGCCCCCCGCGCTTCCGCCGCCTCTGAAGGCCCGCAGGAACAAAAAAAGCCCCGCCGTCGCCGGCGGGGCCTTTTCGTATCGATCGAGTCGACCCTAGCGCGGGCTTTCGGTCGAGCTGTCGGCGGCCGACGGCGCGGCCGGCGACTGTTCGATGGCCGGCTGGCCGGCGGCGCCGGTGATCGGCGCGCCGCCGGCGGGTCCGCCCGCGTCCTCGGTAGCCTGGGACGCGCCCGGCGCGACTTCGACGCCTTCGGCGGGAGCCGCCGCGCCCGGCTGGCGGGCGGGATCGGGCGCCGGGATGGCGTAGCCGCCCGAGCCCTGGCTGCGCAGGTAGGCGATCAGGTTGATGCGGGTCTGCTGGTCACGGATGCCGGCGAAGGACATCTTGGTGCCCGGCACGTGGCGGCCCGGGTTGGTGATGAACTGGTCCAGTTCGTCGTAGGTCCAGTTCGGCGCCTCGGCCTTGTGGGCACTCATGGCGTCCGAATAGGCGAAGCCGGCGGCGTGCATCACCGGACCGCCGACGACGCCGAACAGGTTCGGGCCGATGCCGTTGGCGCCGCCCTGGGCGATGTTGTGGCAGGCCTGGCAGCGGGCGAAGGCGGCCTCACCGGCGGCGACGTCGGCGGCCGGCAGCACCGTGCCCCAGTCCGGCGGCAGCTCGACCTCGGCGGCGCCGCCCGCGGCCTCTTCCGGCGCGTCGACGAAGTAGCCCATCTTCTCGGGGGCTTCACTCTGGTAGATGAACCCCGTCACCTGCTGGACGCCGATGATGACGAAGGCGGTCGCCAGACCCGCGCCCAGAATCTTGTTCCACTTCAGATCGCCGCTCATGCGCGTCGTCGCATCCCGTCCGTTAGGGCCCGGCCGAGGAGACGGCGGGCGAATTCTTGCGTGGGCGTCTCTTACACGCTAGCGCGGCCTTCGCAACCGGCCCGGACCCGCCCGGGCGTCGCAGGCGGCGTCTGACCGATGAATCCCCTGATCCTGATCCCCGCCCGCATGGCCGCGACCCGTCTGCCGGGCAAGCCGCTGGCCGACATCGGCGGCCGGCCGATGATCGTGCGCGCCTACGAGCAGGCGGCCGCCTCGGGCCTGCCGGTGGCCGTTGCGGCGGGCGACCCGGAGATCGTCGCGGCGGTCGAGGCCGCCGGCGGCCGTGCCGTGCTCACCGACCCCGACCTCCCCTCCGGCTCGGACCGCATCCGCGCGGCGCTGCGGGCGCTGGATCCGGAGGGCCGCCACGACGCGGTGATCAACCTGCAGGGCGACATGCCCTTCGCCGATCCGGGTCTCGCCCGCGCCTGCGCCGATCTGCTGGCCGCCGAGCCGGCCTGCGACATCGCCACCCTCGTGGCCCCGGAGGCCGACGCCGCCGATCGCGCCAATCCGGACGTGGTCAAGGCCGTGCTGGCCCTGCCGGAGGGCGCCCGCCGCGGCCGCGCCCTCTACTTCACCCGCTCGACCCTCTACGGCGAGGGGCCGGTGTGGCGGCACATCGGGCTCTACGGCTACCGGCGCGACGCGCTGGAGCGATTCTGCGCCGCGCCGCCCTCGCCGCTGGAGAAGCGGGAGAAGCTGGAGCAGCTCCGGGCTCTCGAGATGGGCCTGCAGATCTGGGCCGCGGTCATCGACGAGGCACCCCTGTCGGTCGACAACCCGGCGGACCTGGAGGCGGCCCGGGCCATGGCCTGAGGCAGGCGCGGCGTCGGTTTTCGTCAGGTGCGGAGCCGGCCTCTCCGGGCCAGGCTAGCCCCCGAGGTTGCCGAGACCGTCGTTCGATGAGACGGTCCGCCCCACGGAGGACCGCCATGCTGAAGACCCTGATTGTCGCGACCGCCGCCGCCGCGGCGCTGCTCGCGAGCCCCGCAGCCGCCCAGAACCCGACGGGCGTCGCCCTGGTCCTGGCCCAGCTGGACGCCGCCTCCAGCGAGATGGGTCTCGCCGCGGGCGCCCGGACGACCGGCCGTCTCGCCCGGAGCGGCTCGCAGACCGTGAACCTGCAAGGGCTGGCCGGGGCCTCCTACGTCATCGGCGTGTGCGACGAGAACTGCCGGGACCTCGATCTGGTCGTGCGCGACTCCGCGGGTCGCGAGATCGGCCGGGACATGGCGACGGACGACGTCCCCGTCATCAGCGTCTCGGGCGCCGCAGGCCCCTATACCGTGGAGGTGTCGATGGCCGACTGCGCGGGCCGATGCCACTGGGGCGTCGGGGTCTTCCGCTAGGCGTCGACCCCGTCCACCCACGCCTGCAGCAGGGTCCGGGCGATGGCGATCCGCGCCGGCGGCTTGATGGCGGGGTGGGTCCCGGCCAGCACCGCCCGCGCCTCGTCGCGCGTCAGCCACGCTACCGCCTCCAGCTCGGTCTGGTCCGGCGCGGCCTGATCGGAATCGACCTCGCAGATCAGGCCGATCATCAGCTGGCCCGGGAAGGGCCACGGCTGGCTGGAGTGGTAGCGGACCGCCGCCACCGTCAGTCCGGCTTCCTCCTCGACCTCGCGGGCGCAGGCTTCCTCGATCGACTCGCCGGGCTCGAGAAAGCCGGCCAGGGCGGACATCCGCCCCTCCGGCCAGCTGGCCTGCCGGCCGAGCAGGCAGAGCGGTTCAGCCCCGCCGCGGTAGACCGGCAGCATGATCGTCACCGGGTCGACGCGCGGGAAATGCTCCGTGCGGCAGGCCGGGCAGATGCGCTTCCAGCCCCCGGACGCCGTCTCGCTCTCGACCCCGCAGGCGGCGCAGAAGCCGTGCCGGGCGCGCCAGTCGAACAGGCTTTTGGCCGTCCCCGCCATGGCCGCGTCGGGGCCCGCCAGCAGGGCGGCCGCCTCGCGCATCTCCATGAAGGCGCCCAGGCCCGCCAGCGGCCCGGCCGCCGGATCGAGCGAGCTCTCCACCTCCACGGCGAACACCGGGGCGTCCTTCCACAGCCCGAGGAACAGCTCCCGGTCCGGCACCACCGCCCGCGCATGCTCCAGCCCCAGCCAGGCCAGCCGCGGTCCGTCGGCGTGGTCCTCGACCAGCGGCCGCCCCTGCCAGAGGACCAAGGCCACGGCCTCGGGGTTGGCCTCCTGGCCGGCCAGCCAATCGGGATCGTTGCGTCGGTCGCCCGCGCGGTCGAGCGGATTGCCGGCGAAGGTGTTCAGCACGGGGAGGGACATGGCTCTTTCTAGCGTGGAGCTTGCGGGGGCGCGACCGGCAGGCGGACGCGAAAACACAGTCCGATGCGTCCACAGTGTCCGCAGTGACCGCTTCTGGCCCCACCGCGGACTAAAAAACACCGTCCGATGCGTCCGATGCGTCCGCATCGACCGCTTGGCGGCGGCGAAATTCGATTGTCAAAGACCCGGACCGAAGCTTGCGCCCGCGGTACGACAGAAGCGGTCGCAGCCGCCGGACGGCTTGCGTCTTCGCGCACGAACCGCCATATCCCCGCGTGGAGATCGCGGGCGAAGGCTTCGCCAACCTGGTCAGGGCCGGAAGGCAGCAGCCACAACGAATTCCCCTTCGGGTCGCGGTCTCCACCTTCTCCTGACATTCTGGCTAGGGGTTGGGCCGGACCGCTCCGAGCAGCAGCACCGTCGGGCCGTCGGCCCTCACCACGGCGGCGAGCAGAAGCTTGCGCCTCAGGGCGGCCTCACCGAGTTCGCCGTCCTCCGCTTCGAACAGGGTGTTCTCGGACCGGAAGTGGGAGCCCTCCCGTGAGTAGAGCCATGCCTGCTGACCTTCGAGCATGATGGGAGCGAAGCCGAGGTAGTCCTCCATCCGGCCAGCCATCTGCGCCGGATCCGCCGGTTCCGTGCCGATCGCGCAGGTTTCCATGCGTATCCCGTCGATTGCAAACAGCTCGCGGCCGTCGACCCAGCCGGTGAGCAGCATCTCCAGCGCCGCCGGAGCCTTGCCGTCGTCCGGCAGGCTATTGACGTGGATCGATGGCTCCTCGAACGGCATGTCCTCGGGAGAAAACATGTCCGAGGGCAGCTTGGTCCAGCCGGCGCTCTCCGCTGCTGCAACGGCGGAGGCGGCAGTGGCGTCGGCACCGACGCACATGTCGAGGAAGGTCTCGAACGGCTCGGCCGCCGCCGACGAAGCCGAAAGGAGGGCGACGGCCGCCCCCGCGGCGACGATTATCGACCCGGACGTCATGCTCTACCCCTCCGGCGCAAATTCGCGCAGTCGTGCAACCCTAGCAGGCATATCCCCGACCACAATGCCGGTAGGCGTCGCCGGGGGATGCGCGGCCGCGGAGTCTCACGCTATGACGGAGCCATGAGCCACAGCGACCCGAGTCTCGACGGTCCCCCCTGGGACGAGGACGCCCCGGAGGCGGAGGTCGTCGAGCGCGACCCCAACACCGAGGACATGTTCGGCGCCCCCGAGCCCGCCGGCATGCGCGAGGCCGAGGCCGCCGCCGCGCCGGTCGAGGCCGCTCCCGAGGCCTCGAAGCTGGCCCCGGCCGCCGCGCCTGCGCCAGGCGTCGAAGCCTCTTCCGGCGAGGACGAGGCCTACACCGTTCTGGCCCGCAAATACCGGCCGCGCACCTTCGAGGACCTGATCGGCCAGGAGGCCATGGTCCGCACCCTGACCAACGCCTTCGCCACCGGCCGCATCGCCCACGCCTTCATGCTCACCGGCGTCCGCGGGGTCGGCAAGACCACCACCGCGCGCCTGCTGGCCCGCGCCCTGAACAACGAGACCGACGTCATCGACCGTCCGTCGCTGGCCCTGACCGCCCACGGCCGGCACGACGCCGCCATCATGGCCGGCCAGCACATGGACGTGATGGAGATGGACGCGGCCTCGCACACCGGGGTCAACGACATCCGGGATATCCTCGAGAGCGTGCGGTATGCGCCGGTCGAGGCGCGCTACAAGGTCTACGTCCTCGACGAGGTCCACATGCTGTCGACGCAGGCGTTCAACGCCCTGCTGAAGACGCTGGAGGAGCCGCCGCCGCACGCCAAGTTCATCTTCGCCACCACCGAGATCCGCAAGGTGCCGGTGACCATCCTGAGCCGCTGCCAGCGTTTCGACCTGCGGCGGGTGGAGCCGGAGATTCTCGTCGACCACCTCGGCCGCATCGCCGAGCGCGAGGGCATGCGCATCGAACCGGACGCCCTGGCCCTGATCGCCCGCGCCGCCGAGGGTTCGGTGCGCGACGGCCTGTCGCTGCTCGACCAGGCGCTGGTGCAGGCGGAGAAGGGCGAGCTGGTGCAGACCTCGACGGTCCGCGACATGCTCGGCCTCGCCGACCGCAGCCAGACCATCGCCCTGTTCGAATCGATCATGGCCGGGCGCACCCCCGAGGCGCTGGAGAATTTCCGCACCCTGTACGGCTACGGCGCCGACCCGGTGCAGGTGACCAACGACCTGCTGGAGCATTGCCACGCCGCCTCGGTGGCCAAGATGCTGGGGCCGCAGGCGACCCGCCTGCCCAACGACCAGGCCCAGAAGCTGGCGGCCCTGGGGGCGGTGATCTCGGCCGGGACCCTGTCGCGGGTCTGGCAGATGCTGCTCAAGGCGCTGGACGAGGTGCGGCGTGCACCCAATCCGGCCGACGCGGTCGAAATGGCCATCGTCCGCCTCGCCTACGCCGCCGACCTGCCGGGTCCGGAAGAGGCGCTGAAGGCCCTGCGCGACGGCGAGCCGGTCGGCGG
>JAFAEC010000182.1 GCA_023424215.1 Pseudomonadota bacterium
CGCCAGGGTCGCGCCGGTGACGGTCTCCCCCGCCCGCGGCAGCTTGGGCGCGGCGGCGACGAAATCCAGGTTGATCGATCCGACGACGGTGAGCTTCAAGCGGGGCGCTCCGGAGTCAGAACAGCGCCGAGACGCCGCGACCGGCGCCCGGGTCCGGATCCGGCGCGCCGCCCGCCCCGATGGAATAGGTCTGCGCCCGGCTGCGGCCGTCGATCACCGCCACGGGCGCGACGATCTCCGGGGCCAGCCGCATCACCGCCACCGAGGCTCCGCCGGGGCAGAAGGCCCCGGCCTCGGGATAGCGTTCGAAGACCATGCGGTTCAGCCGCTCGACCTCGGCCGGATCGGTCACCTCGATCGCCCGGCCGGCGATCGACACGCCGACCGTGTCCGCCTGCGCGCCTTCGGCCCGGATCGCCGCCGACACGCGTGGGTCGGTCTGCAGGTTGGCGTATTTCTGGCTGTCGCGGGCGATCACGAAATAGAGCATCAGCCCGTCGTTGACGTAGCCGACGGTGGTCACCTGCGGCCAGCCGTCGGGCCGGTTGACGCCCAGCGCCATCAGCCGGGCAGAGCCGAGCAGCTCCGCCACCGCCGCCACCGCGCCCCCGTGGATCGGCGGGGTCTCGTTCGCTTCGGTCATCGCGGCCTCCTCTGCTCGCCCGCCGCGGCGAACCGCGGCGCGGCCGGACGGGAATAATAGCCCCCGTCGCCGCCGCGCCGCCATCGCGGCCGTCAGAATTTCCGGCCGATGCCCAGCGACACCACCCACGGGTCCAGGCCGACGTCGGCTTCCAGCGCGCCGCCGTTGATGGTGGCGTCGGTGTCGAACCACACCCGCTTGACGTCGAGGTTCAGCGTCCACGGCCCGGTCAGGGCCACATCGGCCCCGGCCTGCAGGGCGTAGCCGAAGCCGTCGTCCAGCTCGACCTCGAAGCCGTTTTTGTCCTCGCCCTCGAAGAACACCATGTAGTTGACGCCGGCGCCGACGTAGGGGCTGACCCGCGCCTCGGGCATCGGGCGGTACTGCAGGGTGACCACCGGCGGCAGCACCCAGGTCTCGTGCACGGCCACGTCCGTGGTCCCGCCCTGCGCCCGGATCTCGTGCTGGCTGGCGCCGAGGATCGCCTCGACCGAGACGTGGTCGGTCAGGAAGTAGGTGAAGCCCAGGGTCGGTACGATGCTGTCGCCGACATCGACGTCCAGGCCGCTGTCGGCGCCCGCCGCCGTCAGGATCGAATCGTCCGCGTCGCTCGACACCTGGGTCACGCGGCCGGTCACGATCCAGTCGCCCTTGCGCGCCACGTCCCAGCCGGCGTCCTGCGCCACGGCCCCGCCCGCGCCCGCCAGCGCCATCGCTCCAGCCGCGGCCGCCAGCATCATCTTCGTCTTCATACTCGTCATCCACGACGCCATCCGCCGCGACATGCGGCCGGTGCGGGCGTCGCGCGGCTCATCGCGCCGTGGGGCGAGGCCAGCCTTGCGCCAGCGCAAACCTTGGCCGCGGGCCCGTGCGTCAGTTTGTCCGCGGTCCCCCGCCGACGGCCTCGACCAGCAGGTCGAACACACCTTCGGCGTCCGCGCGCGTCGCCCAGCGGTGCGGCAGCTCGCCGGCCGCCGCCTCGCGGAACTCCACCGCCGTATGCCCGCGGGTCAGCTCGCTGTCGGTCTCCACCCGGATGCGGCAGGCCCGCAGCTCGAACAGCTCCGGCCGGGCCGCCCAGGCCACGGGGCACATGTCGTGCACCGGCGGGGCGTCGCCGCCGACGAACTCCCGCTCCGCCTTCTGCGAGAAGCGCAGCATCGCGGCCGCGGTGTCGGCCGGCGGCGTGCCGATCGCGGCCAGGCGGGCGATGCGGGCCTCGGTGGCGCGCACCTGGTGGGTGACGTCCAGCCCGAACATGCTCACCGGACAGCCGCTGCGCAGCACCTCGTCCGCGGCCTCCGGATCGGCCCAGATGTTGAATTCCGCCGAGGCGGTGATGTTGCCGCCCTCGCTGCGAGCCCCGCCCATGATGGCGACCTGGCCCAGTCGCCCCGCGATGGCGGGCTCCTTGCGCAGGGCCAGCGCCAGGTTGGTCAGGGGGCCCAGCACCGCCAGCGTCACCGTCCCCGGCTCGCGGGCCATGACCGGATTGATGATGGCGTCGACGCCGTGGCCGTCGGCGACCGGCCGGTCGGGGCTGAACGGCGGCACGAAGCCCAGCCCTTCCTCCCCATGGAAGTCGCTGGCCCCCGCCGGCTTGCGGCGCAGCGGACGCTCCGCCCCCGCGTGCACCGGCACGTCCTCCCGGCCCGCGATCTGCCGCAGCATGCGCGCGTTGCGGGTGGTCTTCTTCAGCGGCGCGTTGCCGCCCACCGTGCTGACGGCCAGCAGCTCCAGCGCCGGCGAGCCGAACGCCAGCATCAGGGCCACGGCGTCGTCCACCCCGGGATCGCAATCGATGATGAGGGCCTGTCTGTCCACCGCCGCATCAGTGACGCGCGCCGCGTCCCGCCGCAACCTCTAGGCGCACGCCTTCACGCAGGCGGCGGCCAGCACCTCGGCCGAGTCGACCAGCGGAACCGCGACCTCTTCCGGCTCCAGCAGCAAGGGCACCTCGGTGCAGCCGCCGATCACCGCCTCCGCCCCGGCCGCGACCAGCGCCGCCGCCAGCCGGCGCATCTCCGCGCGCGGCCCGTCGCCCGGGTCGCCGGCCTTGAAGCCCAGCACCGCCGCCATGAAGGCGCGCTCGCCCGCGCCCTCCAGCGTCGCCGGCTCCAGCCCCGCCCGCCCCAGGGCCTCGACGTACAAGGCCGTCCCGCCCGGCGTGGCCAGCACCCCGATCCGTTTCGCCCCCGTCGCCCGCGCCGCCGCCACCGTCGCCTCGATCATGTCGATGAACGGCAGGCCCGCCGCCCGGATCGCCCCGGCATGGGCGTGGGCCGTGTTGCACGGCATGGCCAGCAGGTCCGCCCCCATGTCGCGCAGCCGCACGGCCATCTCGCCCAGCACGCGCCCGGCCCCCTCGGGGTCGCTGTGCCGGTTCGGAACCTGCGGGTTCAGGTCGACCAGCATGCGCACATGGTCCTCGTCCCCCGTCGCCGGGGTCAGCGCCTGCACCCGCGCCATGAAGGCCGTCGTCGCCGCTGGACCCATGCCGCCCAGCACGCCCAGAACCTTGCCCATCTTCACCTCGGGGACAGCTGCGCCTTGCCATTCGCGGCGCCTGCCCGCCTTATGCGCGAAACCCCCGGGGAGACGCCATGCCGACCGAAGCCGCCGAAACGACGGCCCTGATCACCAACGACGCCGTCGTCCTCGGCCTTCTGGCCGTCATTCTCGGGGCCGTCTTCTGGGCCTCGAACCTGTCGCACCCGTGGGTGAAGCGCTTCTTCAGCGTCGTCCCCGCCCTGCTGCTCTGCTACTTCCTCCCCTCGCTGCTGACCACCTTCGGCGTCGTCGACCCCGAGACCTCGCGCATCTACTTCATCGCCTCGCGCTTCCTGCTGCCGGCGGCGCTGGTGCTGCTCACCGTCTCGGCCGACCTGCCCGCCGTCTTCGGCCTCGGGCCCAAGGCGCTGATCATGTTCTTCACCGGCACCGTCGGCGTCATGCTCGGCGGCCCCGTCGCCCTGCTGCTGACCAGCTGGCTGGCCCCCGACCTCATGGGCGCCGGCCCCGAGGCCATCTGGCGCGGCATGGCCACCGTGGCCGGCAGCTGGATCGGCGGCTCGGCCAACCAGACCGCCCTCTACGAGATCTACGGCGCGGGCCCCGACGTCTTCTCCATCTGGATCGCCGTCGACGTCGTGGTCGCCAACATCTGGATGGCCGTGGTCCTGTGGATCGCCGCCAACCAGAGGAAGATGGACAGGCTGTTCCGCGCCGACGCCAGCGCGGTCGACCGCGTCCGCGACAAGGCCGAGGCCTACGAGACCGAGCACGCCCGCATCCCGTCGCTGAAGGATCTGATGTTCATCGTCGCCGTGGCCTTCGGCGCCGTCGGCCTGTCCCACGCCATCGCCGACCCGCTGTCGGCCTGGTTCGGCGCCACCTTCCCGTGGGCCCAGCGCCTGTCGTTCGATTCCAGCTTCTTCTGGCTGGTGTTCATCGCCACCCTCGTCGGCGTGGCCCTGTCCTTCACCCCCGCCCGCAGGCTGCAGGGCCCCGGCGCGGCCAAGGTCGGCTCGGTCTTCGTCTACCTGCTGGTCGCCGCCGTCGGCCTCAACATGAACATCGCCGCCGTCCTCGACAGCCCGGTCTACTTCCTGATCGGCGGCGTCTGGATGCTGGTCCACGTGGCCCTGATGTTCGGCATGGCCTTCCTGATCCGCGCGCCCAGCTTCTTCCTCGGCGTCGGCTCGATGGCCAACATCGGCGGCGCCGCCAGCGCCCCCGTCGCCGCCGCCGCGTTCCACCCCTCGCTGGCCCCGGTCGGCGTGCTGCTGGCCGTGGTCGGCTACATCATCGGCACCGCGGCCGCCTGGTTCACCGGCCTGGTCATGATGCAGATCGCCGCGGGGGCGGGGTAAGGCGACGGCAGGACCGAGACGGCCCTTCCGGCCCCTTGGCCCGCCGTCATCCTCGGGCCTGACCCGAGGATCAGACCATCCGGTGCGCGGTCTGCCGTTGCACGGGCGCCGCCGAGGGGCCGCCCGCACGGCACAGCCTGCCTCTCGCCTCCGATCCTCGCGTCAAGCCCGAGGATGACGGCCGGAGGAGGTCAGAGCGAACGACCGGAAGCCGCCCCTCTGGGGGTCGGCTATGGGAGGACACGGGTCTCTACCGGTGTTGGCCGATGGCCCTCATCGTCCGCTCAAACTGATCGATGTGCGACCTGCTGACCTCGGCTGCGCTCAGGCCCACAGCGGCACGTAGTTCGTTCATGATGTTGATGGATATCACCACGAGCCGTTGGGCCATATCTAAGCTGATCTTGGCTTCGTCATAGGCATCCTCAACACGCATACGCGCTGACTGATGAGCGTAGACAGAGTTGCGTAGTCGTTCGATCTTGTCGGCGAGTGGCTTGGCTTCGGCGAACAACGCACCTAGCCGAGCGGCATCCTCCTGCGTCAGCTTTCCCGAGCAGTCCCGCATTAGTCTGGGGATACTGTTGATCTTGGGACCCTGCGCGTAGGCCGCCGCTGCTCTCACATAGAATGAGTACCGATGAGCCAAGCTGTTTGCGGCCCAAAGGTCCATCATTGTTTCCCGATAAAGCTCTGTGGCGGTCCATGTCTTTTCATGGATGTGGACCGACCAGAGATCGTGATGAATCGCAGCCATGACGACGTTGCGCGTCATCATCTCCACTCGTTCCTCAAGGCCTATCATTCACGCAATCTCGCCCGATGAAGAACAGCAGCAAGCAGACCTTCCAACCTCCGCCGTGGGTTCTAAGCGGACCTACAGCCCCGCCCCCACCACGCTCTCGTAACCGAACAGCCCCTGCGCCCCGCCGGTGTGCAGGAACACCACCGTCTCGCCCCTGAACGCGCCCGTCCGCGCCAGGGCGATCAACCCCTTTATCGCCTTGGCGCTGTAGACCGGGTCCAGCAGGATGCCGTCGGTCCGCGCCGCCAGCTTCAGCGCCTCGATCACCCCCTCGTCGACCAGGCCGTAGCCCTCGCCGACATAGTCGCAGTCGGCGACAACCATCTCCGCCGTCACCGCGTCGGGCCGCCCCAGCAGGGCCGCCGTCTCGCGCGCCAGCTTCAGCACATTCTCTTCCTGCTTCGGCTTCGGGGCCCGCACCCCGATGCCCAGCACCGGGATGTCCGCCCCCATCACCGCCAGCCCGGCCACCAGCCCGGCGTGCGTCCCGGCGCTGCCCGTCGCCGTCACGATGCGGTCGATCCTCAGATCCAGCTCGTCGGCCCCGACCACGATCTCGCGGGCGCAGTCGACATAGCCCAGCGCCCCGACCGGGTTCGAGCCGCCGCCGGGGATCACATACGGCCGGCCGCCGCGAGCCCGCACCTCGGCCGCGGTCTTCTCCAGTTCGGCGTTCATGTCCGACCCGCCCGGCACGAAGCGGTGCGTCGCCCCCAGCAGCCGGTCCAGCAGCACATTGCCGTTGGCGACATAGTCGTGCGCCTTCGACCCGGTCCGCTCCTCAAGGATGACCTCGCAGGCTAGGCCGTGCGCCGCCGCCGCCGCCGCCGTCTGGCGCACGTGGTTCGACTGCACCGCCCCCTGGGTCACCAGGGTGTCGGCCTCCTGCTCGAAGGCCTCGCCCAGCAGGAATTCCAGCTTGCGCGTCTTGTTGCCGCCGCCGGCCAGGCCGGTGCAGTCGTCGCGCTTGATCCACAAATCGACGCCCAGTTCCTCGCTCAGCCGCGGCAGCGGCTCCAGCGGGGTGGGCAGATGGGCGAGGCGGACGCGGGGAAAGCGGGCGAGGTGCATGGCGGGGCTCCGGTGAGGGGTCCCGTCTAGCCCCGATCCGGTCTCCGCCCAAGCCGGGGCCGAGGTCTCAGGCCCGCTCGACCGCCTCGAGCATCAGCCCGACGACCCGCGCCCCCGACGGCCGCGGCTCCGCCATCAGCGCGTCGAGTTCGGGCGCGAGACCGGGAGAGATGGTGGCGCTGGCCATGGTCCAGCCCTCGAAGATCCGCGTATCCACCGGGCGCCGTTCCAGCACCTCGATGTCGCGGTGACGCGGATCGTCGGCCAGACGGCGTTGCAGGATGTCCAGCTGGCCCGGATCGCCCTCGATGACCTGCAGGAAGCTGCCCCTGTGCACGGCCAGCGCCCCGGTCAGGCCCGACCGCGCATTGTTGCGCTGCGACTCGCCCAACAACTCCGCCAGGGACACCAGCACGTCGGTCGGCCGCGTCGCGGTGCTGCGATAGACCAGGCGGTCGAGCGAGTTCGGCATAGGGTCCCTCCGGTACGAATCGGGACGCTAGCCCAGCCCGCCTTACCCAACTACAAATCCCTGAAATTCCTTTGCTCTGTCCGGTAGGGAACACAGCGGCGGCGAGCCGCGCCCACGCGCCCGAAAAAACCCGTCCCCGCGTCCGGAACCGAACTCGCGGACCGATGTTTATTGCCCGGACCTTGCGGCGATGCGCGCTCGACAGAGTCCTCCAGCGGCCCCGGTCTCTGCCACGCCCCCCGACGCAGACCGGGGCCGCACCTTATCCGCCATCCGCCCTTGTCCGACTCAGCCGGCCGGCCCGATGCTGTGCGCATGGCCGAATCGCCGGTACCCAGCCCCGTCCGCCTGCGCGACCGCCGCGCCACCGAGGCCGCCATCGTCGAGGCGGGCGAGCGCATCCTGCTGCGCGACGGCTTCCCCGGCCTGAACGTCCAGACCCTCGCCGCCGAGGCGGGCTGCGACCGCAAGCTCGTCTACCGCTATTTCGAGGGCGCCGACGGCGTCGTCGCCCGCCTCGCCGCCCGCGCCGCCGCCGAACTGGTCCGGGCGCTGGACGCCGCGCCGCGGGCCGAGACCGACTCCCTGCGCGGCTTCGCCCGCGCCAGCCTCGCCGCCTGGCTGGCCGCCCTGCGTTCCAGCCCCCTGACCCTGCGCCTGATGGCCTGGGCCCTGGTCGAGGACACGCCCCTGCTGCGCCGCATCGAGGCCGAACGCGCCGCCCTGCTGCAGGCGTGGATGCGCGAGCGCCGCCCGCGCCTGCGCGTGCCGCCCGAGGGCGACCCGGCCGCCCTCAACGCCGTGCTCATGGCCGCCGTCCAGCACCTCGCCCTCGCCAACGGCTCCGCGGTCGGCGGCCGCGCCCACGACGAGGCCCGCGGGCCCCCCCGCCCCCCCGCCCGGGAT
>JAFAEC010000188.1 GCA_023424215.1 Pseudomonadota bacterium
TGTCCGGCGGGGTGCGGGCGGCACCCGGGGGGGGGGCCGGTCGTCGTTTCGGCCATGCCTCGAAATCGTGCGGCTTTGTCCCTAGATAGCGCCCCATGACCCTCGCCGAGGACATCTGCCCGGTTCCGACCATCGCGCCCGCCGACACTGACGCGGCGATCGCGGCCGCGCGCGCCGCGGTCGGCCTGCCGGTCGGAACGCGCGTGGTGGCGGCCATGTCCGGCGGCGTGGACTCCACGGTCGTCGCCGCCCTGCTGCACAAGGCCGGTTACGAGGTGGTCGGCGTGACCCTGCAGCTCTACGACCACGGCCAGGCCCTGAAGAAGAAGGGCGCCTGCTGCGCCGGCCAGGACATCCACGACGCCCGCCTCGCGGCCGAGACGATTGGCATCCCGCACTATGTGCTGGACTACGAAAGCCGCTTCCGCGACGCGGTGATCGACCAGTTCGCCGACTCCTATCTGCGCGGCGAGACGCCGGTGCCGTGCATCCGCTGCAACCAGACCGTCAAGTTCCGCGACCTGCTCGACGTCGCCCGCGACCTCGGGGCCGAGGCCATGGCCACCGGCCACTACGTCCGCCGCGCCGTCACCCCTGACGGGCGGATGCAGATGCGCAAGGCGATCGACCATTCGCGCGACCAGTCCTACTTCCTGTTCGCCACCACGGCGGAGCAGCTGGACTACCTGCGCTTCCCGCTGGCCGATCTGGAGAAGCCCCAGGTGCGCGGCGTGGCGCTCGACCTCGGTCTGCGCATCGCCGCCAAGCCGGACAGCCAAGACATCTGCTTCGTGCCCAACGGCGACTACCGCACCCTGATCGACCGCCTGCGCCCCGAAGGCCGCCAGGCCGGCGAGATCGTGCACATGGACGGCCGCGTGCTGGGCCAGCACGGCGGCATCACCGACTACACCATCGGCCAGCGCCGCGGGTTGAACGTCGCCGTGGGCGAGCCGCTGTTCGTGACGAAGCTGGATCCGGTGAAGCGCCACGTCATCGTCGGCCCCCGCGACGCCCTCCTGACCGCCTCGCTGACGCTGGAGGAAATCAATTGGCTGGGCGACCAGCCCACTTTGGAGGTGGCGGCCGCCGAGGGCGCGGCGGTGCTTGCCCGCGTGCGTTCGACGCGCGCGCCTTCGCCGGCGCGTCTGGCCCTCGCGGACGGGGCCGTCTCGGTCGTCTTCGACGCGGGCGAGGAAGGCGTCGCCCCCGGCCAGGCCTGCGCCCTCTACGACCCCGCCGACCCCGACCGCCTGCTCGGCGGCGGCTTCATCAAGTCGACCGCCGCCGTTGCCTGACGCCGGCGACCCGCTGGCGCTCGCCGCCCGCACCGGCCTGCCGGCCGAGTTCCTCTATCTGCGCGACGAGCTGCCCCGCGACCGCTGGACCAGTCTGCACGAGGTTGCGGGCCACTGGCTGCAGATGCACGCCGGCTTCCGCAACCATGAGGCGCACATGGACGGCCTGATCGCCCGCTGGCGCGCCGACGGCGACCTCACCACCCTGCATCGCCAGCTGACGCCCGCCCTGCAGGCTTTCCTGCAGCACCTCGACGGCCACCACCGGGTCGAGAGCGGCCATTACTTCCCGATGATGCGCAAGGTCGAGCCCCGCATCGCCGCCGGCCTCGACCTCCTCGACCGCGACCACGACGCCGTCCACGCCCATCTGGAGGCCCTGTTCCACAACGGTCTCGCCTTCCACCGCGCCGTCTCGGGCAGCGCGCCCGGCGCCCGCGACCACGCCGAACGCCTCGCCGACGCCCTCGCTGCGGCTGGCGCGTCGTAGGCGCGCCACCTCGACGACGAGGAAGACATCGTCATTCCGTTGATCCAGCTGCGCGGGCTGCAGGAGGGCTAGGTCCGGGCGGGGAGTATCTTCCGCCGCTGCCGCACCACCGCCAGCGGCCGTCCGTCCGGGGCCCAGGCCGCCCCGTCCTCGACCGCCCAGCCGCCGCCGACGTCGCGGGTCCAGAAGTGGAAATAGGCCCAGCCCTCCGGGGAGGTGTCCGGGGTGAGCGCCGCCAGCAGGTCGGCGCGCAGGTCGACGCTGGTCGAGATCGCGGGTGGGGCGGGGAAGGCGGTGAAATAGGTCGGATACAGGCCGTCGAGCAGGAACAGCAGCCTCAGCTCGTCCAGCGGCGCCTCGTCGACGCAGCGCATCCAGCAGCCCAGCTCCGACGCGCCGCCGGCGTTCCCTCCGAAAAGCTTCGGCCCGTCCACGAAGCGGTGCTCGATATGGCGCGTGAACCACGGGCCGAAGGTCGGGTCCATCGGCGTGGCCGGCAGCGTCTCCAGCGCGGGCGGCTGGGCCACCAGCGGCGTCAGCGCCGGCCCCTCCACGTCGCGGCCGAAGGTGGCCATGGCCTGCACGGCGACCCGGTCGCCCTGGCCGCCGACGACATGGGCATAGGCGACATTGCGGCCGCCCCGGGTCAGGGTCGGCGTGAACCGGACCGGCTCGCCGAACCGCGCCGCGGCCAGGTACTGGATGCTCAGGGTCTGCAGCGACGTCGCCACCCCCAGCCCCTGCCGGGCCGAGCCGGCCGCCAGCGCCGCCATCAGCCCCCCGAACGGCGCGCCCTTCGTGGGGTCCATCGCCTGCGGGGCGTTGGAGAAGCCGGCGTCCAGCCGCGCGGCGAGACCGCCGACGCCGTCGTCGGTCAGGGTCAGGGCCTCGGCGAGCGTCTGGGTCGTCATGGGGTGCGGCTACCGCGAACGAAAGGCGGACGGAAGGCCTGGGGCCCTCCGCCCGAGTTCAAGGGATCAGGACATGCCGCGGGCGAACCGCGAAGTGTCCGTAGCGAAACAAGACTGACCTAGTGCGTTCGGATTGGCAACCCTCTTGCCAAACAGCTGACGCAAGGTCACTTTCAGCCCATGGGACGCACCGCCGACTATTCGCGCCAGAGCTGCTCGATCGCCGCCACGCTTGAGGTCATCGGCGATCCGTGGACCCTGCTGGTCATCCGCGACGCCTTCAACGGCGTCAGCCGTTTCGAGCAGTGGCAGGAGCGGCTGGGCGTGGCCCGCAACGTGCTGGCCGCCCGCCTCAAGAGTCTTGTCCAGCACGGCGTGCTGGAGCCGCGTCTCTACTCCGAACGCCCGCCGCGCAACGAGTATGTGCTGACCGCCAAGGGCAAGGACCTCTACGGCGTGCTGGTCACCCTGCACGGCTGGGGCGCCAAGCACGTCTACTGCCACGCCGACGCGGGCGTCTCCATGCTGCACAAGACCTGCGGTCAGGACCTCCAGCCGCGCATCGCCTGCGGCTGCTGCGGCGAACTGGTCAAGCCGCGCGACATCCAGCTCAACCTTGCCGATAACCGCCCCACGGTCGGCGAGCTGATGCCGAAGCACGGCGAGGAAGCCTAGTCACCTCTCCACGAGCGCAGGCGAGTGGAGAGGACAGATCGGCGCTCCGCGCCGATCAGGAGAGGGCGGCGCAGGCCTGTCCTAGGCCCTCTGTCCTCCGTCTGCGCCGCCCCCTCCACCACCCTTCGGGCGGCCCCCTCCCCATCTGCGATGGGGAGGTGAATGGACGCACGGCACGATCTCACTCCCTCGTCCCTCTTCCCTCGCCCGGCCCGCTCGCCCACCCTCCGCGGATGCCCGACTCGCTTCATCGCTGCGCCTGGTGCGGGGCCGATCCGCTCTACGTCGCCTATCACGACGAGGAATGGGGCGTGCCCGAGCGCGATCCCCGCGCCCTGTGGGAGAAGCTGGTGCTGGACGGCATGCAGGCCGGGCTGGCGTGGATCACAATCCTGCGCAAGCGCGAGGGCATCCGCGACGCCTTCCACGGTTTCGACCCCGAAATCGTCGCCCGCTACGGCGAAGCCGACGTCGAACGCCTGCTCGCCGACCCGCGCATCATCCGCTCCCGCGCCAAGATCGCCTCGGCGATCAAGGGGGCACGGATCTGGCTCGACATGCGCGACGGCGGCGAGGACTTCTCCGACTGGCTCTGGTCCTTCGTCGACGGCGCCCCGATCCAGAACGCCTGGGCCGACAGCGCCGCCCGCCCCGTCGCCACTCCGCAGTCGGAGGCCATGGCGAAGGCGCTGAAGCAGCGCGGCTTCACCTTCTGCGGCCCGGTGATTGTGTACGCCTTCATGCAGGCTGTGGGCATGGTCAACGATCACGGCGTCGAGTGCTTCCGTCACCGGCAGGTTCGTGGCATGGCCGGGTCGTGAAGTCCGCGTCCCCCAGATCGAAGCCGAAGGGCAGGCCCGCCGCGCCAAAGATCGTGCGCCCGATCCCGACCCTCGCGCTGGAGACCCTGCTGGTCGACAGCAGCGGCGGTCCGGTGTGCGGCGTGGACGAGGCCGGCCGGGGCCCTTGGGCGGGGCCGGTGTCGGCCGCGGCGGTGATCCTCCATCCCGACGACCTGCCCGACGGCATCGACGACTCCAAGGTCCTGACCGCCGAACGGCGCGAGGCGCTGGAGATCGAGATCAAGGCCCGCGCCGTGGCCTGGGGCGTCGGCTTCGCCTCGGTGGACGAGATCGCCGAGCTGAACATCCTGCACGCCACCGGCCTGGCCATGTGCCGCGCCGTCGAGGCCCTGTCGGTCTCGCCCGTCGCCGCGCTCGTGGACGGCAACTACCGCTTCAAGCTGCCCTGCGAGGTCCAGACCGTGGTCGGCGGAGACGGCCTGTCGCTGTCGATCGCGGCCGCCTCCATCCTCGCCAAGACCGCGCGCGACCGGCTGATGATCGAGATGGACGCCCTCTATCCCGGCTACGGCTTCGCCAGTCACAAGGGCTACAACGCTCCGGCCCATCAGCAGGCCCTGCGCGAACTTGGTCCCTGCCCGGAGCACCGCCGCGCCTGGGCGCCGATCAAGGCCTTGCTGGAAGGCTGAGCTTCTTCCGCCGCGCGGTGCTCAGACCTGCAGCATTCCGCCCATCAGCGCCCCCGCCAGGGCCGCGATCAGGCCGCCGAACACCACCACGGCCCAGCCCGGCGTCTCGGTCCGTCTCGTCCCTTTCGAGGGCTGGGGCGCGGTCCACCCGGTGTCGTTCGCAGGGCGATGATCAAAGCGGGGCGTGGCCGGCGGCCGCCAGGCGACGGTATCGAAGGCGTCCGCGGCGCGGCCGTAGGCGCGATATCCCTGAAGGCGGTGCGAGGGGCTCATCGAAGCGTTTTCCATGGCTGGCGAAACGGCCGACGACTCGTCCCGTTCCGTACGCTTCCGCTCACGCGGCGTCAGCCAAGCTTATACGCCGTTCGCCGACCACGAAAAGGTATTCCACATTCCGCAGGCGGCCCACGGCGCCGACCTTCTCGCCGCGCGGATTGTGAATTCCGATGCGGGCCCCGACGTAGCGCGGCCGGGCGATCTCGATCACCTGCACCTCGCCCCGGCCCGACAGCATCCGCACCAGCTCCTCGCGCGACAGATAGCCCTCGTCGTTGAAGGACACGACCAGGTTGGGCGCCCTCAGGGCCCCGATCGTCGCCTCCAGCGCCGGTCCGATGCCGGGGCGGCTGTTGAACGCGCTCTTGCGGGTGCGCACATCGACCCGCTTGTTCGCCACCCCGTAGGTGTCCGGCTTGTCCCACAGCACCAGGCTCTCCCAGCAGTGGTAGTTCCCCAGGTAGGAGTGCTGGTTGTAGGGCGGGTCCAGATAGACGAGGTCCGCCTCGATCTCCGGCGCGATCTCCACCGCGTCGGCCCGCGTCGCCCGGCCCTCGCCGGGGAGCAGCTCCGGCAGCCGCAACTCCAGCGGCTTCAGCGCCCGCGGAGCCCAGCGCTTCATGTAGGCCATCTGCAGCCCGGCCGTGGAATCCACCCGGTCGGCGGCCTCCATCAGGCTGACCAGGACGATGGCCTCCAGCTCGGGCTCCAGCGCCATCGCCGCGATCCGCTCGCGCACCGCGTCGATCCGCGCACCGTTGTCGGGATGGAAGAAGCGGGCCTGCTCGCAATAGGCCCGGGTGAACCACCCCGCCTCCGGCTTCACCGCCTGCAGCTCGGTGAGGACGGCCTCCGCCTTCTCCAGCCAGCGTGCCCGGTCGGCCTGGACGTAGCAGGTCGCCAGAGCGTGGGCGTAGGCGTTGTGATCGTTCGACCAGACCCGGAAGCCGCGCTTCTTCAGCGCATGACCGACCCGCGCGGTGCCGGAGAACAGGTCGCACACGGTCCCGCCGTCCGGCAGCGCCGCCGAGATCGCCGCCGTCACATGGCCCAGCAACGCCCGCTTGGAGCCGATGTACTTGATCATCCGACCCGTCTCCTCCCCCTCAGGGGGAGGGGGACAGCGAAGCGGTGGAGGAGACCCTCGTCAGCGCTTCGCCTTCTTCGCGGGAGCATGCGCCAGCCGCAGCAGATTCGCAGCCCCCGGCGCTCCGAACGGCGTGCCGGCGAGGATCAGCACCCTCTGGCCGGACTGGGCCATGTCGTTATCCATCGCCGCCTGCACCGCGTCCTCGGTGACCTCCTCCAGCGAGGACGGCTCGCGCCCCAGCCGCGACTCCAGTCCCCAGACCAGGGCCAGCCGCCGCGCCGTCGACGGGTTGGGGGTCAGCGCCAGCACCGGCTGCAACGGCCGCTCCCGCGCCATCCGCCGCGCCGTCCCGCCCAGGGTGGTGAACACCACGATGCAGGCCGTGGACTGCGCTTCCCCGGCCTTGCGCGCCGCCGCCACCAGGGCGTCGACGTCGTGTTCGTCCATGCCGGCGTGCTCGGCGTCCATCAGGCCCGGCCATAGCGGGTCCTTCTCCACCCGCTCGATGATGCGGTTCATCACCGACACCGCCTCCAGCGGATAATCGCCCGACGCCGTCTCGGCCGACAGCATCAGGGCGTCGGCCCCCTCGTAGGCCGCGTTCGCCACGTCGGAGGCTTCGGCGCGGGTGGGAGCCGGGGCGCTGGTCATCGATTCCAGCATCTGGGTGGCCACGATCGCCGGCACCCCGCGCTGCCGCGCCGCCCGCAGGATCTGCTTCTGGGCCACCGGCACCTCTTCCGGGTCCAGTTCCACCCCCAGGTCGCCCCGCGCCACCATCACCCCGTCGCAGTAGTCGAGGATCGACTCCAGCTGGTGCAGCGCCTGCGGCTTCTCGATCTTGGCCAGGCAGGCGGCCCGACCGTCAACCAGCCGCTTCAGCTCGGCCATGTCCTCGGCCTTCTGCACGAAGCTCAACGCCACCCAGTCCACCCCGATGCGCAGGGCGAAGGCCAGGTCCTCGCGGTCCTTCGGCGTCAGGGCGGAGACCGGGATCACCGCCTCCGGCACCGCCACCCCCTTGCGGTCGGACAGCTTGGATCCGCTCTCGACGGTGACGTCGGCCCATTCGTTCGTCCGCTCGCCGACCCGCAACCGGACCCGCCCATCGTCGAGCAGCAACAGCATGCCGGTGCGCAGCGCCCTGAAGATCTCCGGGTGAGGCATCTGCACCCGCGTCTCATCGCCCGGCGTCGGGTCGAGGTCGAAGCGCATGGTGTGACCCGGCTGCACGGCGATCTCGACGTCCTGGAACCGGCCCAGCCGCAGCTTCGGCCCCTGCAGGTCGGCCAGCACGCCCAGCGGCCGCTTCAGCGCCATCTCGGCCCCGCGCACCGCCTTCAGCGCCGCGGCATGGTCCTCGTGCGAGCCGTGGCTGAAGTTCAGACGGAACACATCGACCCCCGCCTGGGCGAGGGACTTCACCATGCCTGGCGCCCGCGAGGCGGGCCCCAAGGTGGCGACGATGCGCGCGCGCCGGGCTCTCTTCATCGAATATCCATGCGACCTGTGGGGACGATGTCCCCTTGTGCCCCTCAAAGCGCCTGCGGGTAAGGCCGGTTCACTCCGCGAAACACGAAGTTATGCGCTACCCTGCCGCCCGCGGCGCAGGGCCGCCGCAGGAGCAGAACCATGGCGGGCCTCAAGGACAAGCGCGGCTTCATCGACAAGGATCGGCTCGACCTGTCCGAGCGCCAGGCGGTGGAATACTGGATGAAACGCTGGGGCGTCACCCGCGACCAGATCGTCACCGCCCACCGCAAGGCCGGCCGCATGGTCAAGGACATCGCCGCCGAACTGGGCAAGAAGCGCTGAGCCTCAGCGCAGGCTGCGGAAGGTGACGGAGTAGCGCAGCCGCTCGCCCGGGACGATGCTGTGCTGCCAGTCCTCGCGCGCCGGGCCGTCCAGCAGATAGGCCGAGCCCGGCGTCAGCGGCAGCGCCGCCCGCTCCCAGCCCTCGCCGCAACGCCGCCGGAAGCGCATCGTCGCCTCCGAGGCGAAGGACAGCCCCACCACCTTGTCGAACTCCGGACGGTCACGGTGCCAGCCGATGCCGGCGCCGGGCGCGTATTCGGTGACCATCGCCTGGACCAGCGCCTGCGGCTCCAGCCCGGCGAAGGCCGCCGCCGCCGCCCGCGCCGGCTGCAGGAAATCCGGGACCGGCTCCGCCTCGCGCAGCCGGCTGGCCGAGAAGTCGTAGCGGCCGCCGTACGAGACGATCCGCCGGTTGCCCTTGAAGCCGTGGAAGTCGAACGCCTCGAACGGCAGCGCCGCGAAGGTCTCGACCAGACGCGCCGCAGCCTCTGGCGCGATCACGTCCGGCGCATACTTCAGACCCTCAGGCAGGCCCGGCTGGGGGGCTCCGAACAGGTCGAACTGGCCCGCCGCCGGCGTCACGAGTCCAACTGGTCCATGCGGCACTGCGCCGGCGCCTTGTCGGGCCGGAAGCGCAGCAGCTTCGTCCCATGCCGGAAACGCTGGTCGGAGACATGGTCGAAGCCGACCTCGACCACCAACTCGGGCCGCAGCGCCTCCCACGCGCCTGACCGCTCCGTCGACCACCGGCTCGGTCCGCCCGGCGCCCGCCCGGTGAACCCGGGCCCGCCGCGCAGCGCCTCCAGCCGCGCTGTCAACGCGTCCCGGTCGATCCCGGCGAAGGCCGAGGTGAAGCCGACATGGTTCAGCAGGCCCGCATCGTCGAAAAGCCCCAGCAGGAGCGAGCCCACCCGTCCGCCGCTGCTCGCATAGCGGAACCCGCCCACCACGCAGTCGGCCGAGCGCAGACGCTTGACCTTCACCATCGCCCGCTCGCCCTCGAGGTAGGGCCCGTCGCTCCGCTTGGCGACCACCCCCTCCAGCTTGCCGTCGTCCAGCCACGACCGGGCCAGCGCCGGGTCGTCCGTCCCCGGCGACAGGGTCAGCCGCGGTCCGCCGAACCGCTCCACGAAGACCTGCAGCCTCCCGTGCCGCTGCCGGTGCGGCCGGCCGCGCAGGTCCGTCCCGTCCACATCCACCAGCAAGTCGAACAGCACCAGGGTCGCCGGCGTCTCGCCCGCCAGCTTGCGGATGCGCGACTCCGCCGGATGCAGCCGCTGCTGCAACACCTCGAAGGCGTAACGGTCGCCCTGCTGCGCCAGCAACTCGCCGTCGATGATGAAGCGCTCCGCCCCCAGCCGCTTCAGTCGCTCGACCACCTCGGGAAAGAACCGCGCCAGCGACTTGCCGGACTTGGCCAGCAGCTCGACCCTCCCTCCGGCCTTGAAGGCGAGGCAGCGGAAGCCGTCCCACTTGGGTTCGTACCACCAGCCCTCGCCGGCCGGCAGCTCCGGCTGCGACTTCGCCTCCATGGGGCTGGCGGTCATCCTCATGCCGCTGCCGCCGGCGCGCGCAACGGCCTGCTGAGGTAGCGCGACCCCTTCAGCCCGAAGCGCCACGGCGTCTCCGCCCCCTTGGTGACGCCAACCCGCACCCCCTGCACCACCTCCGGCCGCTGCAGGTGCAGGCGCAGCGCAAACGGCGCCTCGGCCAGAGGTCGGCCATTCAGCGCGCCGTCGATGGCCAGCGCCTCGCACAGCTTGGCCGGGCCCGAGCACAGCGCCTCCGGCGCCGCGAGGCCGCGCCGCTCGCGCATCCGCTCCAGCCCGGTGCGCGGCTCCAGCGCCCGCACCAGCACGGCGCTGCCCGGCTGGCGGGCGTCGCAGACGACGTTGAAACACCAGTGCAGGCCGTAGATGCGATAGACGTAGGCTCGTCCCGGAGGACCGAACATCGGCGCGTTCCGCTCCGTCGGTCCGACGAAGCTGTGCGAGGCCGGGTCGAGGACGTCATAGGCCTCGGTCTCGACGATCACGCCGCCGACCCCGTCCACCGTCAGTTCGGCCCCGATCAGGGCGCGGGCGACCGTCTCGGCCGGTTCGTCGAAGAGGGCGTGCGCCATCCAACGGCAACGCCGCAGCCGGCGCGTCGGTTCGCTGCCGCAGGCGGTCGCCGCCTGGCCTCCGTTCAGGCCGCCAGCGGCATCCGCGCCACGTTGCAGCGTGTCCAGAGCTTGTCCATGGCGCGGACGAGGTCGTCCATCATGGCGTCGTCGTGGTTGGGCGAGGGGGTGAAGCGCAGGCGTTCGGTGCCCTTGGGCACGGTCGGGTAGT
>JAFAEC010000225.1 GCA_023424215.1 Pseudomonadota bacterium
CCCTCCGCGTCGCGGGGGCCTCGCGGCGTGCCGCGCCCCCTTTCTCATGGGTGCAGGCGCAAGCGGCTCTCGATCACGGTGATCGCCTGGCCGCGCAAAAGCACGCGGTCGCCGCGCACCTCGGTGACGATGTCGCCGCCCCGGCCGGGAAAGACCTGCCGGAAGCGCACCTCGGCCCGGCCCAGACGGTCGGCGTAGAGGGGAGCGAGGATGCAGTGGGCGGACCCGGTCGCAGGGTCCTCGTCGACGCCGCAGCCCGGCGCGAAGAAGCGGTCGACCACGTCGACGTCGTCGTCGGGGCCGGCATCGGCGCAGACGATCACCTGCCCCGGCTCGCCGGCCTCGCCCTGAAGAACGGCGAGGGCCCGGATGTCCGGCGCCACGCGGCCGACGGCGGCGGCGTCCGGCAGGATGGCGACGAGGTAGCGACCGGCGAGGACCTCGACCGGATCGACCCCGAGCGCGGCCGCGAGGCCGGCGGGGGCAGCGCAGGGGCGCGGCGGATCGGCCGGGAAGTCCATCTCGTAACCCTCGGCGGCCCGACGGACGATCAGCGGCCCGGACCGGGTGTCGAACGTCAGGACGTCGGCTCCGACGCCGAGCTCACCCAGCAGGACGTGGGCCGAGGCGAGGGTGGCGTGACCGCAGAGATCGACCTCCCTGCCGGGCGTGAACCAGCGCAGGTCGAAGCGCGCCGCGTCCGCGCTGCGGCGCAGGAAGGCGGTCTCCGCCTAGTTGTTCTCCTTCGCCAGCGCCTGCATCCAGCCGTCCTCCGGCCAGGCGTCGAAGGGCTCGACC
Source organism: Pseudomonadota bacterium (assembly GCA_023424215.1). Lineage (GTDB taxonomy): Bacteria > Pseudomonadota > Alphaproteobacteria > Caulobacterales > Caulobacteraceae > Brevundimonas. Next base: position 799 of record JAFAEC010000225.1, read on the forward strand.
ACGCAGGCGGGATTGCCGCGGAAAGGCGCGGACGCGAAGGCGTCGACGGTCCACTGGCGCATCAGACCCGCTCCGGTTCGATGATGGTGAGCTCAGGCCAGCGCGCCCGGGCGTTGGCCACGACCCGATCCCAGCCCCGGGCAAGGCCGCGCCGCGGATTGGGTCGAAGGGTCAGCGCAAACACATCCTCCAGCCCGAACGGCGCCGCCACGCTGATCGCGTCGTCGTCCTCCAGCCGCACCCCCACCCCGAAAGCGGGGGCGACGAAGCGGGCGAGAGCCTCGTCGGTGCCGGACAGCGCCTCGTAGGGCTCGCCGAACTTGCCCTCGAACCACAGGTGGACGCGCGCCTGGTTGCGGACCTCGACCATGTCGCGGAACGGCGGCTCGAAGGCGGCGGCGACGCGCCGGATGACGACGTCCTCGGCATCCCAGCTGGTGTCCGGATCGAAGTAGCCTAGGTCGTAATCGCGGATGCCGTACCCGGCGGGACGGCCGGTCACGGCGTTCCACACCGACTGGTAGACGGCGCCGGAGAAGACCCGCCAGTCCTCGAGTCCCAGCGACCGCACCGTGGTCAGGACGTGCATCAGGCCGGCGTCGGCGCGGACGATGTCGGCAAGACGGCGTTCGAGATCGGTCACCGGCGCGCCTCGCGCAGCGGCCAGCCGTGGTCGAGCGGACCATGGCCGCCGCCGAGACCCGGAGCCCGGCGGATGGCTTCGGCGACATAGGCCCAGGCGTCGGCCACGGCGACCTCCAGCGGCAGGCCCTTCCCCAGTCCCGCCGCGCAGGCGCTGGCGAGGGTGCAGCCGGTGCCGTGGGTGTGGCGGGTGTCGACCCGCTCGCCTTCCAGCAGGGTCTCGCCGGACGAGGTGAGCAGCAGATCGACGACGGTGTCGCCTGGCACATGGCCGCCCTTCATCAGCACCGCCCGCGCCCCCAAGGCCAGGAAAGCCTCGCCGGCGCGGCGCTGGCCGTCGAGATCGGCGACCGTCAGCCCGGTCAGGGCCTCCGCCTCCGGCGCGTTCGGGGTCAGCAGGGCGGCGCGCGGGACCATCAGCGTCCGCACCGCCGCCACCGCGGCCTCGGCCAGCAGCGGATGGCCGCCCTTGGCGATCATCACCGGATCGACCACCGCCGGCGCGTCGGCGCTGTCGAGAATGGCGGCGACCCGCTCGACCACCTCGACCGAGCCCAGCATTCCCGTCTTGATCGCGTCGGCGCCGATGTCGTCGAGCACCGCCCGGGCCTGGGCCCCGATCAGGTCCAGCGGCAGCGGATAGACGTCGTGGACGCCGAGCGTGTTCTGGACGGTGATGGCGGTGATGGCGGTGGCGGCGTAACCGCCCATGGCCGTGACGGCCTTGATGTCGGCCTGGATCCCGGCCCCGCCTCCGGAGTCGGAACCGGCGATGATCAGGACGCGTGCGGCGGAGGAAGTCATGGGCCGCTGATGGCTCAATCGCGGCCCCCGGACAAGCGGGCCGCCTCCACCGCCGCCTGCACCCTCAGCGCCTGCACGGTCTCGCGCACATCGTGGACGCGGATGACCTCCGCGCCGCGACGGGCGGCGTCAAGCGCCAGGGCGAGCGAGCCGCCAAGGCGGTCCAGGGGGTCGGTCGCGCCCGGGTCGATGCTCTGGATGGTGCGCTTGCGGCTCGCGCCGTAGAGCACGGGGAAGCCCGTCACGACGAGGCGGTCGAGGTGCGCCGTCAGGGCGAGATTGTGCGCCGCGGTCTTGCCGAAGCCGAGCCCGGGGTCGAGCCAGATCCGCTCGCGGTCGACGCCGGCGGCGACGGCGGCTTCGGCGCGGGCGACCAGCCAGCCGGTCACCTCGGCCACCACGTCCTCGTAGTGCGGATCGGCCTGCATGGTGCGGGGTTCGCCCTGCATGTGCATCAGGACAACATCGCAGCCCAGTTCGGCGGCGGTCGTCAGACTGTCCGGCGCGAAGCCGAGGGAGGCGACGTCGTTCCACATCGTGGCGCCGGCGGCGACGGCGGCGCGGGCGACCGCCGGCTTCATGGTGTCGATGCTGATCGACCCGTTCCAGACTGCGCGCAGACCCTCGATCACGGGAACGACGCGCGCGATCTCCGCGTCGGCGTCCACAGGTTCCGCGCCCGGCCGGGTGCTCTCGCCGCCCACGTCGAGGATGTCGGCTCCCTGCCCCACCAGCCTGAGACCGTGAGCCACCGCCGCGGCAACGCCGGCGTGGCGGCCGCCGTCCGAGAAGCTGTCGGGAGTGACGTTGACGATGCCCATGACGCGCGGGCGGCCGGCCGATCCGGGGGTGTTCATTTGACTTCGGCCTCCGTGCACCCCAGCTTGGATGCGTCATGTCCCGGTCGTCCGACATCGCTCGACAGCAGAATCACGCGGGTCGCCTCGTCGCAGGCGATTGACCCGGGACGGAGGCGTGCGCGCGATCGTCCGTTCCGGGCGACGCCGATCCCCCTCCCCGACACACCGACATCCCTGAACCCGGAGCCCGCGCCCCCGCGGCGCTCCCTGACTGGAGGCGCGACATGACCGCTGCCGAAACCCTCACCGCCCGCGCGTCCGCCGCGGACCTGCCCGAGATCTTCCTGACCCCCGCCGAGCACGACCTGCTGTCGCGGCTGGTGGGCGACCACGAAGCGACCGGCGTCGCCGGCCTGCTGCAGCAGGAGCTGGACCGCGCCACCGTCGTCGACGAGCGACCGGCGCACGCCGTCGGACTCGATCGCTGGGTCCACTACAGCGACGGCCGGGCGACCGACCTTCGCCGGGTCAAGATCGTCCTGCCGCAGGCGGCTGACATCGACGCCGGCCGCATTTCGGCCCTCTCCTACGTCGGCGCCGGCCTGATCGGCCTGCCGGAGGGACAGAGCATCCTGTGGCCGGACCCTTCCGGCGCGATGCGCAAGCTGACGCCGGTGCTGGTCGAGGATCCCGACCCGCTGGAGCTCTGAACCGGCCGGCGGGCGCGTCGCCGGCGCGCCGGTCATTTCGGGGCCTTTCCGATGAGGCCGGCGATAGCGTCGAGGTAGCCGGCGAAGGCCTTGCGCCCCTCCGGCGTGATCGACACCCGGGTCAGCGGCTTGTTGTTCGCGAAGCTCTTGGAGATGGCCACATAGCCCGCCTCCTCGAGCTTCTTCAGGTGCACCGACAGATTGCCCTGGGTGGCCTCGAGCACGGTCTTGAGCTCGGTGAAGTCGGCCGTCTCGGCGTCGGCCAGATAGACCATGATCCCCAGCCGCATGCGGCCGTGGATGACGTCGTCGATCCGTCCGAGATCCTTCAGGCCCATGACGCGGTCAGGCCCTCGCGGCCGTGGCGTCGCGGTACATGATCCAGCCCGGCAGCGCGAACAGTCCGAACAGGGCGAGGGTGCAGACGCCGAGATACCATTGCGGCTCGCGCACCAGCAGGCCGAGCGCGACCGCCGTGGCCCAGCCGCCGAGCGAGGTCGCCAGCATCCAGCCCTTCTTCTTGAGGTTCCAGGCCATGAACCAGGCGGCGCTCTGCAGGGCGAAGATCATCGCCGGATAGTAGAGCCAGACGCCGAAGTCCTGGTCGCGCACCGCCCCGACGCCGAAGACGATGAGGATGGCCGCGTTGGCCATGCCCGCGCCGCTGAGTCCGGCGTTCATGGCGCGGCTGGCTAGCGGGCCGCGGCGGCCGTCGGCTTCGTCGCGACGGTCGCGGCGGACGGCCCAGGCCAGGACGGCGAGGAAGGCGGCGCTGATCGCCGTCACGAAACCGAGATTGGCGAGGTCCGGCCAGCGGATCACGCCGAACGCCTGCCCGACGTGGAAGAGGCATTGCAGGCCGTAGAGCAGGCCGCCGGCGAGGTAGCAGATCGCCAGCGTCAGCGACGGCCGGCCGCCGCCCTCGACGATCGAACGCATGAAGGCGAGGTCGGCCTCGGCGGAAGGGGGTCGGGGGGCGGGCATGGCGACTCTCCGGAACCGGCGGGGGCGCGGCGGGGGCGCGCCCGCCGGGGGTTGGAA